>JAVCBY010000052.1:0-27353 GCA_037917625.1 Thermoproteota archaeon | reverse complement strand
GAATCCAAATACTTCAAAAGTTCGATCACATGCTCTGCGTCACTGAGCCCACTCAGAAGGCCCTGGGGATAGATAAGAGGACAGCCAAGATGGGGAGGGAGCTGGGGATAAGGGAAGTGACCTACATAGTCAATAAGTTCTCCGGTGATGAGAGCGAGAGGTTGAGGATATCTGAAGCCCTGGATGCGAGGCACTTCTTCATCCCATACGATCATTCCTTGATCAGGGCTGAGATCGAGGGGAGGAGCCTGAGGGAATTGGATGAGTCCTCTCCAGCTATCCAAGCTTTTAGATCAGCCTTCGAGACGATTTTCGGGTGATCTCTATGCCTAAGGTCGGGGTTTACGTCTGCCATTGTGGTAAGAATATAGCCGGGAAGGTGGATGTTCAGAGAGTGGCTGCTGAGTTGAAGAAGCATCCTCAGGTCACGGTATCGAGGCATTACTTCTTCATGTGCAGTAGCTTCGGCCAGGAATTGATAAAGAGGGATATAAGGGCTGGGAAGGTCGATAGGGTCGTCGTTGCCGCTTGCAGCCCCAAACTCCATGAACCCCTATTCAGGGGAGCGGTAGAGGAAGCTGGCTTGAACTTCGGGTATTATGAGCAAGCTAACATAAGGGAGCTAGTCTCCTGGTCGACTGAAGATCCTGAGGAAGCTACCAGGAAGGCTATAGCTTACACTTGGGCGGCTGTAGAGAGGGTCCTGGAGGCCGAGCCCGTGGAGATTGAGGAGTTCAGAGTGAACAGGGAGGCTCTAGTGATAGGTGGAGGCGTAGCTGGAATAGCTGCAGCGCTCGATCTAGCTGAGAAAGGGATAAGAGTGCATATGATCGAGAGGTCACCTACTATAGGCGGGTGGATGGCTCTATTGGATAGAGTCTTCCCCACGGGCGACTGTTCGCTATGCATACTCACCCCCATGATGGCGGAAGCCGAGCATCACCCTAACATAACGATCCACACGATGTGCGAGGTCACGGAAGTCAGCGGGTCCGTCGGCGACTTCAGGGTAAGGATCAAGAAGAGAGCTAGGTATGTAGATCCAGATAAATGCGTGGCTTGTGGTATTTGCGCAGAATCTTGCCCCTTGGAGGTTCCGAATGAGTGGTACGCTAAGCTGGGGAGTAGGAAGGCTGCTTACATACCCTTCCCCCAGTCCGTCCCCAGAGCTTACGTCATAGATAGGGAGAACTGCCTCTTCTTCGAGGACGGGAGCTGTAGGAAGTGCGAGGAGGTCTGTCCAGCTAAAGCAGTGGATCTGACCGAGGAAGATGGGGAGTTCGAGCTCAGGGTAGGGGCTATAGTAGTAGCGACTGGCGCTAATGAGTACGATGCCAGCAACCTCAAGAACTACGGTTATGGGAAGATACCTGACGTGATAACTCAATTCGGTTTCGAAAGCCTTATAAATGTCAATGGCCCGACTGCCGGCCATTTGAAGAGACCATCTGATGGCAAGATCCCTGAGAGCGTCCTCTTCGTGCAATGCGCTGGGAGCAGAGATTTAAACAACAATCCTTATTGCTCCAACGTCTGCTGCATGATCACGCTGAAGCAAGCTGAGATAATCAGGATGGAGTACCCCGAGACCAAGGTCTACGTGGCCTATATAGATATGAGGACCCCCAAGAAGGGTTTCGAGGAGATGTACACTAGAGTGAGGGAGGAGGGAGTCGTCTTCATCAGGGGAAAGCCCGGTGAGGTTAGGAGAGAGGGAGATAAGCTCGTCACAGAGATCTATGATGAGATGCTGGGTGAGAAATTGAGGTTGGAGGTCGATATGGTGGTCTTAGCGGCTGGCCTCAGCCCTTCCGAGGGGACCCTCTCTATCTCGAAGGTGTTGAACATACCCAGGGATCTCTACGGATTCCTGCAAGAATTACATCCTAAACTGAAGCCCGTTCAGACATCAAGACCGGGTATATTCATATGCGGTACTGCTCAAGGACCTAAGGACATCCCGGATTCTGTAACACAGGCTAAAGCGGCAGCTAGTGAAGCTGCTAGGATCTTGATGGCGGGGAAGGTCCCGGTGACAGGGGAGAAGGCTAAAGTGAATCCAGAGCTCTGCACGGGTTGTGGAGCGTGCGTTGAGGAGTGCCCCTTCTCAGCTATAGTGCTCGAGGAGGGGAAGGCCAGAGTGCTCCCGCTCGCTTGCATGGGATGCGGCATTTGTCAGGGGGCCTGTCCAACTGGAGCTATAGAGAGGAGGCTCTATGATCACGGTCAGATCCTCAATCAGATAGACGGCTTACTGGAGGTGGTCGCATGAGTTACGTGATCGGTTTCTGTTGCAATGAGTGCGCTTACGCTGCAGCTGATCTAGCTGGTAGCACCCATAGGAAGCACCCAGCGAACGTGCTAGTGATAAGGATACCTTGCTCCGGCACCTTCGACCCATCCTGGCTCGTCTACGCTCTAGCTAGAGGGGCTGATGCTGCCTTCGTGGCTGGCTGCAGGAAGGGGGAGTGCCATTACGTTGATGGGAACCTCAAAGCCGAGAGGAGAGTGGCCTTCGTGAAGCAGCTGCTCGAGGCCGTTGGAGTTGAACCTGAGAGAGTTGAGATGTTCTTCATGGCATCCTCGGAACCGCATAAGTTCGTGAAAGCTGCGGAGGAGATGAGTGAGAGGGTGAAGAGACTCGGCCCTCTCCCCCGCAGGGGCGAGATCGGTAGGATAAGGCTAGGGAAGAAGGAGAACCTCGTCGAGGCCCTCAAAGCTATAGCTAAAGAGTTCAAGGATATCCCACTTCCCGAGATACCTGGCTTCAAGGCGCCAGTTTACGATGAGAGTTGCATCGGTTGTGGCGCTTGCGTCGAAGCTTGTGAGCGTGAGGCCCTCAGGATTATGAATTCAGATGGGTTCAGGAGGATTCTGGTGAATGCTGCTAAGTGTACAGCATGCGGGGATTGTGTCAAGGCATGTGAGGAGAGTGGCGAGTCCTCCCTGAGGCTGGGAGGTCTGAGAGTGTCTCAATTACTCTCCAATTGGAGTGAGGGGATTAAGATACCTCTCGTCGCTTGCGAAGTCTGCGGAAACTATTTCGCGACAGAGGGGGAGTTGAAGAAAGCTGACTCTCCTAAAATATGTCCGAGTTGCAAGGAAGTGCTATCCGCTAAAGCTATATCCTTCGGTAGGGTGAGGACATGAGCCTCAGGAGCGATATAAAAGCGATCTCCGGGCAGGACGTCATGTTATGCTTCCAATGTGGGGAATGCTCATCATCCTGCCAGATGGCTGGATACAAGGGCTTCTCCCCAGCTAAGCTGATACACTCCATTCAATTGGGGATGGAAGATGTCCTCAAATCTAGGGTTTACGAGCTCTGCCTCCACTGTTTCCTCTGCTCCGTCAGATGTCCTCAGGGCTTGAGCTTCCCGGATATAGCTACTGCATTGTCAAACATAGCTGTGAAGAGGTACGGCCCTGGGAGATTTGAGAAGATTTTCTTAGATGAGATAACTGACAAGGGCTTTCTGAATCCAGCTGCACTCGCCCTTAGGGCCTTAGGAGTCTCCCTCTCCAAATACGCTGGTCTGAAGGGCCTTAAAGCTGCCCCTATCCTCTTCGAGAGAGGGAGGGTAAGGAGGGAGCTCTTGGAGGAGGTGAGGGAGGTTGCGAGGAAGAGTTGAGGCTTACTATCCCGGGTGCTCAGCTAAGACCACTGAGAGAGCGTATTTAAAGACGGCGCTCTTCGTCATAGAGAGGTTAGGGGTGGAGTTCAAGCTGCTCGATGATCTGCCGTGCTGCGGTACGTTGGAGGGTGAGCTCTACAGTTGGGAATTCACCAGGGGGCTCGCTAAGATAATAAATAGGGAAGCCGGCGGGAGGGTCATAACTGGATGCAGCGGTTGTTACAACACGATAAACAGGAGCGGTGGTTTTGCGACCCACTTAGTCGATTTCCTGTTCAGGGAAATTGGTTTAGAGGAGATAGCTGGAAAAATAGTGAGGAAAGTCGATCTCAAGGTCGCGGCTTACTACGGATGTCAAGCTCTTAGACCTAGGGGATTAGCTATAGACGATCCCGAGGATCCCAGAGCGCTAGAGGACATTTTATCGCTCACTGGAGCTCGGCCCGTAGATTTCCCAATGAGAACTAAGTGTTGCGGTGGACCAATAGCCCTCAGGGAGCCGGATCTAGCTATAAAGATGGCGAGGGATTTGGTGAGATCCGCTGAGGATAACGGAGCCGAGGTCATAGCTACTATGTGCAACCTCTGCCACTTCATGCTGGACTTTTACGCATCCGGACTACCGATCCTCCACTTCACTCAGATACTGGCCTACTCCATGGGGATGCCCCCGGATGAATTAGGGCTCGATGAATTATTCAATCCCCCTAGGAAAGGATTCGGGAGGTGAGATAGTGTGTGAGAGTGAGGTTTACATTATAGAGGGTTCCTCCGAGAAGTTATTGATGGAGGACGTCATCTCCCTCTCTATTAAGGATGGGAAGCTGGTAATTTACAATGAGATGGGAGAAATGAAGGAGATAGAGGATGCGAAGGAGATTAGAATCGATATGGTGAGGCACTTAGTGAAGGTAGTTATCTGAGTCCCCGATCCTCTTTTTTTTTTTAGATAGTCCATCCTGGGAGCTGCAGCGAGCCTTTTTATAAACACGCTCCCTCGGGCTGAAGATGATAATCGTTAGCGGAGGGGCTGGGTTCATAGGGAGCCATACTGTGGATGAGTTACTAGAGCGACGCATGAACGTTTGCGTCATCGATAACTTCTACAGCGGTTCTCCAGGGAACTTGAGGAGCGATGAGAGGTTGAGAACTCTCAAGGTAGATATAAGGGACTTCAATGCAATTTCAGAGGGGATAGGTGGGGAGGTGGAAGGGATAATACATTTAGCCGCTATAGTCAGCATAGATGAAGCTAGAATGAATCCTAAGCTCGCATTCGAGACTAACTTCCTCGGGACTCTCAATATGTTGGAGTTAGCCAGGAAGCTCGACGTTAAGAGGTTCGTTTATGCATCCAGCGTAGCTGTCTACGGTGAACCTAGTTACTTACCGATAGATGAATCCCACCCCCTCAAGCCAGCTAACTTATACGGGTTATCTAAGCTCATGGGGGAGAGGCTCGCGATCAGCTACATGGAGGAGTATGGAATTGATGTAGTTGCGCTCAGGTACTTCAACGTCTATGGGCCGAGAATGAGGAGCGGTCCCTACAGTGGGGTAGTTCACATCTTCATAACATCTCTATTGAGGGGGGAGCCCGTAAGGATATTCGGGGATGGCAATCAGACTAGGGACTTTGTTTACGTAACTGATGTCGCTAAAGCTAATGTTAAGAGCTTATTTTCAAATGTTAAGGGAGCTTTCAACGTGGGAACTGGTGTTGAGACCTCTATAAATGAGCTCCTCTCCTTGATATCTGAACTACTTGGCATGAGAGCTGAAGTGAGGTATGAGCCTCCTAAGAGGGGAGATGTCAGGAGGAGCAGGGCATCCGTAGAGACTATTAGAGAAGCTATAGGATGGATCCCGGAAGTGGGGATCAGGGAGGGGCTCAGGAGAACGATAGAGTGGTATAAGAGGATTGGATGAACTATGAACGCATTTTCAGTATTGATCGTGTGGAGGATAATTATCCTTCACATCATGAGATAGAACATATTTATAGTTTATCTGAGGTCAATAATTTGTGGGTCGCTTTAGTAAGGACCTCGATGAATTGGATATTAAGATACTTAGGCTCATGCAAAAGGATTCTAGGATCCCTTACTCAGAGATATCTAAGAGGCTCGGGATCCCCGAGGCCACTGTGAAATATAGAGTGAGGAGGTTAATCGAGAAAGGGGTTATCCTCGGATTCTATACGCTTATGGACCCTAGAAAAATTGGCTTCCCATTTTCGATGATAATTTTATTTCAAGTATCACCGGAAGAGCTTGAAGATGTCTTCAGCAGATTGAAGAGCATGCCTGAGGCGACTCACGTCTTCAAACTGACTGGGAAATACAACATAGTCGCGATATTCCACGCGAGGGACATGAGCCATGTATCAAAGATAGATGAGACTGTGAGATCTCTGAGGGGCGTTACAGCTGCTGAGACCCTGTTAGTCACGGGAGTAGTCCATATGAATTGGGAGTTCCCCATATGATCGATCTAGGCTCGGGAGTTGAGGTGCACACTTAATGCTATGACACCCTTTGTTGACGAAAGCATAATTTTATATATTAACTATTTAGCGATCCGGTAAGTGAGATCATGGCAGTGAGGAGAAGCGTGAGCCTCGACTTCAGCTTGATATCAATGTTTTCAGTTTTGTTGTTTATATCATCACTATTTACAAAATATACATCCGGATATGGTGCAATTTTTTACACAATTTTCCTATTGACTGGAGCTTTCGTGATCGGGAGGCCCCTCTCCGCGACTATGATATCGACGATAGCTGGCCTCATTTACAGCTTTCAATCTCAACTCTTCCTCCTGATGCTAGGGACTTTCTTTATCAGGGGATTGATCCTAGATCTAATATTCATACCTACGAGAGCTTACGAGAGAGCCCGCTCCGAGAATCCCGGGAGATCCCTCATAGCTATCTCGATAATCTCAATGGTCCTATCGGGCTTCATGGCCGGTATCTACCAATACCTCTTCCTAGTCCTCTTCCTAAGGAAATTGGTTGACTTTGGGAGCTTCATAGTCTCAACAATTTTCTTAGTGAGTATTATCTCAAACATAATTGCCTCCTATATCGTCGTAAAGTATCTCCTGCCTAAGCTTAGAGCACATAGGTGGTTATAATGGTTCACTTGAGATCGATGATTAAAGGCTCCAGCTCCGTCTCAAGAGGAGAGGAAGTAGCGGATAGAGCTCACTCCAAGAGTGGAGTAGGCGTTGTCATCTGGAACGTCACTTACAATTGCAATATGAGGTGCACTCACTGCTATCAATCCGAATGGAGGCCTACTAAGGAACTCTCTGACTTCAATGAATTTTTAAGGATTGTAGATCAACTAGAGGAACTCGGGAAGCCCCTCATATTCATCTCCGGAGGGGAACCCCTACTGAAGGACCAAACTCCCCAGTTGGTAAGGGAGCTGAAGGCGAGGGACTTCAGAGTTATCTTGAGCACGAACGGTAGTTTAAGCGGAGCCCTCCAGAGCATCGCTGACTCTCTCGATAATATAGCCCTCCCGCTTTACGGGCCCGAGGGGTTTCACGATGCATTAACTGGAGTTGAAGGTAGTTATAATAGCGTTATTAATGCATTGAGGGATTTAAGGGGTGCTAACTTAACTATAAAGACCGTGGCTTCCAGGAGCATCCTGAAGCACCTTCACCACTTGCTAGATGTAGCTTTTAGATACGATGTGGGCACGCTCTACATATGCGATCTCCTTCCCGAGGGGAGGGCTCAATCTAGCTCTGATATCCTCAGTAAGGAGGAATGGAGGAAGCTTCTCGATTTCCTCCTGCAGGAGGTGATCATAGAGGAGAGGTATGGTGAGATCGAGATCGATATAGGGCTGCATCCATCGGCCGCTATTTACTCCTCTATTAGAGCTGGTATTAGAGTTAACAGGAGGATCGCGAGGGAGGGCCGCGGCCTCATCTCAATTTCACCCGCTGGGGATGTGCTCCTAAGCCCCTATTTAGGGGATCTCAGGATAGGGGATGCGAGGAAGCTCAAGGAGGCATTGGAAAGCGATATTTACAGGAGAGTAGGGGATGCGAGGAATTTGAAGGGGAGATGTGGGGATTGCATCTTCAAGGAAATATGCGGCGGATCGAGAGTGAAGGCATACGTTTACTCAGGGGATCTCTTTGGGGAGGATCCGACATGTCTCATAAATTGAATTTCGATGAGAGGCCCCTCATAATTTTCTGGGAGCTGACGAAAGCTTGCAAGCTTAAGTGTAAGCACTGCAGAGCTGAGGCAATACCTGAGCCACTGGAGGATGAACTCAAAGAGGAGGATGCTCTGAAACTCATAGAGGATATTGAGGGATTCGGAGATCCCCTACCGATCCTCGTATTGACAGGGGGAGATCCCTTAATGAGGAGGGACTTGAGTGAGATAGTGAGCTACGCGAAGCGGAAGGGGATCAGGATGGGCATAGCTCCAGCTGTCACGGACCTCATAGCAGATAAGATCGATTTAATCGATGAGATAGGATCCGTCTCAATAAGTCTCGATGGGATCGGGGAAAAGCACGATTTGATAAGGGGGGATCCTGGAAACTTCTCCAGGACCATAGATTACTTGAAGATGCTCTCTATGAGAGGCCTTAAGGTTCAGGTAAACACGCTAGTAGCGAGGGAGAACGTCTCAGAGCTCCCTAAATTAGCGAAGCTCCTAATAGATATGGGAATAAAGGTATGGGAGCTCTTCTTCCTCATAAAGGTAGGGAGAGGTATTGATTTGAATGAGCTCACCCCTCAGGAGTGCGAGGATGTCTCCCACTTCCTAGTAGAGGTCTCGAGATACGGGATGGAAGTGAGGACCGTGGAGGCTCCTTTCTTCAGGAGGGTGGTCGAGATACGTGGAAAGAGCTTTGAGGGTACTAAAGCTCCTGAGAGACATGGACTCGGATCCCTTTATACTGACCTGACTGAGCAGCTTATTAGCCTTTTGGGACCCCCTAGCGGCAGCCCTAACGTGAGATCTTCCTTCACTAGGGATGGGAATGGCATCATATTCATCTCCCATAACGGAGAGGTGTATCCGAGCGGGTTCGCCCCCTTGAGGCTTGGGAATGTCAGAGAGGAAAGTCTAGTGAAGATTTATAGGAAGAATGAGATCTTAAGGAAGATAAGAAGGGCTGAATTCAAAGGAAGATGCGGTATCTGCGAATACAGATTCATATGCGGGGGAAGCAGAGCTAGAGCTTTGAGTAGGAAGGGCGATATATTGGATGAGGATCCTTGCTGCATCTACGAACCTATAAATATCCAGAGGAGCAGCTTCTAAGCCACTTAATAGCAAGTCTCTGCTATGTTAAACGTTCAACAAAGGAGATATTTCTTTACAGGAGTAATTCATATGCGATCGATCTCGCAAGGCCTCGAGGGGTTGGAATCCCTCAGGGATATGCTCTACGATTTATTGGAGTTTAGAGATAAGTTGAAGACGATAACTTCCTGGCCCACAGGTCTCCCAGAAGCTAGCATCGGCACCATCAGGGTTAAAGTCGGTTTCCCAGCGATGTTAAGGAATGGCGTCATAATGGACGTCACTTCTGTTGAGCAAGCTCAGATAGCTGAGTACTCTGGTGCAGTTGGTGTTATGGTGCTAGATAAACTCCCATATGATGTGAGGAAGAGCGGTGGAGTCGCTAGGATGGCGGATCTGAGGGTAATAGAGGATGTGATGAATCACATCACGATACCTGTGAGCGCTAAAGTGAGAATAGGTCACTTCTACGAAGCTATTCTCCTCGAATCCATCGGTGTTGACCTGATAGATGAATCCGAGGTTCTCACGCCTGTTGATGAGGCTCATCATATAAATAAGTGGGCCTTCAAGGTGCCGTTCGTCAACGGTTGCAGGGAGTTGTGTGAGGCTCTGAGGAGGATATCTGAGGGGGCATCTATGATAAGGAGTAAGGGAGAGGCAGGAACTGGAAACGTATCCGAGGCCGTCAAACACTTCAAACAGCTACTTAGGGCGATAATAACGCTTCACTTGGCCCATAAAGATGGAGAGGAGGAGATCTTGAGGGACTTCGCTAGGCAGTGTCAAGTCGCTCAAGGCTTAGTGAACTTAACTGCTAGAATGGGCAGGCTCCCCGTGATAACTTTCGCAGCTGGGGGTATAGCTACACCAGCTGACGCTGCTCTAATGATGTACCTAGGTGCTGATGGTGTCTTCGTGGGCTCCGGTATTTTCAAGAGCCAGGATCCTAAGCAGAGGGCCCTCGCTATCGTCCTAGCCACTTCGCACTGGGACGATCCCGAAACTGTAGTTGAAGCACAGAAGATGGTGAGCGAGAGAGCTTCGATGCTGGGTATTGAGATAAGCTCGCTTAAGGCAGAGGAGCTACTTCAGATGAGGGGTGTCTGAATGAAGGTAGGGATTTTAGCCCTTCAGGGTGATATTGAGGAGCATGAGCAGGCTATCAGGGATTCTTCAAGATCTTTGGGCTGTGAAGTAGATATCGTGAGGGTCAAGAGGCCTAGTGACCTCCACGACCTCTCGGGGATCTTGATACCTGGAGGGGAATCTACTACCATATGGAAGCTATCCCAAGGCGAGTTGATGCTAGCGTTGAGGGATGAGATCTTAAATGGCCTTCCCGCCATGGGGACATGCGCTGGCGCTATATTCATGGCGAAGGAAGTCAAGGATAGAGTTGTAGGTGAGACGGGCCAAGGTGTATTAGGATTGATGGATATTACAGTCATCAGGAACTACTATGGGAGACAGAGGGAATCCTTCGAGATAGATCTCGAGTTAGATGGGATAGGGAGAGTGAGAGCCGTCTTCATAAGGGCCCCAGCTATAGTCAGGATTTGGGGTAAGGCAAAAGCTCTCTCTGAACTCAATGGGACCTATCCCGCTGTTATTCAGGATAATATGGTAGCGTTAACGTTCCACCCCGAGCTAGTGACGAGTAAAGTGCATGAGTGGTTCATCGGCGAATTAGTGCTAAAATAATTTAATAACTTGGATTTTAGCTAAAACAGTAAATTATCATCTCCCAATATATTTTTGGGTCATTCATGAATCCGTTCTGACGGTCCGGCATAATTAAATTTTTCCCAGCTTAATGCGTGAGGGGTCCTCTTGAGAAAGGACCTACTTCGGGAATTCCCGTCCCTGGAGAGGTACATATATCTGAACACGGCCAGCATAGGTTTGGTCCCGAGGAGAACGATAGAGGCCGTTAGGGATTTCTCCGAGAGGGTTATGAGTGAGGGTTCAGCTTATCTCGATGAGGATATGGAGGAGAGTATTTTCGAGGAGCTCAGGAGAGCTTCCTCCAAGCTGATGAAGTGCAATGAAGATGATGTAGCTATATTCAGTAGCGTCACTGAGGCCATAAATTCACTAGCTTGGGCTTTGAGAGGGGGAGGAAAGATAATCTCGACGAGCTTAGAGTTCCCATCCCTCATATACCCATGGATAAGAGTAGGGAAGGAGAAGGGTTGGAGCTTAGAGCTCCTAAAAGCTGAGCTCCTAGTGGATGAAGATGAGCTCTTGAAGAGGATAGTTGATGGAGTTAGAGCAGTTTGTTTGAGTCATGTAGAGTTTTTAACCGGCCAGAGGTTAAATTTGAGGGAGATAGCTGAGAGGGCTCATGAAGTAGGCTCCCTACTCATCGTTGATGGAATACAAGCAGCTGGCTGCATTCCTATTGATGTAAAGGCACTAGATGTTGATTTTTACGTCTTCGGGGGCTATAAGTGGCTCCTAGGCCCTATGGGAGCTGCTGCAGCTTACATAAGGGAGGAGCTATCGGACGAGCTTGAGCCAGGTATAGTAGGCTGGCGATCCGTTGAAGATACGTGGTCTCTCGACTCCTCCAGCGTGAGGTATGCTAGGGGAGCGAAGAAGTTCGAGTATGGCACTAGCTCTTACGATTCGAAAGTGGGCTTAGCTAAGTCTATCGAGTACTTGCTCGAGATAGGGATAGATTCCATTTATGAGCACGATATGAAGGTTAGCGAGAGATTCATGGAGAGGATCATGGAGATAGAGGGGATAAAGATCGTGACACCGCAGAAGGGGCCTATAGTGACTATAGAAGCAAATAGGCCATACGATCTCCTTAAGATAATGGAGAAGGGGATGAGGAGGCTCATCGCTAGCGTGAGGAGAGGGTTTATCAGGTTCTCCATCCACCTCTACAACGATTACGAAGATATTGAGGAGGCTTCTGATCGCTTAGCTGAAGCTATCAAGAGTTTATCCTAGTGGTCCGAGCTCGCTGACAGATAGAAGCATATCTTTCCGGAGTGTCTTCCATTTGTTTCCATGATCGGGAGGCACCGAGCCCGAGGTTGTAAGAGATAAGAAGCTCTCAGAACCGGCAGCTCTCTAATAGTGCCCAAAACAGCCTACCATAATTCCTATTCTATTAAAATGTTCGCGTTGAACGTATTTCTTCCATATTTCAATCTCAACTTTTCCTTCACTCTTACATTAACTCCTGCCCTCATCTATCATTTCCAGCTGATCTTCCAATTTAGCTAAATAATCCTGAAGTCCTGATTTTCCTCTTAAGTTCGGATCGAATCCTGTTGAGTGGAGGAATATCCCTCAGCTCTCTGCCTTTTGGACTGATGCACTAAGGAGGCCCTATTCCTCTATGAAGGAGGAGATGCATTACGATGGGAAATTTTTATTGGTACCCACAAGAATAAAGGGGAGATAATGAGTTATGTGGTAAAGATAGATGATCGTGGGAGAATTCTCCTGCCACTCGATGTGAGGAGGAAGCTCGGGCTGAAGAAGGGATCTCGGCTGGTCCTCAGGATAAAAGAGAAAGGATATCTAGAAGCTTTCCCCTTGGAGAAAGAACTTAATAGCATCGCTGAGATATTCAGGAGGAAATTCGCTGGTTGGAGAGAGGAGGATCATGAGGCATCAATCATGTTGCTCAAGATGGTGAGGGAGAGTGGAGGTGACACTCCCACCGCTGAAGCGTGTGGGCTTCTCCCGTTCGGCTAGTGCTTTATGCATCTAGCCACCTCTGGGAGTTCGGGGGTGTCACAGCTCCCCCATCCCATAGAGCTCATTACCCTATGGGCTATTATCATTGAGTTCATGGGAACATCCCAAACTGCTTGAGCTCTCTAATTTTTAAATTTTCGTATTCATCCCACCCATGAATGGCGTGGGTTTTCTGGCGAAAACTTTAATAATTGACACAGTTTACTTAATCGCTTATCTCAACCCAGATGATCCGAGACATGAGGAAGCTCTGGAGATCATCAACGATCTTAGCATGAGGAGGGTCTCTCAAGCAGCTCTCATTGAGCTAGATCTCCTAATGAAATTCAGAGGCTTTAGCCCAGATGAGAGAAGGAGAACATGGTCCATCATGGAGCGGATAATTCCGAGGGATTCTATTGAGGTCCTGATACCGCTGGACTTCTTCACAGCTACCATGCTCTGTCAACTACCCATGGCTAAAGCCAGTGGGTTTCCTCGAGGCGACTAGATGAGGAGGGGGATTAGATTACTTCGATGCCTTAGTTGCTGTTCAGTGCATAGTTAGGGATGCGCTCCCCCTTACAACAGATGCTGATATCCTGAGGACTGTCGAGGAGCGTAAAATCCCTAAATTCCGAGGAAATGAGTTTGATGAGTGAGGTAAAAGCCCATAAACCTTTCCCAGATAGCTACTAGAGACTATTGAGGGTAAGCTATTCTCCACTATTTCTAGCTCACTGAGGCAGCTCCAGGGGTTAGGCCCATCCCATCAACGATAACGAGAGTGGAGGAGCACCTTATACTGCTTAGGAGACTCCTAATACACGATGAGGAACTTATGCTACCCTGACTTTGATGAGAGAGATTAATTGGAAGCTCCTACCCTCCCCCAGCCGGTGGGAAGATATCTATGGAATCCCCTTCCTCTACCTCGGTATCAAGCCAATCTAGGAGCCTTATGTTCCTCCCGTTGAGCAATATCATAAAATTCTCATATCCGAGGTCTTCAAGCACCCCCTTTAGATCCTTCAGCTCATCTAGAAGTTCTGAAAATTTCATTTTTTCTCTCCTTAGGTTAATAACTTTACTCTTCCACCCGAGCTTCTCCCTGAGCGTCACGTACACCCTTACCTCTACCATCTAGTGGGATCGGTTCACCTCACTTATATTCGTTCGGAGCGTGAGGGCTAAGTCAGAGAGGACAGTATGAGAGTCCGTGTAAGTAAGGGCAGTGCGAACATGAGGGTTTATTCCCCCAGCAATCAGATTCGTTGCTCCTAGTGATCAAGCAATAATCCACGAGGTTGCAATCTAAACAGGAGGGGAGTCTAGAGAAGTAGAGCCTGAAGAACATTTTATAAGATCTCCTCCATATATCTATGAGGCTTTCTCGTTTTATATCTCCGAGGATCACTTCATTTATCTTCCTCTCCACTCCCAAGACCTCAGTCCTCCAGTTCCTGGAGTAATATAAGCAGGGAGATACGAGGCCATCGCACTTGATGAATAAGGCCCTGTTAGAGAAGAAGGGACAAGATCTATAAGTTTTTGGGGATAAATTTGGCATCATCACTTTCACTCCAAACTCAAGAATCTTCAAGGGGACTAAATCTAGCTCCTTCTTGAGCTCCTCAAGGCAATCTTCATCATTCATGCAGCTGAGGTCAGCTCCCCCTGGATAGTGTATGTAGTTGCTGAACCTGATCTCGCTTATGCCCAAGGCCCCAGCTAACTCAACGGATCTGCTCACCTCACTTATATTGAGCTTAGTGATAGTGAATATCGCATTTACCTGAGGTTTAACGCTCCCATTCTCTATTTTAAGTTTTAGAAGCTTCTTCAGCCCGCTCATAACTTTTGGAAGATCTCCCAGCTTCCTTATATCACTATAAAGCTTGATATCGTAAGCGTCTATGCTAACGAAGACCTCATCTACTCCTAACTCAACGAGTTCCTCAGCTATATCCTCTAGAGTGGAGCCGTTCGTATTCAAGGATACTATGAATCCCAGCTCCTTAGCGGCTCTGAGCATCTCAATCATTCTTGAGTTTGATGAGGGCTCACCCCAACCTGAGAGGACTAACTTGCTCACTTCAGCTTCCTTCCCTCCCCTCAGGATGAGTTCGAAGGTACCGTAACTCATATCGCATTTTTTAAAACCAGAAACGGCATTTCTAAAGCAATGTACACAGCTATAATTACAATTTGTTGATATTTCCACCATCAAGATCCGAGGATGGGAATCTGGACTCAGAGATAATTCCCAATCCCCATATTTAAATTTCTCTCCCAAATACATATCACCTATCGAGTTTTAACAGTAACAGAATAAAAAGTTTTACCCAAAAAGCTTATTAGTAAAACCTCCTGAAAATTTGGGGGATCATGGCCCCTGGCGGCTATATCGGTAGTGTATTGAGGTTGAACCTGACGGAGGGTAAGGTGACTAAGGAGCCGCTGCCACCTGATGACATATTGAGGGCTTGGTTGGGAGGTAGGGGCTTAGGAGTTTACTACATGCTCAAGGAAGTTGATCCCAAGGTAGATCCGCTGAGCCCATCGAACAAAGCTATAGTAGCCACTGGACCCCTCACAGGCATCAATGGGGTCCCATCATCAGGTAGGTGGTGCTCCGTAACTAAGGCTCCACTCACTAACACGATTCATGATGCCCAGAGCGGTGGGAAGTTCGGCCCTGAGCTCAAGTTCGCTGGATTCGATGCTATTATAATAGAGGGAGCTTCAGAGAAGCCAGTCTACCTGTGGGTTCACGATGGGGAAGCTGAGCTTAGGGATGCGAGGCACTTATGGGGCAAGGACACTCACGCCACGACTGATGCGATAAAGGAGGAACTAGCTCCTGAGATAGGGGTTGAGGAAGCTAAGGAGATAAAGGTCCTCACTATAGGGCCAGCTGGTGAGAACCTCTCTAGGATAGCTTCTCTCATAAACGATAAATCTAGAGCAGCGGGTAGAGGGGGACATGGAGCTGTCTGGGGATCTAAGAAGCTCAAGGCAATAGCTGTTAGAGGCCATATGACACCTAGCGTCGCTAAGGAGGATGTATTTGAGGAGGTATCGGAGAAATCAATTGATATAATAAAGAAAGCTCCTGTGACAGCTCAAGCACTTCCGAAGTATGGGACAGCTGTTCTAGTTAATGTAATAAATCAGCATGGGATCTTTCCCACCAGGAACTTCCAGACTGGCGTATTCCAGACAGCTGAGAGGATAAGCGGGGAGAGGATAGCTGAGGAGATAATGGATTGGAAGAAGCAGGAGGAGGAGACTTGTTGGGGATGCCCGATAAGTTGCGCTAGGTATACGAGGATAGAGAAGCCTCCCTTCACGGGAGAGGGAGGAGGGCCTGAGTACGAGACTGTTTGGGCTTTAGGAGCTCAGACGGGGACTGATGATCTCGCAGCCGTCTCCAAGGCGAATTACTTGTGCAATGAGTTGGGCTTGGATACTATATCTATGGGCAGTACTATAGGCGCGCTGATGGAACTAGTGGAGAAAGGGAAGGTGCCTCAGGAGAAGCTTAGGGGACTCAAAGCCTCTTGGGGCAACGGTGAGGCTTTAGTAGAGCTCACTTGGCGTACAGCTTACAGATCGGGGATAGGGGATGATCTCGCTGAGGGTGCCCTAAGGCTGGCTCAGAAATACGGAGCTCCTGAGCTAGCTATGGTAGTTAGGGGGCAGGAGCTGCCTGCATATGACCCTAGAGGAGTGCAGGGTCATGGTTTAGCTTACGCAACCTCTAACAGAGGAGGATGCCACTTGAGGGCATACTTGATATCTGCTGAGATCTTGGGGACACCTGAGCTATTGGATAGGTTCTCGACCGCTGGAAAGGGCAAGTGGGTCAAGAAGTTCCAGGACTCATTCGCTACTATAGACAGCTTGATAGTCTGCAAGTTCGTGACGTTCGCTTATGGCAATGATATCCTCGCTTCTCAACTCTCCGCAGTCACTGGATGGGATGTTAGCGTGGATGAGTTCGAGAGGATAGGGGAGAGGATATATAACGCTGAGAGAGCTTTCAACGCTCTCTCAATTGGGGACGGGGAGGAGTACGATACGCTTCCTAAGAGATTGCTTGAGGAACCGATGCCAGAGGGACCCTCTCAGGGGCATGTAGTGAGGCTGAATGAGATGCTATCGGAGTACTACGCTGAGAGGGGATGGGTGAAGGGGAGGCCCACTAAAGCTAAACTGAAGGAGCTGGGACTCGATTGGGTAGCTGAGATGCTGGAAAAGGAGAACTTACTCTATGAATGACCCTTCCTCTTATTTTTATCTCCGGACAGGATTCAACATTATGACTCCGCTTGGGCACATAGCTATGCATGCAGGCTCCAATCCCTCAGATCTCAATTGCTCACACAGATCGCACTTCCCAGGAGCGCCTCCAGGTCCTCTAATCCTTATAACTTTGAATGGGCAAGCATCGACGCAATCCAGACATTTATTGCATTTCGATGGGATTATATAAAGGCCACCATCCTCCTTCCTTATTATCGCATCCCTCTTGCATACTTTAACGCAAGGAGCGTTCTCACAGTGGAAGCAAGAGAAAGGTTTTTCCACCCCCAATTTCGTTTTCAGAAGCTTGACATAGGACTTACCAGCGTGAGTGAACTCGCACACGACTAAGCATGTCTCACAATCTATGCACCTAGTGTAATCAACTACTTTGAATAACCTCCCAAGATCGCACTTCTCAGCTTCTATCCCGAGGAGATCACATATCTCCTCAGCTTTCATAGGATCACCTCCCGATCTTCCCCTTAGATATGAGCTCATCTATCTTACTAGCTGCTTGAAGTCCCTGCTTCACTGCTCTACCTATCTTCGATGGTCCGGTCACTACATCGCCTGCTGCGAATATATTGCCGCCCAACTTGAAGTCCTGATCTACTCTCAGCCCGTAGTTCAAGAAATTCGATAGCTCGCACCCACTGTATATAGGGGGCGTCGGTACCTCCCCTATAGCTTTCACTACGGTATCAACCTCTAAGAGAAATTCGCTACCCTCTATAGGGATTGGTCTCGGCCTCCCTGTCTCATCGAGTTCAGCTAGCCTCATCTTCTGGAACTCAACAGCTCTAACGAGTCCATTCTCAACGATAAACCTCTTAGGAGAGGCTAGCTCCACTATCTTAACTCCTCTCTCCTCCACTCTCCTCATCTCCCACTCCCCTGCTGGAGCTTCCTTCCTAGTCCTCCTGTAGACTAAGAAGACCTCATTAGCCCCATAATTGATGCTCTCATCAGCAGCATCTATAGCGCTGAGCCCTCCTCCGATCACCAAGACCCTCCCCAAAATCATCTCCTCCCCTCCCAGCCCGAGGATGCGGAGGTGAAGCTTCATGAGGTAATCTATAGCTGTGTAAACGTTCTTAGCATCCTCCCCATCTAAACCTAAGTTCTTAGACTTCCAAGTCCCTGTAGCTATCAGTAAAGCTTTGTAATCCTCAGATAGCTCCTGAAGATCTATCCTCCTCTTCACGAAATCATCGCACTCATCAGTACCATCGCCACAACTCACTTTAACTGAGAGGTTGAATTCGACCCCGAAGTTCCTCTCGAGATCCTCAACTCCTTCCATCACTTCCTCTAAGGGGATCCTGTGCTTAGGTATGGCGAAAGTCATTAGGCCTCCCGGTAGGGGGAGCTTATCGTATACATCTACTTCATAACCCCTGCAAACTAAGTAACCAGTTGCTGAGAGCCCAGTCGCTCCAGCCCCTACAACAGCTATCCTAATACCATTGGAGCTCCTCCTCTCCTTGCAGAGGAAGGCGAACTTCAAGTATATCAGCCTAGGGGTGGATCAATGGAATAATAAAACGTTATTTCCCCTCCATGAGGAGGTCCCTGTAGTACTCTATTATCAGCTTTCTTATCGCCTTCCTGAGGATCTCCGTGAGACTAGCTTGACTCATCCCCAACATCCCAGCTAGCTCTCTAGTCCTTATCCTCCTGGGGAAGTCGAAGTATCCCATCCTCATAGCAGTTAGAAGGACCTCTTCCTGCCTCTCCGTGAGCATTGGAGTTCTCTTAACTATCGAGATTATTTTGAACCCTTTATATGCCTTTAAAGCTGATGAGAGCTTCCTGAGGGCCTGTCTATCCGGTAAGATGACCTCGCACCTCATATAATCATTCCTCATATTAGCTGAGATCAGGAAGGCTCTAATAGATGAGAGGAGCTTGCATAACTCACACCCCTCCGATTCGAACACCCTGACCTTACCCATCTCACTCCGGATCTCAACAGCATGTATCATCTTATCTCCATACGGTCTGATCCCTATTATCTTGAATTCCGTTATTTCATTCTCTTTAAGTAATTCTGAGACTCTACATTTCTCATTTTTGACTCTGAATATCATCCCGAGGGGTTCTCCGTCTCTCACATACCTAACATGTTAGGGTACTTAATTATCTTTCCCATCCCCCTAAAAATTCGGGGGATGCCTGTGTTCCCAGGAGAGGAACTCTTAACGCTCCTTTCTTCCCTATTGTTGCTCTCAATTTCCTTGTACAGATATTTGAGGAGTAAGGAGGTTTCATATGCAATGTGGTCTATAGCTGCTCTCTCATTCACCATAATAGCGGTTGCCTTAGCTCTCTTAAAACTAGATGCTCTCTCCCTCCCGATAACCCCATATGTTGGAGCCCTCTATCCAGCTTCCATGGCAGCTGGAGTCCTTGGAAAAGACCATTGGAGGAAGTATGTGATCTTCATGACGCTGATGCTATTCTTCATGGTGATAGGCCAGTTCTCACATAAGTTAATATTCACAGGAGCTGAAGTAATTCTGCACTCCGTTTCCGGCCTGATAATAATCTTCCTACCATTCTTAATGGTCGCTAGGAGGAGAGCCCCTCCGACCGCTAGCTTAATAGGGTTGGGCGGCTTACTTATATCGATAGGGGGCCTAGCGCTCGCGACTCTATTAGCTCAGAGACCTCTGCTCCCTATAGAGACTGTTATATTCTTATTGCACCCGTTACTATTCCTCTCAGCATTCCTCATGGCTGCAGGCATATACTCATGGAGGGATTAATTTGGAACCGATAAGGGCCCATATGATCCTCGCTTTCACATTAACTCTGCTCTTAGTCGGCTGGGGGGTCCTACTATCCCCTCCCTTCAGGGAGCTGAGGGCCTCTATAGGCCTACCGACGGAGCTCCCAGGAGCTAGATATAATCCAGAAGTCGGGGCAGCTGAAATAATAAGCGAGGATGAAGAGGGGGCCAAATTCTTCTTAGCAAGGGTGGCTCATTATTATCATTCTTTATTCGCTGTCCTCCTCTACGGGATGCTAGCAGCGTTCAGCTCGATGAGGAGGGATTTGATAGGCTTAGATATCCTTAACATAGCTCTCATAGGGGCCCTCTTCACGATAATAGGGGCCCTAATTTATTCATATGTGAGTAGGACATTCTTCTGGCATGGTCTCTTCATATCGGGCCTCTCTATACTCTTCTCCTCAGGTCTATTGACTCTCTTAAGGTTTAAGCCATCTAAAACGTTGGATTTAGCTTTAATAGTCGCCTTGGCACTCCTCCTAGGTGGAGGAGCGATAGGGGCTTACGTGGGGAGCAGTTATATTAGCGAGGAGGTGGCTGAGGGCTTCGAGAGGGCTAAGATATTAGCTAGGTTCAACCCGGATCTAGCTGAGGGTAATGAGATTTGGAGAGCTATGACAGGTCACCTTCATGTGATGGTAGCCTTAGCGACCACTATAACGTTCCTGCTAGGTGTATATAAGATAGGGATCCCGGATAGGAGATTGGCGAAGGTATCGATACTCCTAGTGATCTTCGGGGAGCTTGTAATGGCTATAGCATCTTATTCAGTTTGGCCCTTCGGGAAGATAGCTCACCTCATAATAACTCCTGCTGCTCTCATCTTGATAGCTTCAACTCTCATCCTCTCATTCTCAATGAGCGGTTACAAATTTAAGGAGAGCTTCAAAGAGCCAAAGGGCCTTCTCCTCTGGGGGCTCAGATTGGGCAATATCTGGACGTGGGTCTTCATAGCCCTGCCCGGCGCGATAGTTGCGATGAGCTTAAGGAAGCCTCTATTCTTCAATCCAGAGTTCAGAAGCGAGCTTTGGGATTGGGCGGAGCTCTCTTACAATATAGGTCATTGGCATATAATACTTGCCCTCTGGGGTGTGATGCTCCTCCTGATATACTTAGCTGATGTACGCTCTAAGTGGGCCTCAGCATCAGGTTGGCTCTCCTTGATAGGGATGCTAGGGGCTACTGCCGCTACAAACCTTTATATGCTCGCTAATCCCCCCAGCTCCTATTCCCCGAATCCCTACTCTAACATCTGGCTCTCGACGGTAGTTGAGCCCTTCCTCATCCTCATGTCCATAGGTATAGCTGCTTCTTACGTAACCTTCCTGATGAATAGCATCAAGTGACTTTGACTATGAGGACGTGACATGGGGCGTTCCTGATGACGCCCTCGCTGACGCTACCGAGCAGGAGCTCCCTTATCTTGCTCATCCCCCTAGCTCCCATAACTATCAAATCGAAATTCCCCTCCTTAGCTAATTCCACTATCTCATGAACAGCGTGCCCCTCTCTAATGACTCTCTCCACTTCAACTCCTTCCTTAGAAGCTGAGTCCGCGCACTTACTCAATATATCCTCTGCAGCTTCCTTCTCAGCATTCACTATCCTCAGGAAGTCAGATGGATTTATTATGGGAGAGTAAGGGATGAAGGGAGTCTCAGGAGATATTACAGGCATTAGACTGATGGAGGAGACGTAAAGCAGGGTCAATTTGCTCCCGTATCTCTTAGCTATATCAATAGCCACTTCGAGAGCCCTATAGGAGTTCTCGGAACCATCTATAGGGACGAGGATCTTGCTGAACATAATGAATCTCGATCTCATGCAATTTAAATCCCCTCCGATGGGTAAGTTAAGCTTTTAAGTTAGCTCAGTTTCGCGTTGAGATGATCATGGACTTCCTCAAGCTCGGGGTCTTCCTCCTCGGCATCTCGGCTCTCATATTGGCTTCTATAGTGCTCCACGCATACTTAACTAGGCCTCTCGGACCCTATGAGAAATTCTGGGCTTACTGCGATTTCAATACAGTGATAATAAGGGCGAATGAGGATTTAAGGAATGTATCTGTCTTAGATGTCAATGGCACTTTGATCTGTAGCTTCGATGAGATCCCGAAGGGCTCCGATAAGATATGCAAAGTCGGTAGAGAGGGTGTCTACAGAGTGGTCTCAGGGAGGGAGGAGAGGGCAGTCATATGCAGATCTCCGATCGCCCCTACACCAGCTCCCGGAGGAGACTGAATTTTCGGAAATTCAAGCGCGATAAAAAATTATCGATCAAGGGATGGGTCATATCTAGCTGAGCCCCCGTACCTACTGAGCCTCCAGGTGACGTAGAAGGGCATATCTTCGGGCCCTCCTATCTCTAAGAATGCCTTCAAATGTACGTGCTTCTCTAAATTCTCGAGGAATTCCGTGAGATCTTCATCCCTATCGAACCCTAATAGCTTGAGTCTCTCCTCCCCACTGCAGTTCTGTATGTGGAGAGCCGCCCTGACCTTGGGCTCACCTGAACCACTGCGGACTAACTCATTCAAGAGATCGGGATCGGGGGCATATCCGAAGATCAGGAAGAACCTCTCCGCAAAGATGACCGACCCTCACCTCAGCCTCAGTACTCCCATAAAAAATTTTCGGTCACTCGACAGCTCCGCGTTTAGGGAGCTTGAGGAGGAAGTAGCTCAAGATCATCAGTACTATCGCGAGTAGCATAGAAACTAAGATTAGGAGAAGAGGTTTATCCCCAACCCCGAAGCATATGGGGAAGAAGAGTATCACTATGCAACCGCCGAAACTCAATGATGCATTCCCGGATAGTATCGCTAGGATTGGGATGAGGAGCATAGCTATAAAGGCCAGGAGGAAGCCGGAGAGTATGAGTAGATGCCCTATCCTCATCTCAGCCACCCCATCATGAATATCGCGAACGTGACTATCGTTAAGATCAGAGCTAATATTATGAGGCCCTTTGCCACCCTCTGATCCGTCCCGAAGATTATGGGTAGGGGCCCTATTATCAAGACGCCCCCTCCCCTCACCTCTCTCCCCCCGACTTCACTGAGGGAGAGTAGTATGAATCCGATCAGTATGAGCAAGAGGGCTATTATCAGTATTAAGATTATCACTCCGTACATGGGCCCCCCATTCTATAGATTAATTTTTAAGCGTTTTCATCGCTGAGGGGCCTCTCACGTTCATGAGTTAATACCTCTTAAGGCTTCATACTGAAATTTTAGTCTCTTCAATCCATTATATGATAACTACATTGAGTAAGTGGCATGAGATGAGCTCTTCCTTAACATTTCCAGAGTATTAAGCATTAGCTGATGGAAAACTCTATATCCTTTCCCCCCTAGATGATCCGATGGTTCAAGCAGCTAAAGTATTCATATTACCCCCGCTAACTCCCGAGGATGTAGCTAAGAGGATAAGGGGATTCTCAAAGCTTAAGAGGGAGAATTTAGCCGGTAGAGAGATTGAAGTTGGCTCAATCATCCTCGATACATATCTGGAGGATGGGAAGCTCATAGGGACCTTCGAGGAGAACTTCCTAATATCTTTGAAGTATAAGGATGAGGTATTGAGAGCTCCCTTTACCCTCAGGACCCGCTTCATCTTCGTAAGGGGCGATAGAGCTACTTACCTCATAGTAGTGGCGAGGAAAGATAGAGCCAATAGGATAGCTAACCAGTTATCCTCAGCAATATCTGATGAGAAGGGATTCATTCAGGAGGCCTGGATCCCATCGGAGGAATTCAGGAAGTTATATGAGGGGAGGATGGGCGCTGTTAAGGTAATCTTCTTCGGGGATGTGAGGATCCCTAACGTGAGGAAGCTATCCCTGTACGGTGAAGAGTTAGCTAGCACTAGCTTATATCAAGAATATCTGAAGCTAGGCAGGGTATGGTACGTCGTCTTCGAGCCGGAGGATGGTTTAATCGTGGGATTGACTAGGAACTGCGTGGTGACATTCTTCTCTAAGTTGAGCCCAGAGGAAGCCATAAATTTCATAGAGAGGGAGATATTACCGAGGGTGAGCGTCTCAATCGAGTAATTTTTTAAGTATGAGGGCCCGAAGGACCTATGCTGAGTTACAAAGATGTCACTAAGAGATATGGCGAAGTGATAGCTCTCAAGGGCGTCACCTTGGAATTCCAACCGGGGAAGATACATGCTCTCTTAGGACCGAATGGTTCTGGGAAGTCTACTTTGATGAAAATAGCTTTGGGCCTCGTCAAACCAGATTCAGGAAGTGTCAATGTTTATGGTATAGATCCAGTGAGGGACCCCATAGGGGCTAGGAGGCTGATAGGCTACGTCCCGGAGGAAGTGCTCATTTACGAGAGCTTGACTCCATCTGAATGGTTCAGCTTCGTCGGTAGCATCCATAGGGTGGATAAAGAGTTATTGAAAGAGAGGTTAGATAACCTCATAAGGGCCTTCAAGATGGAGGAGCACATGGGGAAGCTAGGAGGGGAGCTGAGCCTCGGGAACAAGAGGAAGGTCATGCTGATCAGCGCCCTCATGAAGGAACCTAAAGTCCTCATATTAGATGAGCCCTTCTCCGGCTTAGATCCTGAGGTAGCGAGGGTCCTGAAGGAGATATTGAGGAGGAAAGCTGAGGAAGGGATAATAGTGTTCTCCACGCATGTATTAGAGCTAGCTGAGGCTATAGCAGATGATATCACGATACTACATTACGGGGAGGTAGTAGCTAGGGGCCCCACCTCTGAGCTCAAGGGGAAGAAGGACTTAGAGAGCTACTTCATGGAGGTCACTGGATTATCTTCAGAACTTCAGGAGCTCTTAAAGGTCTTAAGGTGATAAAATGTGGAAGATAATAGCTGAGGCCATCGCAAAGGAAGCGAGTTACAGAGCTCAGAGGGAAATGGGAAGGAGCAATTTGACTATTATGACAGCGGGGGGCATTCTAAGGTACAATATCCTCGTAATATTAATCCTTTCATTCATTTCCGGGCTAGCAGGTCTAGCTTCCCTCGAGGGAAGGGAAGCAGCAGTAATAGTTGCTATACCCCTCTTCATGATTGAGATAATGGTGGGAACTCTCTCCATGGCCTTGAGCCTCCAAACCATAGTTTCCGATAAGCTACTCGAACCCATCCAACACTTACCCATTGAGGAGAATGAGCTCAGGAAGGCCCTCTCGCTCCTCGGAATATACTGGGGAGGTCTAGCGCTTCCCTTCGCTATGATACCAGCTGGCTTAATATCCTCAATGATCCTCTCGGATCCCTCTATCCTCGCTGGTTACTTCGCAGCCTCTATAACTGGGATGATCCTCTCCCTAGCCTTAGGTTACTTAGTAGGGTCCATAGGGGGGAAGTATCAGAGGAGCTTATTTAGGAGGACTATCTCGACACTCCTCTGGACTATCCTGATAGGATTCGGCTTATTTATTAACGTGATCATGGGCACCTTCTCCAATTTCTCGGAACCTTATCCGAGTACGTTGAGGTTAGTGCCTCCATTGAGCTTCTTAGATTGGAGCCTCCACTCTTTGGTATCATCAGCTCTTACTTTCGCATTATCGCTAACGCTCCTAGTTTATGGGACCTCTAGGTTCTGGCGAGCTGCTATCTCCCCAGGGGAAGCGACTTCAGTGAGCTCAAGTTGGAAGTTGAGTTTTGGTGTTGAGAGCATCTTGATGAAGGACCTGAAGATAGCACTGAGGAACCCGAGGATGCTAGCTCCACTCATAGTATACTCAATAGCCCTCCCATTATTCCTAATTGGCTCAATGATCGAATGGATTAAGCTCGATATAATAACCACTATAGTCCTCTCGATCTCATTAGGTACGCTCCAAGCTGTATACTCAGCTTATTCATTCTACTTACTCGACTCAACTGGAGCGAGAGCCCTCTACACGCTTCCAATGAGCAGGAGGGAGGTAGCTTCGATGAAAACTCTCTCACTCCTCACATTCAATTCCATCCCATTCATCTTAATCTCAATCAGCTTCATTTACTTAGGGGGGATCTGGGCATTCATCCCGATCTACTTAATAGCTTTAACTGGCTCCGGTTACCTCAATTGCTTGATTTACGCTAAGATGCTCCCCAAGGAACCAGCTAATTGGAGCGTTGAGACCTTCAAGAGGTGGATTATAACTATCATCATGATGATACAGACTATACTCTCCCTCCCATTAGTGGTAATATCTCAATTCCTACCTACCTTTGCCCTCTGGCTTTCCTCACTGTATTTAGTAGCTATATATGGGGCATCTTTGTACCTCTCGCACGAGCTGAGGGATGAGCCCCTCTAAGAGCTCGCCCACCGCTAATGCTTAACGCCCAGCTCACGACTCCCCATCGGGTGAGAACTCTATAAGCTATAGCTTTACCTCTAAATACTTCATTCATTATCGAAACATCCTTAAATCTGATCAATCCTTCAAATATTTAAGATTTAGTCCGTTGTATCCCTACTACAAATTATGAAATTTTTGGAGGGCAATAACCCCACGCGCAATTTAACATCAAAATATTTTAATGTATACTCCGATCCGGATGCTCAAAGAGTTTATTAATTACTGCAGTAGATCGCATGGGGATACGATGAAGGTCAGTGAGGAACCGGTAACTGCTTTCCTGAGGGGCAGTTATAGGCTCCTGATATTAGCATTGCTTGAGCACTCAAGGATGCACGGCTACCAGATATTGAAGTTGGTGGAGAGGATAACAGGTCATAAACCCAAGATAAGCACTTTCTACTCGATATTGAATGAGATGGAGAGGAGAGGATTGCTCAGCTCCTATATAGAGGAGGAGAGGAGGGTCTATGGGCTAACTGAGAAGGGCAGGCACTCCCTGAACGAATTCAGGTCTAGAGTAGGGGATGGAGCTATCAGGATAATCGACATAATACTGAGACCTAAGTCCTTATAGCCTTCAATGCAGTGAAAATCCCGAAGAGTCCCCTCTTAACATTTAGAACATCGAAGTATTCCCCAATTTCCTTAACGAACTCTGAGGATGTCATCATCCTCTCATAAGTCGGGTATAGCTCCTTCCAAGGGGTCCTGAGTCCTCCATATACCGGTATGGAGATTATGGGAGCTATATGCTTGAGATAGAGGCCTCCCAACTTTGAGATTATCCTATTATCCGGTCTAGTGACGTCCAGAACTAAAAGCTGACCCCCAGGTTTGAGGACCCTCCTGAACTCCTCCAACGCTCCATAGAAATCCATTGAATCCCTCAGTGAGTATGAAGCGACCACTAAATCTATTGATTCGCTCCTCAAAGGTATCTGCTCGAAGACCCCTTGGATGAAGTTGAGGGAGAATTCCCCCTTCATGAGCTTGAGCCTATCGAAAGCTGCTTTAAGCATAGAGGGGATCGGATCGAGACAATATAGCTTAGCTTTATTGAGCTTGGAGAGCAGCAGCTCTGACATGAGTCCCGGGCCGCATCCAGCATCTAATATGACCATCCCATCCTCCAAGAAAGCCATATCAGCTAAGACCTTTCTCATCCTCGAACTGTAGCCTAGGGAGATTACCTTATTGACTAGCTCGTATCTCCTCACGGTCCTCTCGAGCGCATCTATCACATCGATCCACTCATCCTGGCTCAGGCCCCTCCTTTCCCCTTTCA
>JAVCBY010000074.1:0-28278 GCA_037917625.1 Thermoproteota archaeon | reverse complement strand
CAGTAAAACCTTCTACCCCTTCTCACTAGGATGAAAAGTATTGAAAGTGAGAGAAGGGTCGATAAGCTCGCTATGGGCGCAGCAACGGATAGGAAGTCTAGAAAACTTATGTTACCGTAGACTCCAACTATTATATTGGATATATCTCCCATGAATGTGGCTATCGAACCCAAATTAGAGGAGATTATGAGAGAGGCAACTAAGTCCCCGGGATCGAATTCCGGGGTACATTCAGACAGTTTTATAGCTATTAAAACCATATAGGAGAGGACTAAAACGTTGCTCAGGATCGCTGATAGTAATGCCGTTAGTAAATTCATCGTTATAAATATCCCATTCGGGGATCTTAGCTTCCCTGGGATCTTGAGGGATATCAGCTCGTAGAACCTCCCCTTGCTCAGGATCGCTGATAGTACCTCGAGGCCGAAAACTGCCGATACAATCTTTATGATTTCCTTTCTTTCTATGAATATTTTCTCTATATTTAGCGAATATATATTAACTATTACCGCGAAAGATGATATAAATATTAGGGACTTATATTCAGGTTTAATTGAGGAGAGAATGAGCGCTAACGCGAATATCAGGAGCCCGTAAGCTGGAGGCGGAAATGATAGTAGCGGGATTAGAGATTCCATATTTATCACTCATAAGTCAGGGCTCAAATAATAATATTTTATGCCGGGGCCGGGATTTGAACCCGGGACCTCCGGATCTCCCAGCGCCGGGGCCCTACCCACTTATGAGTCCGGCGCTCAAACCAGGCTGAGCTACCCCGGCTCTTGCTTTTTCCACTCCTTGAATTAATAAATATTATGGGGGCTCAGTGTGAGCTGGGAACTACATCCCTTAGTTTCGTTGATGTTCGTTCCTATCATCGCCCCGCCGAATTGTAGGCTGTGAGGGAAAATAAATTTTTCCCTCCGGTGGGCGCTCCGATTTAACTAGTTATATATTGTGTGACGCTGAGAGTGAGGAGGGATATGTGATGGGGTTCGAGATAGAGGAAGCCCCTATTGAGGAATATTCATTCAAGGACTACATCCTCCAACCTGCAATACTATCAAATAGGATCTTCTCAGCAATTATATCATCCCCAAAACTCAAATACTGGCTCCTGGCTACGATAATAAGCTCTCTTTTCCAAGCATTGGGCAACTGGCTCATCATGAGCAAACTTATCATTGAGATAAGGGCATCGGAGGAGCTCCCGGTGGAGACTCTACAACTCATGAAAGGTATAATGGATTTAATGCTGAAAAACCCGCTAATTATTTTCATAGAGTCTCTCTTCAGCGAGTTATTAGCTGGAATAATCTCAGGAGTCGTAATATTTTTAATAGTGAGATTGTTCATGAGGAAGGGGAGTCTCTCATCAGGGATAGCTTTGGCTGGTCTTAGGAGCCTCCCATCCATAGTTTACGGGATATTGCTAGCAATACTTGGGCTTTCCTTACCTACTGCGAAATGGGTCATCGAGATAGGACCTCAAATGAATTTCAATACTAATGTTCCTTGGGAGATATTCCTCCAAGAATCTATCTTAGAGCTAGTAATCTCAATTTGGTTCCTCTTAGTGCTCCTGCTCTCTTACACTAGAGGGTATGGGATGACGCGGGTGAGAGCTGCAGTAGCGTCGCTAGTTACGTGGCTCGTATCGAACATCTTCCTGTTAGTTGGATTGCTATCTTACATATGACCCTCATACTTTCCTCTCAATGGAATAAGCTGCGATCTCCCTCAAAATCATCTTTTGAGGGGAATCTGGGATTTTATTGAGTTTATCTATTGCTTTCATCGAGAATTGAAATGCTAAATCCTCGAGAAATTCTCTGATGTTGCTTCCCTTCAGAAGGTATGTGATCTCTCCCCTCTTCCCCCAGTCGAGGAGATCATCCCTTATCTGGTAAGATAGCCCGAGGTAGAGGCCGTAGAGGCCCATCTCCTCATAAAGGTCATCCCTTCCAGCTATAAGCGCCCCCAATGATGAAGCTGTTTGGAAGAGGGAAGCTGTTTTGTACTTCAACACCTCCAGATAATCATCCAAACTTATGGGATCTCCCCTCTTGATCAGGACAACTTCCATCATCTCCCCTATTGACATGAGCTTAGTAGCTTCCGAGAGGAGCTTCCCTATCCTCTTATCATCATACTCACTCACTATCTCCAGGACGATCGATAGGATGAAATCAGCTATTAATATCGCCATCTCCATGCCATGCTTCACATGAAAAGATGGAAGCCCCCTCCTAGAATCGCTACCATCTATTATATCATCATGGATCAGGGAGGCCGTATGTATTAACTCTACAGCTGCAGCAGCGAGCTCAGGGCTCCCCCCACCGCCACAAGCTTCATTGACGAGGAAGAGTATCGCGGGCCTTATCCTCTTCCCCCCTTTCGTAAATTCAATTAATGGATCAGCGAAAGGATTTTCCATGTTATTCCTTAAAGCTTCCATTAGTGCTAAGTCCGCTCTTCTAACGTACGGGTCCAGTAGAAGCTTTAGCTCCTCTTCCCTTATTTTAATCACCCCCAGGATCGCATCTCTCAATGCTTTAATTCTTATTATTACAAATTCCGTAATAGGGGTTAACGTCTTTAAGTGCGAGCTCAACTAGATGCTGATCAAAATGCCCGTGATGGAATTAAGCCCCTCAGAGCTCAAGATGGGCTTGAGAACTGGCAAAATAACAGTAGCTGTATATGGTATAGGGCACGTCGGATCCTCCATACTGGCAGCTTGGCTCTTAGCTGGAGCTAAGGGGATAGGAGTTGATAAGGATGGGGATAAGATCGGAGCCCTGGATAGGGGAGAGTCTCCAGTAGAGGAACCCTGCCTCTCCGAAATTTTCAGGAAGGCTAAGTTGGAGGGGAGGCTATATGCGACATCCGATGGGGAGGATGCATCAGCGAAATCCGATGTGAAGATAATAGCTGCCCCTTCGATGATGGCAGATGGGGAGCCCGATCTATCGGCAATAAGCTCGGTCGCTGAGTCAATAGCTTCAGGCCTCAAGAGAGGGGATCTGGTGATCTTGGAGAGCAGTGTCCCTCCGGGGACAACGAGGTATCTCCTCAAACCGATATTGGAGGAGAGAAGTGGGCTTTCCTTAGGTGAGTTCGGCTTAGCTTACAGCCCGGAGAGGATATCTGAAGGTAGGGCCCTGAGGGACATCGTAGAATCTTATCCGAAGATAATAGGAGGGGTGGATGAGAGGAGCGGCGAAGTAGCATCTATTCTCTACTCAATGATCTCCAAGAGAGGAGTGATAAGGGTATCGAATGAGCTAGTGGCAGAATTTGAGAAACTCGCTGAAGGAGTTTACAGGGATGTCAATATAGCTTTAGCGAATGAGTTAGCGATACTTTGCAGAGAACTGGGTATAGATTATGAGGAGGTCGCTAGAGCTGCGAACAGTCAACCTTACTCAAATCTCCATAGGCCTGGTACCGGAGTCGGGGGGTTATGCATCCCCATATACCCTAAGTTCTTAATCTGGAAGGCTAAATCCCTCGGACTCAAGTTAAATCTCATCTCAACAGCTAGGGGCATAAATGAGCTCATGCCTAAGGAGGTCGCTGAACTTGTGAGAGAGGGTGTCTCAAGATTGGGACTGGAGAATCCGAAGATAGCAGTGCTTGGACTATCTTTCAGGGGAGATATAGGAGATCCGAGACTCTCTCCAACTTATGAATTAATAAAAGAGCTACTATCAATGGGGTTCAGGGATTTAGTGGTCCAAGATCCGTTCATAAGCGAGGATGAGAGGCTCTCCTCCATGGGGGTGAGATTAGTCAAAGATATGGGGGAGATCTTAGGAGCTGATGTCATCGTGATATCGACGGATCATAGTATCTATAGAATGAATGTGAGTGAGCTCTTCTCAATGAGTGAGAAAATAAGGTTAATAGTTGACGGTAGGGATTTAATGGAGGTCGATCACATCCCAGCTGGAAGGGCATATGTCGGCGTAGGGAGGCCCTGGAAGTTCAGCTGATCCTCCTCAAAATCTTATCAAATAAGAATATCCAGAGTGTCTCTAAGAGGGATTCCATAGCAGCGAGAGCCTTCCAGTGATCCTCAGCTACAACTAATGCCCCATGTCTCTCTATCAGGGCCGCATTGGAATCTTTTAGTGCTTCACTAACTATATCGGCCAGTTCTTGAGTCCCGAACGGCCTCCATGGAACTACAGCCAGTTTCTTCAGGAAGATGTTCGCTTCCTCCGTCATGAAATCTTTCATAATATCGCTCAAGGAGTCCCTGAAGGAGATCGAGAGTGCTGTAGCTAGAGGATGATGGCAATGCAAAACGGAGTTAACATCTCCCCTTATAGAATATATCTTCAAGTGCAACCTCCATTCAGAGCTAGGTTTACCAATCCCCCGAAGTACCTCACCCTTATCGTTTATCATAAGGATATCCTCTCCCCTGAGCCTCCCCTTGAATTTCCCAGAGGGGGTTATGAGGAACCCGTTCGAGATCCTTATGCTCGCATTTCCCCCTCCTCCGGTCGTGAGTCCCTTAATGTAAGCTATCCTCATGACTTCAGCTAACTCATCAGCCAGTAAATCTATATCCTCCAGAGCGATCCCTCCTCGTCAATCTATAGGGAATTGCTATCATCATGCCCACGAGGAAGCCCCCTATATGAGCCCAGTAAGCGACGCCCACAGCCTCTCCCAGAGCTCCTGGGATCAACTGGAGGATGAACCAGAAAATAAGAAAGTACTTGGCAGATATCGACCTTAATGTAACGAGGTATCCTAAGAATATGACTGTGATTATCTTAGCCCTCGGATAAAAGATCAGATAGGACCCCAAAATCCCGCTTATCGCCCCGGAAGCGCCTACTACTGGCAGATCCAGTGGCATCCCGAGGGATGCCGAGGCGATCATATGGGAGAAGCTTGCTGAAATTCCGGAGAAAAGATAGAAAATTAAATAATTTATGCGCCCAAGGGCAGCTTCAACATTATCTCCAAAGATGAAGAGATATAACATATTTCCGATTAAGTGAATCCAACCACCGTGGAGGAAGATGGATGTGATCAACCTGTAGGAATTCGGGGCAGGTCTCTCTATGAAGGCCGAGGGGATGAAACCATAGTTGCTTATGAGGGAATCCATAAGCTCCGGATTCGATGATTCCAAGATGAAGATCATTATATTGATCACTATGAGCGAGTAGCTGACGAGGGGCCTAACGTGACTCGGATTCTCATCCCTAATCGGTAGCAATTTATCCTCCCGGGCTCAGCTGACCCTCTTAAGGGCCATTTAAGCCCTCTTGCCGAACACTCATCACAGCCCGAGGAAAAATAGTTGGGAGGGAATTAAAGTTATCCCTTGAGGGCCCTGGCTATCTCGACCCCTCTATCAACAGCCCTCATATTGATCTCAATAAACTGAGGCCTGACAGTTTCCCTTATAGCTTCTTTCAGATTATCTGATGATATTATCCCAGAAATCTCGGAGAATATTCCTAGCATCAACATGTTAGTGACTAGCCTATCTCCCAGCCTCTCAGCTTCATCCGTGGCAGGGATTTTGTAAATTATCTTCGCTTTTTTCTCTATTGGTTCAAAATACTTTATATTAGATTCGTCAGCAATAACAATAGTTTTTCCAAACTGATATCTGGGAGATAATGTATTCAGGGAGTGCTGATTCATCACTATCCAATAATCAGGGTTGAGCACCTTCGGGTAATCCACTTCCTCTTCCGATATCACTACTTCAGACCTCGTAGACCCTAGCCTGGCCTCTGGTCCATAAGTATAAGTTGATGTCGCGTAATAATTCCCTAGGACTGCCGCCTGAGTTAAAACAGCCCCAGCTACAACCACACCCTGACCGCCGAAACCGGATATCATGACCTCTATTCTCATAACCACCACACACCCCTCGATATTATCTCATCCCTCTTCTTTAACCTATCAAGCCACTTCCTCTCATAGCTCTCCTCAATCTCTATGATCTTCCTTTCCTCCTCCTCATCGACTATCACTTGGATCGCGAAATCCGGGCAATAGAGCTCACATAATTTGCAAGCTCTACATTGCTCAATCCTGGCCGCATATGGCTTCTTTATCCCCCTCCAGTTCCTCTCCTCCTTTATCTCCAGCACTCCCCATGGACAAGCCCATATGCAGAGGTAACATGCCTTACAGAGCTTATCACTAACGGCTATTTGCTTTACCCTAGCGGCTGACATAATTATCTCCTCCCAATTCTCTCCTTGAGGAGCTTAAGCCTCTCGGTATACTCCATAACTTCAGGCTTGTGGAGGAACTCCCCAACTATTATCTTACCCTTAAGCTCCTCCGGACTCTTAGTAGATGCAATGCTTATCGGTATCGAGTTCTCCTTGAACCACTGCATTATATCCCTAGGATCCGACTTGTTGAGGACATACCTCCCCATGAAGGTGGGGCACTGGGATACTATCTCAACGACCGAGAATCCTTTATGTTTTATCGCTTTCTTTATACTGTTCTTAGCTTGAATTATGTGATACGTTGTCCATCTAGCTAAATAAGTAGCTCCAGCAGCTTTCATCAACTCAATCAAGTCGAAGCTCGGCTCTATATTCCCATAAGGTGTGGTCTGAGTTATAGCCCCCTCTGGCGTCGTCGGGGCCATCTGACCTCCAGTGAGGGAGTATACCATGTTGGTCACGATGATAGCAGTGAGCCCTATATTCCTCCTAGCTGCATGGATGAGGTGATTGCCTCCTATCGCCATTGAATCACCATCCCCCATTATCACAACGACATTGAGCTCTGGCTTAGCCAATTTTAAGCCAATAGCGAAGGGAAGCGCCCTACCATGCAATGTATGGGTTACATCACTCCTGAAGTACAATGGAGTCCAACCAGAGCACCCTATCCCACTGACGAAGACAGTTCTCTTCCACTCTTCCTCCCCCAGTTCTTCGAAGGCCATCAAGATCATCCTCTCGATTATCCCTATCCCGCAGCCAGAACAGAAAGCGTGAGGCAATAATTCAGTTCTCATATATTTCTTCGCAAGTATATGCTCAAAATTCTCCTCCTGAATCATATAATCACCTCGCAGCCAGCTTCACAGCTGATAAAATCTCATCCGGGTTGTGCAAGACCCCTCCAACCTTGGGGATTGAGAATACCTTGCACTGTCCCTTGGAAGCCCTCTCAACCTCCCTGACGATCTTGCCCATATTCATCTCAGGGACAACGATGGACTTCACCTTGTTGGATAGCTCTTCTATGAGCTTATCGTAGAAAGGCCATGGGGTTATCAGCCTCAACATCCCAACTTTTATTCCAAGGTTCCTAGCATCCTTCATAGCCTTCAGGGAAGTCCTCGCTGAAGAACCGTATGTGACTATGGCTACATCAGCGTCATCTAATCCTCTCTCCTCATACATCGCTATTCTCTCCACGTTCTTCTCTATCTTATAGTAAATCCTCTTTATCTTCCTCTCAGCAATAGGCTGTCCCATACCGATCCTGTGCCCGAATTCGTCATGCATGACGCTCTCAACTAGCAAATTATAGCCCTCCCCGAATGCAGGCATCGGGCTCACCCATTCTCCGGGCTCTGGGAGATAGGGTATGAACTCCGTTGGCGGGACGGAGGGCTTCCTCCTCTCAACGATCTCTATCTCATCAGGAGGGGGGATCTTTATGGGTTCCCTTATGTGAGCCACTACCTCATCGGAGAGAATGATAACAGGATTTCTGTAGATCTCAGCCAGATTAAATGCCTTTATTGCTAAATCGAACATCTCTTGGGAGCTCCATGGTGCAAGAGCGATTATAGCATAATCCCCATGGCTACCCCATCTAGCTTGCATCACATCCCCTTGAGATGGTAGCGTGACTAAGCCCGTTGAGGGCCCGCCTCTCATGACATCGACTAAGACTATAGGGGTCTCAGTTATTACCGCGAAACCCAAGCCTTCCTGCATGAGGGAGAAGCCGGGTCCACTAGTAGCTGTCATAGCCTTCAGGCCGCCCCATGAGGCCCCTATTATCGCTATTATGGATGCGAGCTCGTCCTCCATCTGAATGAATATACCCCCAACTTTCGGCAACCGATTGGACATCCTCTCAGCGATTTCCGTGGAAGGGGTGATTGGATAACCAGCGAAGAAGCGACAGCCAGCTGTAATTGCCCCCTCAACTAAAGCGTCGTAACCAGTCATTAATCGCAGTTCCCCTGGCAAAAGCTAACACCCCCTATCCGGATCCATATAATTGAAAAATTTAACGCTAAATTGAGAGCTTACCCTCCGCATCTATCTCCCCGCTCCTTATCCTACTGGAGGATATAGGCTTACCATCTTCAGCGAGGATGAGCGGGGTAACTATTATCTTGAGTTCACTCAATCCTCTCTCCCTTCTCCTCTCGTTAACGGCTAGAGCTCCCTCATAGCTCTCAGTAGATACTATTATAACATCAGCGTCCTCGATGTCGGCAGCGGGACCTATTGGATCAAAAATTTTTACAATTTCATAGGGGACGCCTCTCGAATCTAGGAACTCCCTGAGGGAAATCTCCCTCTCCTCGAAGGGGAGGATCTTATCTGCTAGGGGCTTCGATTCTATCAAGGGTCCATCTGCTAGTCCAACGATTAGGCTCTCCGCCACCCTACAAGCAAGATCCAGGAGCTCTTTGTGCCCTCTATGAAGTCTATCGAAACTACCTCCAACTATTGCCTTCCCAAAAGGCTTTCTACAACATCCTTTAGTCTCCAAAGCTCACCCTCCTTTATCAGGACGCCCTCCTCGAATACCTCTATCTTACCATCGCTCAGCTTCACTAGATGCTTGATGCCGAGCTCCTTAGCCTCATTAAAATTCTCAGGATTCCAAACGACAAATATTGTCTCTTCCGGCTTAAATCCCTCGGATAAGATGCTTCTAATGGATACATCCCTCCCTATCCAGATCTTATGGGCGATATGATGGATGCCCAACCTCAGGACCTTCTCCCATTCCTTAACGGGCTCTCCCCTCGATATAACACCTATAGTAAGCCCCATGTCCCTAGCTCTCATTACGAGTTCCATGATACCGGGCTGGGGCCTGAGGAAGGCCCTCTTTATATCATGGTATGCGATCACTCCAGCAGCTATAACCCTGAAATCTTTCTTAAGTCCTAATCTGATCATCATTTCATCGAAATGAAATGGATAGTCTTCTCCCTTATCCTTAACGACCTCCATCAGTGTCTCTATAGCTATCTCATGCTCCACTGGGAGGCCAGCTTCCCTCATCGCCGTAACAGCCCATTCCCTAGCTATCGCCTTGAGGAGCCTGGAATTGTAGAGCACGTTATCCAATTCCATCAGGAGTAGCTTCATCATCTCACCACCTTAGTCAGTCTCTCAGGCTTATCTGGATCTAATCCCCTTAAAATAGATACTTCCAGTGAGAGCAGCTGCATCGGGACTACTGCAACTATGGGGGATAGCTCATAACTTATCTTAGGCAGTTCGATATCTCCTCCCTCATCCACGTTGATAACATCTCCTCCGAGAGACCTGACCCTCTGGACTATATCCTCTATCTCCGATCCTAGTATAAAGAATACGGGAGTCCCCTTGGTGAGGAGCTGTATTGGGCCATGCAAAAACTCCCTCGCTGAATAACCCACGTAATGCAGGTTAGCAGTCTCCCTAAGTTTTAGAGCAGATTCTAAAGCCGTAGGATAATTTGGTCCCTTACCTAAAATGAATCCAAACTCCTTTTCCCTTATAGTATCAGCGTAAATTTTATAATCCTTATTTAAGACCTCCTTGATGATTATAGGAACCTTCTCAAGCTCCTTCCTGAGCTCTTCATTATCCTTACCCCTGATCTCCGCTAACTCGAGTGAGAGAAGGTAAGAAGCTGCGAGTTGTGTAGTATAAGTCTTCGTAGCAGCTATAGCCCTCTCCTCCCCAGCCCTAGTAATTATTGATACATCAGAGATCTTATGAAGGGTGCTATTCCTAGTATTCGTTATCGAGAGAACGGGAGATCCATTAGAAGCCTTTCTAAAAGCTTTTACAGCATTTATAACATCTATGCTCTCTCCACTTTGGGAAATCGCCACTAGAGATGAGTTGGTGAGCTCCCCTGGGATCCATTCTGGGAGCTCAGATGCCGGTATTGCTGTCGCTCTCAAGCCAGTTATCTTAGAGAGGGCCCTGCTCAACACTAGCGAGGAGTGATAGCTTGACCCACTGCCAGTTACGTATATGAATGAATTATTAAGTAATTTGGCGGCTTCACTCACCTCATCTGAGCACTCATTAAGCGTTCTCGCGATGGCCTCGGGTTGCTCATTTATCTCAGCTCTCATGTAAGCTCCGGGTTCCTTAGGCATCATCGCTACATCGAATAAAGTTAATTTATACATATGGTCATTAGACTTATGGACGACGAGTTAGTGAGCTTCTTCTCCAGACTCTCGGAGAGTTTTGGCCCATCCGGGTTCGAATCTGAGCCAATTAGCTTAATCAAGGAGAGATACTTAGTTTTTTCAGAGAGTTCAATAAGAGACGGTCTCGGATCTCTCATATTAAGGAAACCTGGGGAAATTGAGGGACCAAAGGTCATGGCCGCTGGTCATGTCGATGAGATAGGATTCATAATAGTCTCAATAGAGGATAACGGATTCCTGAAGTTCGAAACGCTAGGTGGATGGGCCTCAACGACACTACCAGCCCAGAGGGTCATCGTGAGGACGAAGAAGGGGGATCACGTGGGGGTGATCACTAGTAAGCCCCCTCACTTGATGACCCCTGAGGAGAGGAATAAGCCCATCGAGATGAAGGATCTCTTCATAGACGTAGGAGCCAAGAATAAGGATCAAGTGAAGGAGATGGGGATAAGGATAGGGGATCCAGTCGCCCCTCTAGCGCCCTTTGAGGTATTGAGAGGAGGGAAGGCCTGGCTTGGGAAGGCCTTCGATGATAGAGTCGGCACTTTAGTCGTCATGGAAGTACTCAGAGATCTGAAGGAGAGGGGAGTTGATCATCCCAATACCTACTATGCTGTCGCGACTGTGCAGGAGGAGGTCGGATTGAGAGGCGCTGAGACAGCAGCTGATGTGGTCAATCCTGATGTCTTCATCGCGGTAGATGTCGATATAGCTGGTGACTCTCCGGGGATATCTCCAGCCGAGGCCCCAGCGAAGATGGGGGAGGGCGTCTCAATAATAACTTGGGATAGGAGTATGATACCGAACTTCAAGCTGAGGGAGTTCGTGATAGAAGTCGCGGAAGAGGAGAACATTCCCTATCAGCTCTCAGCGGTCAAAGGAGGGACGGATGCTGGAAGAGTTCATTTGCACAGTAAGGGGGTTCCATCAGTCGTTCTAGGAATTCCTACGAGGCATATACATTCTCATAGCTCAATACTCTCTCCGGATGATGTTGAAGCTGCAATTAAGCTACTCTCAGCTCTCGTCAGGAAGATGGATTCCAAAATAGTGAGGGGGTTCCAAGAGCTTTGAGCGAGCTCACGTTAAGCGCACCTATCTCCTGGCTCGATGGTATAGACGTGAGGACAGGTAGGATAGTGCAGGAGGGCCACCCTCAGAGGGGGGAGAGTATCGCCGGCAGGGTCATAAGGTTAAGGGGATCCACGGGCTCGACGGTAGGAGCTTATATCTTCTTCACGCTGAAGAGAAATAACACCGCACCATTGAAGATAATTCTAGAGGAACCAGATAGTGTCACAATAGCTGCTGAACTCGCTGGGATACCTGTCGAGCTTAAAGGGGTTAAGGAAGTGAAACTTGAGGATGAGGAGATAAATGAGAGCTTAAAGAGATATCTGGAGAGGGAGGCATCCATCTCAGGGGCTCAGGGGTTCACGAGGATCAGATCAGTCCATATATCAGGCGTATCCTATGCTACGATAGGGGATGCTGGGAGGGAATGGTTATCGGAAATTGCGAGCAAGATAAAGTTCAAGGTGACTGCTACGACGAATCCCGCTGGGATGGATCTAATTAGCTGGAGGGATATGGGAATACCGGAGGACTTCGCGAGGAAGCAAGTAGAGATAGTCGATTCGCTCATTGAAATGGGGGCCCTACCGACCTTCACATGTACTCCCTATCTCTCTGGCAACCTCCCGGTTTACGGTGAGAGCGTCTGTTGGGGTGAGTCTAGCGCTGTAGCTTTCATAAACAGCGTTATAGGGGCTAGATCGAACAGAGAAGGGGCCACGAAGACGATAGTAGCAGCAGCCACGGGATACACTCCTCTTTACGGGAAACATTTAGATGAGAATAGGTTGCCCAACTTAGCGGTCTATCCGGAGCCCCTCGAGAACTTACTACACTACTACTTACTCGCATACTACATAGGGCTTCACTATCCCAATCCAGTACCCATCTACAACGTTAAGAGGGCTTCTCTACCAGAATTGAAGGCATTAGCAGCCGCTGGTGCAGCCTCAGGCTCGATAGAAATGTATCACATACCTGGGATCACTCCTAACAAGGCCTCTGATGTTACGAGATCTATTCAAGTCACTAAGAGAGATTTATTGAACCTGTGTGAGGAGTTAAGCTCCTTTGATGGGGATACTGATCTCGTAGTGCTCGGTTGCCCTCATCTATCCCTTCAGGAGATTAAGGAGCTCTCGGAGCTGATGAATGGGAGGAAAGCACTCGTCAGATTCTGGATATTCACAGCTAGAGCATTCATGCCCATAATAGAGAGTTTAAAGTGGAAGATTGAGAGGTTCGGAGCTAATATATGGTATGATACTTGTATGGTCGTTTCCCCTCTCGAGGAATTGGGGGTCAAGAAAGTGACCACGAATTCCGCGAAAGCAGCGAAATATCTGAGCAGCTTGAGGGGATTGGAAGTAGAGCTATTAGATATAAAAGAGATAATAGAGAGGTACAGCGTCCCCGAATAGTATTTAGATCCCCAAATATGCCTTCTTCACATGCTCATTTCCTAGAAGTTCCCTTCCAGCGCCCTCCATGACAGTAGTTCCGTTTTCGATTACATATGCTCTATGGCTGATATTTAGAGCCATGTAGGCGTTTTGCTCAGCTATTAAAATGGATATCCCTCTCTCCCTATTTATCTGTTGTATCGCATCGAATATCCTATCGACCATTATGGGTGAGAGTCCAAGCGATGGTTCATCGAGCAATAAGATCCTCGGAGCTCCCATTAGGCCCTTAGCTATAGCTAGCATCTGCTGCTCCCCTCCGCTCAGGGTCCCGGCTAACTGCTTTCCCCTCTCCTTCAGGATCGGGAAGAGGGAGTAGACGAACTCGAGGTCGCGTTTCACGCCTTCTTTGTCCTTCCTTAAGAAAGCCCCCATTTCGAGGTTCTCAATGACAGTCATCTCGGGGAAGAGCCCTCTCCCCTCTGGGACATGTATGAGGCCCAACGATGCGATTTGGAAGGGCTCCTTACCAGCTATGCTCTGACCATCCATTATTATATCGCCGCTGTTAGGCCTTAAGAGACCAGAGATCACTCTTAGAGTAGTCGTCTTACCTGCACCATTAGCTCCTATCAGAGATACTATTTCGCCTCTCTCAACCCTTAGCGAGACATTCTTAAGAGCTAATGCCCTCCCGTAAGATGCAGATACATCCCTAACCTCCAACATGGAACCTCTCCCCCAAATAAGCCTTTATCACCTCTTCATTCCTCCCTATTTCCTCAGGAGTTCCTTCAGCGATCTTCCTCCCGAAATTCAGGACTATTACCCTCTCGCATATCCCCATTATGACCCTCATGTTGTGCTCTATCACTACTATAGTCATGCCGGATTCCCTCAATCTTCTCACTACATCCATCACCTCATCCATCTCAGTAGGGGTAAGGCCTCCAGCGGGCTCATCCAACATGAGCAATCTCGGCTCTGATGCGAGGGCTCTAGCTATCTCAAGCCTCTTTCTCTCACCTTGAGGCAGTGCTTCCGCTAGAAAATCCCTCCTATGAGCTAATCCCACGAATTCTAAGATCTCATTAGCTCTCTCAATTGCCTCACTTTCGGTGATGCCTCTGACTATACCCTTCTTCACGTATATGGGGACGAGCACATTATCTATCACCTTCATCCCTAGGAAGGGCCTGACTATCTGCCAAGTCCTCAAGAGTCCCATTTTAGCTATCTCATTCGGCTTTTTTCCAGTTATCTCATTGCCCTGAAAGAGGACCTTGCCCCTATCTGGCTTATAGAAGCCAGTTATCACGTTGAATAGCGTAGTCTTACCTGCACCATTAGGGCCTATTATCCCGAATATCTCCCCCTCTTTGACACTGAAGGTGACGTCATCTACAGCTACAAGCCCTCCGAATCTCTTAGTGACATTATTAATCTCCAATATCACCCTCTCACCTTCCTGATTATGAATTGGAGGAGCCCATAGATCCCTGAAGGGAAGAACTTCATCACTATCACTATGAGGCCACCGTATATGAGATACCTATACTCCAGGTAAGGCCTTAGGACTTCCTGAAGGATTGTGAGCAAAGCTGCTCCCATCAACGGGCCTATTAAAGTTCCGAATCCACCTATTATCGTCATGGAAAGTATGTTTATTGATTCAGAGAGCGCGGACATCGCGGGGCTTATGTACCTTATATAATGAGCGTAGAGACCACCTGAGAGACCTGCAAAGAACGTCGCTATGATGAAGGCTAAGATCTTGAAGAATGGTACGTTAACTCCGACGGAGAGGGCTGCATCCTCGTCCTCCCTTATTGACACTAATATCTTACCCACTCTCGACTTAGTGAGTAGATGCAGGAAGGAGATACTGAGAAGAGTCAATATCAGGGCGATGTAATAAAATGAAGACTTTATCCTGAGATCTATAGGCCCTCCTGGGAGCGGAGGGATGTTCGGTATTCCTATAGGTCCTCTAGTGAGCCAATCAAGGTTTATCAACATCAGTTGAACTATCACGCCAAAACCTAATGTTGAAATAGCGAGATAAGGGCCTTTCAGCTTTAAAGATGGAATTCCAAGTATCAACCCGAACAACGAGGCCAGTATACCGCCAATTACGATTCCTATCCAGGGACTAACGTTGAGGTTCATGCTGAGCAGGGTCGATGTATAGGCACCTATAGCGTAGAATGCCGCATGTCCCAGTGAGAGCCTCCCCGTGTAACCCACTAGGATATCTAAGCTAGCTGCCGTTATCGAGTAAAGCATTATCATTATCGCTATATGAGTAACGTAATCCCCGGCTAGAGGCAGGGGAAGAAGTAGGATAAATACTAAAACGTAATATTTGAGATCCTTAATTACGAGATCCCTAGTTATCCCTAACATCAGCTCCTCCCTCCTAAAATGCCCTTAGGTCTGAACCAGAGGACTAAGATCATTATGATGAAGGCTACCACTTGCCTATACTCAGTCCCGAGGAATACACCTCCTAAGCCCTCGGCAAGCCCTATGAGGAATCCAGCAAGTATACTACCGACTATATTGCCCATACCTCCCGTTATTACGACTACAAAGGCTTTAGCAACGACATCCAATCCCATAGTCGGATATACATTGTATATGGGTCCCAAGATCCCTCCAGCTAGTGCTGCTAAGGCGGTGGAAATCAGCATCGTTACATCGTATATCCTGTAGGTGTCTACCCCCACTAAGGCGGCTGCTGATGGGTTCTGAGCAGTAGCCCTTATCGCCTTCCCCGTCTTAGTCGCCTTGAGGAATATGTATAATATGCTCAATGAAGCTAAAGCCATGAAGAAAGTCATTATCCTCGCTAGAGAGAAGGAAAGCCCTCCCGGAAGCTTTATTATATGTGATGTGAGGGCGCTGGGTATCGCTATAGGGATGGGCCCCCAGATAACCAATGCAAGATCTACGAAGAGTATCGAGAGCCCTATCGTCAGCATGATGAATCTTAAGTCCTGGAAAAAGAAAGCTGCTGCTCCTTTAGCCTCTCTAAGCTCTCTATAGAGTGATAAGAAGATCAGTTTATTGAGAATTATCCCTAAAAATCCAACAGCTACTGCTGCTAGAGGTGCGACTACGTAGGGATCGCTGCCCAGGGCGCTGACCAGTGTGTAGGTAAGGAAGGCCCCCAGCATGTAGAACTCGCCATGGGCGAAGTTGCTAAGCTTCATCACCCCGAATATCATTGTCAGCCCGACGCCTATCGCAGCGTAAATACCGCCCATCATTAGGCCCAGGAGCGTCTGCTCTACTAGGAGTGAGGTGGAGAGCAAGTTAACACCCCCGATAAAAAAGATGAATTTTGAGTATCAGCCACCATGAAGCTTCTCAGGAGGTATGTACTCTCCTTCTTTATCGGAATCTGGGTAGAGGATGACCCTCTTGAGCTTCCCGTCGACCTTCTGCACTTGCACTAAGAGGACCTTAGTCTGAGCTTGACCCTTCTCATCGTAGTATATCGTTCCCTGAGCTCCCTCAAACCTCAAAGTCTTGATCGCTTCAGCTACCTTATCGACATCCCATGTCCCAGCTTTCTCAACCCCATATTTTAGCGTCATGAACGCATCCCAGACACCTGCGGCATACATAGCAGGCATCCTATTCCACTTCTGAATGAACTTCTGAACGAACTCTTGAGCAGCAGGCCTCTTGGATGTCGGTTCAAAGTAACTGACATGAACGAGTCCTATAGCATCATCACCGGCTAATTTGAGGAACTCCTCACTTGTGACACCACCTAACATACTGAACTGTTTGTAGAGGCCTATCTCATGGGCTTGCTTCAGTATGTTAGCGGCGTCCCTTATGTTAGCAACTACGAATATCACATCCGGATTAGCAGCCTTTATCTTTGAGAGCTGAGGCGTGAAATCCGTAGTTCCAGCATCAAAATATTCCTCCGCAACTATTGTCACACCCTTCGCCTTCACTCTTTCTCCCCAGATCTTGAGTCCCTCTCTCCCGTAGTCATCGTTTACTCCCAACATAGCTGCAGTCTTGGGCTTCAAATGCTCAACTACCCAATCGGCATGTTGAGTCGTTTGCATCCATTGATTAGCGCAACTCCTGAAAGTGTACTTGTAGCCCTGCTCAGTTATCTTAGTTGCTACAGATACAGGCACGAGGAGGAGCTTCTTATTCTCCATGATCGTCGGCTGAACTGCTAAAGTAACAGTTGAGCAGTACTCCCCTACTATAGCATAAACGTTATCCTGAGTTATCATCTTCTGGACAGCTGCCGTGCCTAAATCAGCCTTGCAAGCTGTATCCTCTACGACGAGCTCCACTTTCTTTCCTAAAATCCCACCCTTAGAGTTTATCTCCTCTACAGCTAGGAGAGCTGCCTGTTTCATATCAAGTCCGTGCTCGGCTAAGCCTCCTGTTAATGGGGCGATAAGCCCGATCTTAACGGTTCCACCTTCCGTAGGTTGCATCGTTAGGAAAAATGCGGCTGCTGCTATTACTATAATTACAACCACGAGACCTATTAGAGCGCTTCTACTCATAGCCATGAAAAAACACCCCCTGCGCTAGGTACTCATCTCGCTCGACCTTCTTTATAAAGTTTGAGTAAATTCTTCGAAGCTATCCTGCGGATTTTTCTAACAAATTCTTTCTTATTTGGTCGGTAAGATATCCATATTCTAAACAAAAGTTTTTAATAATTCTCCGGAGCCCCTGAGGGGTGATTCCATGGCTCTGTTCGACTTGAAGGGTAGAGATTATATAACCACGAGGGATTACACGAGGGAGGAGCTCGAATACCTTATCCAGATGTCCATCGATTTGAAGAAGATGTGGTACTCCGGTATAAGGGTCAGACCCCTCGAGGGCAAATCAGTAGCTCTCCTCTTCAAGAAACCATCAACGAGGACTAGAAACTCATTTCAGGCAGCTGTCTTTAGATTAGGCGGATTCTCTGTCTATATGAGACCAGATGAACTCCAACTCCAGAGAGGAGAGCCAATCAAGGATACCGCTAGAGTTCTAGACAGGTACTATGATGCCCTCGTCATAAGGACCTTCGGTCAGGAGGAGATAGTGGAGTACGCTAACTACATGAAGAATCCCGTGATAAATGCTCTCTCAGATGAGGAGCACCCATGTCAAGCCTTAGCCGATCTCATGACAATAAAGGAGAAGTTTGGGAGGTGGGATGGCCTTAAGATTGTCTATACTGGGGATGTATGGAATGTCGCTCACTCTCTAATAGCTACAGCGCCGCTATTCGGCATGGATTTAGTACTAGCAGTCCCCCGTGGGTACAATCCGATCGAGGAGATATGGAAGTTCGGCGAGAGGGAGGCCGCTCGTAGAGGAACTAAGCTCGAGATAGTTCACGATCTTAGGGAGGCTGTCAAAGGAGCTGATATAGTATATGCGAATACATGGTGGAGCATGGGGAAGCCTGAGGAGACTAAGGATAAGAGGAAGGAGGATTTCGCTCCCTTTACCGTTACACCTGAGATAATGGGCCTAGCTAAAGAGAATGCTATATTCATGCACTGCCTCCCAGCATACAGGGGAAATGAGATGACTGAGGATGTGATAGAGGGCAAGTGGTCAGTTGTCTTCGATCAGGCCGAGAACAGGCTCTGGACTGAAGCAGCTATATTAGCTGCTTTGATCTAATATTGATCTAATATTTTTATTTTTCAATTACAGGGTGGTCCCATGAGCCTACTCACTATAGCCTTGGGAGGCAATGCTCTCCTCCAATACGGGCAGAAGGGGACCTTCGAGGAGCAACTAGCTAACGCTAGGCTAACTGCCAAGCAGATAGTTGAGCTCATAAAGAGGGGGTACAAAGTCGTTATAACTCATGGTAATGGCCCTCAAGTCGGTGCTATACTGCTTCAACAAGAAGCAGGATCCTCTCAGGTTCCCGCGATGCCTCTGTACGCTTGTGGTGCTATGAGCCAAGGGCTGATAGGCTATATGATCCAGCAATCTCTGATAAATGAGCTTAGGAAAGCGGGAATTGATATGCCAGTAGTAACTGTCATCACTCAAGTCCTCGTCGATAGGAATGATCGGGCCTTCAAGAATCCCACGAAGTTCATAGGTCCGTGGTACAGTGAGGAGGAGGCCAAGGAGAAGGATAAATTAGGCTGGGTAATGAAGTACGATGTAGGAAAGGGATGGAGGAGAGTAGTTCCCTCACCAGATCCGATAAAACAAGTTGAAATAGAGGCAATAAGGAGGATGGTGGATTCAGGGATAATAGTGATAGCTTCAGGAGGAGGGGGAATACCTGTAGTAGATGAGAAGGAGCTAGAGGGGGTAGATGCTGTCATAGATAAGGATCTGGCCGGAGAGAGACTTGCTTCCTCCTTAGGGGCCGAGGTGTTCATGATATTGACGGATGTCGAGAAAGTAGCTATAAACTTCAAGAAGGAGAATCAGAAGTTCCTAGATACCCTCACATTGGAGGAAGCGAAGAAGTACTATGAGGAAGGGCACTTCCCACCGGGCAACATGGGACCTAAAATGCTAGCGGCGATCAGGTTCGTTGAGCGGACGGGCAAGACCGCTATAATAACGAGCCTGGATAAAGCTACAGATGCCCTTGATGGAAAAACAGGAACTAGAATAATCCGAGAAAAATAATTTAAATTTTTAAAACGTCCTCATAACCCTTTAAATCCAACAATCCGTGCCCGGAGAAGTTAAAGGCAATTATTCTCTTCTCACCATCTTTTTTAGCCTTCAAAGCCCCATCTATTGCTGCTTTTATCGCGTGATTCGTCTCAGGCGCTGGAATTATTCCCTCCGTCCTCGCGAAGATCCTGCCCGCTTCGAATACATCCTCCTGCGTGTATTTAACTGATCTTATTAAGCCCCTGTTCTTCAGTAAGCTCACCGTAGGCGCAGCGCCGTGATACCTCAAACCGCCGGCGTGAATAGGAGGCGGTACGAAATCATGACCCAACGTGTACATCATCAATAGGGGCGTTATACCAGCTGCATCACCGAAATCATACCTATATTCTCCATCAGTCAGTGAGGGGACTGCTGATGGTTCTACAGCCACTACATCATAACTCTCCTTCCCCCTCAGGGCTTCCTCTAAGAATGGGAAAGTGAAGCCCGCGAAGTTACTTCCTCCACCGACACACCCTATCAAGACATCGGGCTTCTCCCCTATGACCTCGAACTGTTTCTTGGCTTCCAATCCTATTATCGTCTGATGGAGGAGTACATGATTAAGGACACTTCCTAGGGAATATTTAGCCTTATCATCCTTCATAGCTGCCTCTATAGCCTCACTTATCGCTATTCCCAATGATCCAGGGTGCTCAGGATCTCTCTCCAGGTACTTCCTCCCGACCTCGGTCCTATCGCTCGGGGAGGGCACTACCTCAGCGCCGTAGAGCTTCATGACGAGCTTCCTGTAAGGCTTCTGAAGATAGGATATCCTGACCATGAAGACGAGAGCTCTTATCCCCATCATCATCGTAGCATACGATAAGGCGCTGCCCCACTGCCCAGCTCCAGTCTCAGTCGTCAGGTATTCCAGTCCCTCCTTTGCAGCATAGAAGGCCTGAGCTAACGCTGTGTTCAGCTTGTGGCTTCCCGTCGGTGATACATCCTCCCTCTTATAGTATATCTTAGCGGGAGTCCCCAAATATTCTTCGAGCCTCTTAGCTCTGTAGAGAGGAGTAGGTCTCCCTATTCTGAGGTAGAATTCCCTTAGCTCCTCAGGTATAGCTATATATCTCTCCTTGGAGAACTCCTGATCTACACACTCTTTAGGGAAAAGCGGGTAGAAGTCCTTGGGCCCGAGAGGCTCCTTCGTAGCCGGGTGTATGGGAGGGGGTAGGTCAGGGAGGTCAGAGACTATATTGTACCAATACTTCGGTAAGTCCTCTTTCCTAAGATCGACTCTCAGCACTTAGGATCACCTCCGAGATTAGAAGAGCTCATGGAATCGGATACGATATGGGCTAGGATCATGGGAGCGAAATAGAACTCAGAGCCAAACTAAATCCCCCATGCTCGCACCTCCAGTAGTGAGGGGAAATCCAATTTCATCTTTAAAAACTTTCCTAGCAATGGTATCTGCAGTGGCTTCCTAAGCTTGAATCTCCTCGATGAGAGATTACCGATCGCAAGAGCTTTTAAATGAGCTCTTAGCTACTCATCTTAATGCTCTCAATACTCAAGGAGCTCGCTGAGAGGCAGCTCCACTTGATGATCTTAGGAGATTGGAAAAGTGTTGACCCGAAACTCTTAGAATATTTAGAGGATGAGTTAGGAACAGAGCCCGAGAGAGATCCAATAGGAGTTGCCTTTTGTCTCTTAAAGATAGGAGTTTCCCCGGAGAGAGCTATTTCTCTATTGAGCTGGAAGGACTTCGAGGCTTTCTGCATGAGAGGCCTTCAAATACATGGAATGGAGGCTATTAGAGGATTAAGATTCAAGGATGATAGAAGATATGAGATAGACGTCCTCGGTATAGGCGAGAAGCTTATCCTACTGATAGATTGTAAGATGTGGTCCATGAGGGGGAGATCTGGGAAAATAGAACCCGCAGCTAGGGACCACCTGAGGAAAGCTAAAGCTTTCGATGAGGCTATGAGATCTGGATCAATAAATGGCTTAATTAAGGAGAGCGGAAAATCTCAAATAATCCCATTTATAGTCTCTTGGCTCGATACGGGAGTTGTTAGATCTAAAGAGGGTGTAGCTATCGTGAGTTTAAGGAATTTCCCAAATTTCCTGAACTCCCTGGACGAGTTGGAGGGTTTCGTGAAGATAGATGTAGATTACAGGATCAAGATCCGAAGAGAAACTCCCTCACGGAATCTATCAGTTCTGAGATTTTGACAGTTTTCCTGAGATCCTTGGAGTATAGCGTGACTGTCTCAGTTTCCTCCTCGGATGGCCCCACGAATGCGATGACCTTAGCCCCTATCTTATTAGCGTACTCCCTCTGAGCTGTCTGACTCCTCCTCATCAAATCCAGCGATGTACTGAAGCCCCCCTCCCTGAGGATCCTAGAGATACGCCAAGCATACCTCCAGTTCTCCCTCCTAATGCTCACAATGAATACATCCGTGTAGCTCCTCTCACTCAAATCGAAGATACCTAACTCCAGACCGGCGTCTATTAACCTCTCCACGCCCAAGCTCACGCCAGTCGCTGGAACATCCTTTCCAGAGTAGAGACCTATCAGCCTATCGTATCTCCCTCCTCCGGCTAATGAGCCTATCCTAGGTTCGCTGACGCTAGTCTCAAAGACGGGGCCCGTATAATAATCGAGGCCCCTCACTAATGAGAGATCGAAGATGAGCCTATCATCCGAAACTATGGAGAATATCTCCTCTAGATGATCGAGAGCTGCCTTTACTTTATCATTCTCTATCCTCCTGAATGTCTGAGATACCTCACCGAAGCTACCCCTCATCGAGATAAGTTCCATGATTCTATCTATTAGGGATTCATGAGCCCCTAATCTAGTGAGCTCTCCCCTCACTCCATCTACTCCTATCTTATCGAGCTTATCTATGGCTCTATATATCGGGAAAGGATTGTTTATCCCGAGCTCCTCCTCAAAAACTCCAGTTAAGAGCCTCCTATCGTTGAGCCTGACTCTGAAGTTCTCAAAGTTGAATGACTTCATGGCATCTATATTAACTGATATAACCTCAGCATCCGCTTCCGGGTATGGGCTACCGACTATATCAGCATCGCATTGTAGGAATTCCCTATATCTACCCTTTTGAGGTTCCTCATGCCTCCAGACGTTCCCGATATGATACCTCTTGAACGGGAGAGGCGTCTCAGGGTGCATAGCAACATATCTAGCTAAAGGGAAGGTTAGCTCATACCTCAGTGTGTACCACTCCTTACTGAAGAAATCGGGGAAGATGAACATGAGCTTGTTCTCAGCTTCCTCCCCAAGCTTCCCTTTAACTGTCTCCCAGTACTCTAGGGAGGGTGTCTCCATTGGATCGAAGCCATACCTTCTGAATATCTCCTCTATTTTGCTCAAGATCCTCTTCCTGAGTATCATCATCGGCGGAGGGAAGTCCCTGAAGCCCCTCGGTATGGATACCATTGACGACCCCTTCGGCTCGGAGACGATTGGTGAGATTATAAAGTAGCTGCGTAGCAATATTCCGATGAGCGTCGTTGTGTTAGCACTCTCTGAGGCTATAAGGACACTTTCTCTAGCTGAGGACTACCTATCAAGTGAAAAAATTTCATCACTAATAGATTTAATTGCTGAAAGTTATGCAATTGAGTTAGATCTCTCTGATAGTGGGCCTTTTCTTGAAAGCTTTGAGGTATTGAGGAATGCCCTGCTATCGAGACCTATGAGTGATGAGGATGAGAGGGTAGTTAAGATATTCGCTTACAACTTAAGCATGATCGAGGACAGATACGGGCTGGATAAGGAGGCCCTAGAGGAGAAGTTCATTAATGAAATAGAAAAACTTATGGGGGACGAATTTGCAAATCTCGTAAATATTTTCTTAAAAATTATAAAAAATTTGTAATATAAGGAGTTAAATATAAAACATTCACATAATGTTGACATGGCTTTTAATAAGTAACTTAGCAAAGTTTATTAATAAAATACTTCTTAGATGCTCGGATGCATATGGCTGCAGAGCATGTCTACGAGCTCAGGAACGTTAGAAAGGTTTATGGGACAAAAGGGAATTATGTAGAGGCTCTTAGGGGGATAAATCTCGATGTAAGAAAGGGCGAGTTTTTAGCGATAATGGGTCCCTCAGGTAGCGGAAAAACGACCCTCCTTAGCATAATGGGCCTCCTGACGAGGCCTACCTCTGGAAGCGTGAGGATAATGGGTAGAGATCTCGCAACACTCAACGATAAACAGATTACCTTAATGAGGAGGAAAACTATAGGTTTCATTTTTCAAACGTTCAATTTAGTGCCCTGGCTCACAGCAGCTGAAAATATCGAGCTGGCTTTAGCTGTAGGCGAATATAATGGGAACAGAAAGAGGAGGATCATGGAACTCCTCGATAGCGTCGGACTGAGGGGCAGAGAGAATCATAAGCCCTCTGAACTCTCAGGAGGAGAGCAGCAGAGGGTCGCAATAGCTAGAGCCCTTGCCAACAATCCCTCTATAATATTAGCGGATGAGCCTACTGGAAATTTGGACTCAGCATCGGGCCTGCAAGTCATGGAGATATTGAGAGAGTTAGTGAGGGAGGGAAGGACAGTTGTCATGGTCACGCACAATCAGGCGATGGCTCAGATGTGTGATAGGATAGCTAGGATAAGGGATGGTATCATAGTAGGTGAGGAGGTGATATCCCATGTCGAAGCCTAAGATATTACTCCTCTTATTCCTTCTCATGCTCCCCTTGTTTTATGGGGAAGCCAAGCTCTGGGGATTAACTCTAGTCGATTATAGGTGGGGAACGAGGGATCAGCCAGCCATAGTCTATGCTGGTGACGGCCTAGTTTATATAACGGTCACTTTGAGGGCATATGTAGCGAAAGATTACACTTTGAGCCCCTTTGAAGCCAGTCTGGAGATCCCGGAAAACCTTAGGAGCCCGAATGGTGGGAAGGTAGTTAGAATTTCACCATCCCTTCAAATATCGAAGACTAAGTTCACTGATGGGGAATCATTTCAGCTTATGTTCCCACTAGAGGTTCCATCAACGGCTCCACCGGGTCTTTACGAGTTCAACCTAAACGTGAGCTATAGGATCTTCGATTCCGAGAACTATCGAGTCGATAGCAACTATGATCTCTTCACCTTCAACCTTGAGGTGAGATCGGCCTCTCCCGTTTATGTTTACCTGAAAGGTAGCGCTATAGAGGGGGATACCTCAGTTCTAACGCTCAAAGTTGTAAATGGAGGCACTGAGGACGTCCAGATATCCTCAATAGTTCTTAGCTCGTCCTTCATAAGGTTGCTGAATCCTAACGTGGGGAATCAAGCGATCCTATCTCCGAACACCTCTACGGTCTTCCAAGTGGGGACCTTCGTGGAGAGGGGAACGGGGAGAAAGTACGATAGGGTAGCTGTCACCATACAATATAAGAGCGGAGGAAGGTATTATTCGATATCAGAAGTATTCACAGTCCCTATATTCAAGACAGAAGCTACTGAGAATAAACCAAGCCTCATAGCCTTCTCTAACGAGAGCTCCGCCTATGGCGGAGTGCCTAAGAACATAGTGATAACCATCGAGAATTCAGGGGATGAGACCGCTAGGAAGACGAGAGTTCAGATATCCTCACAAACGGTATCGATAATTGGAGCTAATCTCTTCGATCTCGGGGATATCATGCCTGAGGAGAAGAGGAATATCACGCTTAGGGTACTCCCGCTCGAGGATTACCCCTCATATCAAATCTTGTTGCAGTTCACTTATAGGGAGTTCGAGAATGGCTTGGATGTCGAGAAGCAGACTAGCGCTCAGATAGGACTGGAGAGGGTTCAAGAAGCTAAAGTAGTAATTTCAAGTGCTAGCGCTACCTATAGTTCGGGGAGGCTGAGGGTCTTCGGTAACATAGCGAACGTCGGTGAGAGGGATGCGAAGTACGTTAACGTAACGATATACTCCGGGGCCTGTGCGGGTACTTCAACATATATAGGGGATCTGAAGAGTGGAGAGAGCACGGGTTTCACCCTCTCATGTGAGACAGGGAGGGTAACGAGAACATTAGGTATCTCCGTCGGTTATCTATCCTCCCCTGGAAACTGGAAGGAGACGAAGATGGAAGTCTCTATCTCCGGGAGTATAGGGAATCTGACGGGCGATTTGACCGGTAGAACGTTCGGAAACATGAGCGCAGCGAGGGTCAGCCCAACGGCTAACATAACTTATTGGGCAGTTTGGCTCGCAGCTGGTCTAGTGGTTGGGCTGGTTATCGGGAGATTCCTATTCAAGAGGAAGCGCGAGGAGGTGCTTGATCAGATTGAGGCTCCTTGATATACTTAAGTTCTCATTTAAGGCTATGAGGAGCAGAAAGAGGAGGACCTACCTCACTCTCCTCGGCATTTTCCTCGGAGTATTGACTCTAACTGCAGTGGTATCTTATGCCGCTGGCTATGGGGTCGCTATACAGAGGATAATAAAAGGAGGGAGCTTGAAAGTCATCTATCTCATTCCCAGGGAGACCTCGTTCACGGAGTCGGATTTAGCTAAGATAAGCACGATGGATGGAGTGGAAACTGTAATCCCTATGATAAGGATATTCGGCGAATTTAATGTCATGGGGCAGAATATCAGAGCTAGTATCGTTGGATTCGATGTTAACTATGTGGAGGAGCTCTTCCCGGATCTAAAGCTCCAATTCGGAGATTGGCCATCGAATCAAGCTGAGCAGGCTGTGATAATAGGGAATAACATATTAAGTCAGATTTCTGTCGAAGAAGCTAGAGATCTAATTGGATTAGGCGTTAGGATCTCCATCGGCAGATCCATCGGCCAGGGAAGCATAAAAGGGACTATTTATGGAGTGCTAGCGCCGTATGGCACTTCAATAATGACGGATGTCGATAACTCCATACTTATCCCCTTAGATTACGCTATGAATGTGTATCAAAGGTTCTACAACAGGAAGGACTACCCGACTCTCGTTGTGATAGTTGATGATGTGAATAGAATAGATCAGGTTGTTAGCGAGTTAAGGGATGAATATGGAGACTCCGCATACCCTATAGCGATGAGGGATCTTCAAAGGGCTCTAGATACACTGATAAATACTTCAATAATAGCCTTAGGCTCGATAGCTGTGATGACTATAGTGGTAGCATCCGTCGGGATAATGAACGCTATGTACACTACAGTCACGGAGAGGACCAGGATAATCGGAGTTATGAGGGCAATGGGAGCATTCCAAAGGGAAATAATGCTTTCATTCCTGTTTGAAGGGGTGATAATGAGCGCGATAGCCATTATACTTGGAATTATCGTTGGTTATGCTGGGGCTATCTTGCTCTCTCAATTGATGTCATTAGCTATAGGTGGAGGCGGTGCGTCCAACTTTAGGGTCACAAGTAGAGCTGGTGGAATACATGGTGGTATAAGTCTCTCTGTAACACCAGTCCTCCCGCTGGAGTACGTACTCACGATAGCGGGAGTCACACTCCTGATAACGCTCATAGGAGCTATACCACCCGCGCGCCAGGCAGCTAAGTTAGAGCCTGCCAAAGCCCTGAGGTTCGAGTGATTCCTTCTTTTTTATGATGGAGTCCGCCCAATGAATAACTCTTTCCGCTATCTCGAGACCCGCCTCTAGAGATCGAGGATCTGGAGGGTCAGAGCTGAGGGAAAGCATATACTTACTCTCAAAATCCTCCAGTTCCCTCTCCCCTATAGGGGGCCTGAGCTCGATGGGGATTAGATGGTAGAGGGATAGGGTACTATCATAAGGGGCGTCTACATCGAGTCTAGATAGGACTAGCTTGAATGAGAGTTGCAGTACTCTCCTCAAAATAGTAAAGGATTCCATATAATTACCCTTAGCCTTAAGATCGGATGCCTCCTTGAGGAGCACCTTTACATCTTCCATCATGAGTCCTCTCTCATGCTGGGCAAGTGCGCTGGATTTAAAAATAGGTGGGGAATGCTTCCGGACTGGGCTTAATTTGATCGAGGTCAGGAGACTAGAATTGAGTCATGAGAAATTGAGATGATCCTCAGTATTTTTAAAAGACGGGCCCGGCGGGATTTGAACCCGCGACCCCCCGGTTAAAAGCCGGGTGCTCTTCCATTCTGAGCTACGGGCCCACAATACTCAGCTTCTCATGTGACTCGAGAATAAAAAACTTTAGAGGGACAAGGTCCCCATAAACTGTTATTTTTATATTCAAAATCGCAAATTTATAGCAAAAATATTAAAATTTGGGGGATTAATGAGAGTGCTAACAATCCCTTTGCCATCGAACTGAGCCCCATGAGGGAAACTAAAGAAAGCATGTTTTCCTCGCCTATTAATGGTAGGTTCAGGCATCCTCTATAATATCTCACTCTAACTTTTCTCATCTCAACCATCGACTCTCTCGCTACTCTTTTCAATTGATCCGCTATTTCCATCAAACAATCGATCTTTCCCTCGCACTCGCGACCTAATGGATTATATGACACCCTAGTCGATAAAGTCTCATGAGTATCCGTTGTCGATACTATTAGCTTCGTCCCCTCGACGGAGTTGAGATCTAGAAAGCTCCTGAGCTCCGGTACCATGTTATTACAATCTATTGAGAGATAAGTTACTATCTCCTCGCCTAAGGAGATGCTGAGAGCTCTAACTCCTCCCCTTCCTAAGGACCCCCATCCAAAATTTGACTTAGAAAACCCTACGGAAACCTCACTATAGCAATCAGATGAAAGA
>JAVCBY010000010.1:0-28423 GCA_037917625.1 Thermoproteota archaeon | reverse complement strand
CCGGCGGGCTACCAGACTGCCCCACCCCGCTGCCTAACCCCGCCACGATAATCGTAGATCCCTCCTATTTAAAGATTCCGCATCAGTTCGAGGGGAGTTCGGTCCCGCTCACTTGGCTTCGTAGAAAGGGGATTCTATTATGCGTTCGAAAGATCCCGAGTGGCTTCCATCAAAAGGGTGAAAAGTGCTTCCCGGGAACTAGGGGGGTGATGAAATGGAGGTCCCCCCAATAGACTCTCATTTAGGTATGTTGACCTATATGAGCGGAGGAGCTCCTATAAATGGGAGGCTCAGGGAGAAGCTCAGCGATTTCATAGTAGATGAAGTTCTGCTAGGTAGAAGAGCCTCTAGGGCCTTCTTGGGCATCGATAAGTTCGAGGGGGGCGAGGCCAATTATCTAGTCGTGATGAAGAGAGTCAAGATGGACAGCTTTGAGATGATATCTAGGCTCTCTAGGAAGTTGGGGAGGCGCGTTGGGTACGCTGGGATGAAGGACGCTAGATCCATCAGTTTTCAATTCATCTCAGTCCAAGGTAGCCTTAAGGAGCTACCGGAGATAGAGGGAGTGAGCTTAAGGTACGCTGGGAGAGGGGAGATGATATATCTAGGTATGAACGATGGGAATCATTTTACTATAGTGATCAGAGGGGCTGAGGGGATTGAACTCCCTAAGATATTCCCGAATTTCTTCTCTTACCAGAGGTTCGGTGTAGAGAGGCCGTATAATCATGAGATAGGTAAGGCTATATTGCTGAGAGATATCGAGGGAGCCTCCTCCATGATATCAGAGCAAGGGCATGATGCAAGGGATGTCAGGAGCTTGAAACAACTCTCCGAGAGGATCGGGTCAGAATTGATCAGATTCTACGTGCACTCATATCAATCCTACATATTCAACTTGATCTTATCAAGGAGGATTGAGTCGGGGATCGAGCCTAAGTATGGTGATTTCGTGTTGAAGCCCAACGGTGAGATAGCTCTCTATCCTGAGAGGGGAAGCTTGCTCCTACCATTAGTGGGAGGCCTGACTGAAGCTAGAGGATGGCTAGCTGAAGAGCTCAAATCTATCCTGAGGGAGGAAGGCGTGAAGAAGGAGATGTTCATATTCAGGGAGCTGCCTGAGATCAGCGCCCTCGGAGGCTTTAGGAAAGCTCTCTGCGAGGTCGAGCCCAAGATCATCGAGAGAGAGGGCTTTATCGTGCTCTCCTTCTTCCTAGAATCTGGGGCATATGCTACATCTTATCTGAGGGAGATCATAAAGCCCAGGGATCCTATCGCCCAGGGATTCATCTAGAAGTATATCAATAAGTTTAGTTCCGCCTCCGGGTCCCTGAGGGCCCTCACCATCTCCCTAGGTAGCTCCGCTGAGGAAGCTGTGGCCCTTATCGCTAGAGTCCTCCCATCTATGTAACTCGATTTCCTTATGACCAAGTCCCTGGGATCGCTTAACTTCAGCTCAGGGTGGCCCTCTGCCCTGAGAGCGAACCTCAATTCACCTACGATTATCTCGATCTCTATCCCCCCTCCCTCGAGCAAGTGCCTCTTGAGCCCCTCACTCAAGCCGTATACAGACTTATCTGCCCTCACTCCTATTATGCAGTCTGCTCTAACGCTTATCTCCTCATCCTTAGTCAATTGCATCGTAGTCTTATGCCTAGCCCTTATGTTAGGGTGACCGTAAGCTAATATTCTCTCCATGCCGAAGCACCCGGATGGATCACGTTAGACTCATCGAGAGCTTGATCAGGAGGGGTATAATAAAAACGGAGAAGGTGAGGAGAGCGGCTGAGAGGGTTAAGAGGGAGCTATTCGTCCCTGAGAGGTATAGAGGAGCTGCCTATGAGGACATACCTCTACCTATAGGTGAGGGTCAGACGATAAGCGCCCCCCACATGGTCTTCATTATGAACGAGTTACTCGATCTCGAGGAGGGGCAGTTAGTCCTCGAAGTGGGATCCGGTAGCGGTTATCATGCAGCTACTATAGCTGAGATAGTCGCTCCCAGCGACTCACCACCATCTAGATGGGGGACCGTGATAACCGTCGAGATAAATCCTAAGCTAGCCTCACTAGCCTTCGAGAACCTCAGTAAAGCTGGCTATTCCTCGAGGGTCCATGTGATAAATGCTGACGGTAGCTCAGGGTTGCCTCTCAAGAGGAAAGTCGATAGGATAGTTGTCACGGCAGCAGCGCCGCAGATACCACCTCCCCTCATCGAGATGTTAGCTGATGGTGGGAAGCTCGTCATACCTGTCGGAAGCCCGGGTTTCTGGGGCCAGGACCTCCTGCTAGTTGAGAAGAGAGGCGATAATTTGATCAAGAAGCATATAACTGAAGTAGCTTTCGTCCCCCTGAGGGGTAGATACGGATGGAGCTGATCTACAGAGGGGCCGAGGCTGAGCTATATAAAGCGGACTTCTTGGGCCTCCCCATCGTGATAAAGAGGAGGGTAAGCAAGGGATATAGGATCAGTGAGCTAGATAGGATGATCAGGATAATGAGGACGAGAAAAGAAGCTAGGCTCATGAGGAGAGCTAGAATAGCTGGAGTCCCTGTCCCAGCGATTCTAGATGTCTGGGAGGATTCCATAATGATGGAGTATGTCCATGGTATTAGGATGGCCGATTCTATAAATGAAGAGAGTATGTTCGCCTTTGGCCTAGCCTCTTGTAAGCTTCACAGAGCTAATATAGCGCATAATGACCTCACACCTTATAATGCGATCGTGAGTGAGAGTGGTATATGCTTACTGGATTTCGGGCTAGCGGAATACACTCATGATATAGAGAGTTATGCTGTCGACCTATACGTGTTGAAGAGATCTTTGAAGTCGATAACAGATGATTGGGAGCCTCTATGGAGCTCTTTCCTCAGGGGGTATGAGAATTGCGACATAGCGGAACGCGTAATAAAGAGGTTAGGGGAGGTAGAGGCCAGGGGTAGGTATAAGTGATATTCGCTTCCTCCAACAGGCATAAGTATGAGGAGTTCAAGAGGATGCTATCTGACCTGATCGATCTCAAGTTCCTCGAAGTGGATTATCTGGAGCCTCAGGGGGAGGACACGAGGGAGATAGTAGTAGCTTCTGCGAAATGGTTGTCGAATTACGTCAGGGAGCCTTTCTTCATAGAGGACTCCGGTCTCTTCATAGAAGCTCTCAAAGGCTTTCCAGGACCTTATTCCTCTTATGTATTCAAGAAGATCGGGAATGAGGGAGTCCTAAAGTTGATGGATGGCATAGAGGATAGGAGAGCCTTCTTCGTCTCAGTCATAGCCTTGAGCTACGATAGGAGGATAGAGGTCTTCGAGGGGAGAGTCCAAGGGACCATAGCGAAGGAGATCAGGGGAGAAGGATGGGGGTTCGACCCCATATTCATCCCTAACGGCTCTAATAAGACCTATGGGGAGCTCGGGGATGAGAAAGATAAGTTCTCCCATAGGGGAGCATCCTGCCGAAAGTTGAGGGAGTTCTTAGTTAGGTTTGGAATAGATAGATTTACGTAAGGTATGAAAGAATCTCATCAGTTATTTTTAGTGCAATGAGGCTCGGCACCCCCAACCCTGTCCTCGCGGGTCTGATGATCGCGACCCGCATGAGCCTCTGACTGAGGATAAACATAAATAGGAGTGAGTGTAAGGGAGGGGCGGGAGAACCCAAGAGGTGAAAGTATGGCGAGGCTTCACAGTAGAAAGAGAGGTAAATCAGAGTCGAAGAGACCACCCAGGAGTTTCTCACTGGATTGGGTCCAGATGAAGAAGGAAGAGATAGAGGAGCTCGTGATAAAGCTGGGTAAGAGGGGGATCCCGCCTAGTCAGATAGGGATGATCCTGAGGGATGAGTACGGGGTCCCATTGGTCAAGAGGATCACTGGGAAGAAGATAACTGAGATACTGGAGGAGGGAGGAGTTGCTCAGAAGATACCTGAGGACCTAATGGCCCTTATAAATAAAGCCTATAAGATAAGGAAGCATTTAGAGGAACATAAGAAGGACCTTCATGCAAAGAGAGGGCTAATACTGACTGAATCAAAGATAGGAAGGCTCGTGAAATATTATAAGAGGGTCGGTAAGCTCCCGCCCGATTGGCGCTATACTCCGGAGTTAGCTGAGCTCTACGCTGCCTAAAATGGCATTAAGCAAGTTCTTTGATAGGGTCAAGGAGTTCGCGGACGAGCTTTATGGGAGCTTTAAGAGCTCCCACGTCAGGGTGATCTCGCATATAGATGCTGATGGGCTCAGTTCAGCTGGTATATTTATCTCCATCCTCAAGAGATTTGGGGTACCTTTCCACTTAAGTTCAGTCAAATACATAAGCGATTCTCTGATAGAGAGGCTCAAGAAGGAGCCTTACGATCTTTACATATTCCTGGATCTGGGGTCAGGGGAAGCCGAGCTCTTGAAATCGATGGGCAAGAGGGTCTTCGTTATAGACCATCATAGGCCATCCAGCTACGAGATCCCGATGTTGAATCCATTCACTGAGGGGATAGATGGGGATAGGGATGTTAGTTCCTCAGGCTTGTGCTTCCTCCTTTACAGGGAGTTCTTCAAGGATCACTCGATGGTACCAGTGGCCTTAGTTGGAGCTCTAGGCGACCTCCAGGAGAACGGGGGCTTCAGTGGGCTGAACGAAGCTATACTGAATTGGGGGATGGAGAGAGGCATAATAGAGGTCAAAAAGGAGATAAGGCTTTTCGGTGGCCCTGATTACCCTCTAGTCTCCTCCCTAGAGAGGACTGTGGAACCATTCATAAGGGGGGTTTCGGATGATTCAGCTGGTGCTTTGAGCTTGATAGAATCCTTAGGGATCCCAATAAAGATAGGGGATAAGTGGGTCACGCTATCCGATCTGAGCGAGGAGCAGAAGAGGGACCTGATGAACGAGTTAGTTAAGAGAGTTGAGAGCCTGGATAAAGCTAAGTCTCTCCTAGGGAACACTTATGTGAACTTGATGGAGCCGAAAGGCTCCCCCCTGAGGGATCTATCTAGCTTCTCAACAATACTCAACGCTTGCGGTAGGATGGGCAGGGGCTACTTGGGAGCTCTCTTAGCATCTGGGATGAGGGGCGATATACTCTCCTCAGCACTATCGGTCCTGCAGGATTATAAAAGGCACCTCTCAAGCTTGCTCAGGGATCTCAAGCCCAGGGTTATCGGGAAGGTCGCATTCATAGATGAAGGTATAGCGGAGGATACGATCATAAGCACCGTGACATCCATAATGAGTAAGAGCATCAGGAACGTGGACCTGATAATAGGATACGCTGAGACTGAGGGAGATATGCTGAAGGTATCTGCCAGGCTCACGAATAGGGCGAGTGGTTTAGATCTGAATGAAATATTGAGGGAAGCTTCTACTACAGTTGGAGGAAGGGGAGGGGGGCATAAGCATGCAGCAGGAGCTCAAATACCGAGAAAGATGAAGGAAGACTTCGAGGAGAACTTACTCAGCTACTTCGAGTAGAGCTAGCCACTCTGCTCAAGGTCTCCCTGAGGTCTCTTTCCTTCTTCTCAAGGGATTTTATCGTAGCCTCTAGGGTCTCCTTAGTTGCCTTCAGGTCTAAAAGCACGGATTCCCTGTCCCTCCTTATGTAGAGCACCCCGACCCTCTCGAATATCTCATCCACCTCCGGAAGTCCCTCGAGCCTCCTTATTGCCTCACTCACCGAGTTGTATTCAGCCCTAAGTGTCGCTAATTGAACTAAAACCTGATTCAACTCAGCTAGTATCTCCTCAGCTTTAGCCTGAAGGTACTCATCGGATGACATACTCTCTTGAGTCCCCCCGTACTATTTAATATTGCTACCTCTCGAGCTCAATGGAAATGCCCTGCTCCATCGCGAGGCATTCAACGTTACCAGTACAACTGACCATCTTCTGAGGCTCATAAGTTGCTTCAATATCGGATAGAGCCACATCTTCCATCGTTATACTTATAAGAGACCTTAAACAATCTTTTATCTCATCACAATGCAGAATTAAAGCATATTCATCATGATCGGAAAGGAGCTTTATGATCCTCGATACCTCCCTGATGCCGAGGAGGCATATGCACACCTCATAAGCGAACTTATCGGATATGTTGACACCGTAGTAGAAGCTCCTAATCGCCCTTATCGCTGCCATCAGGAGGTGCCTCTTCGAGGCTATCAGAGAGGCAGGAATCAGAGCGATTTCAGCTCTATTCCTCGGCTTGCCCCTTAACCCAACTAACATCAGGTACTTAGGGCCAACTCTGAATATCTCGGGCCTCCCGGGTATCATCTAGGAATAAAAAATGTTCATTTTAAAACGGCCTTTATCGCTTGCTCCAATATATCTAGACCTATCTTAGCTTGCTCCTCAGTCATTATAAGTGCAGGGATTATTCTAATTGTGCTTGCTCCACATGGAAGCATTACGAGACCTCTTTTCAGGGCCTCCAAAACTATATTATCCCTCTCAGCTTTAGCATATTCCTTGGTCTTCCTATCCTTGACGAACTCTATTCCCCAAGCTAACCCTATCCCCCTGACATCTCCTATATTAGCGTACCTCTCCTTCATCTCATTCAACCTCTCCCTGAATATCTTCTCGAGCTTAGCTACATTATCGAGGCTCCTCTGAACTACATTTATTGTAGCTAGAGCTGCAGCGCAAGCGACAGCATTACCACCGAAGGTATTGCTGTGAGCCCCCGGCGTCCCGAAGTCCAGATCGCTCCTGTATACAGTTGCCCCTATTGGTATACCTCCCCCTAGCGATTTCGCTAGCGTCAATATATCTGGAACCACTCCGAAGTGCTCTATCGCGAACATCTTCCCAGTCCTACCCATCCCCATCTGAACCTCATCGTCTATCAAGAGTATCCCGTACTTATCAGCTAGTTTCTTTAGCTCCCTGAAGAAGTTCTTGGGCGGGATTACGTAACCTCCCTCCCCTTGAATCGGCTCGAACATGAAAGCAGCTACTTCCTCGGGTGGCACGTACTTATTCAACATATACTCCTCTATGAACTCTATAGTCCTGCTGACTAACTCATCCGGATTCTCGTAACCATCTATATGCCAGGGGTTCCTGTAGGGGTTGGGATATGGAGCATGATATACTCCGGGCATCGTAGGGAAGAACCTAGCGTGTTGAGTTGTCTTGCTCGCTGTGACGCTCAGAACACCTAATGTCCTCCCGTGGAAGGCTCCTATGAATCCTATGAAGAGCTTCCTCTGCGTGCTCCATCTAGCTAATTTCATAGCTGCTTCATTGCTCTCCGCCCCACTGTTGCTGAGGAAGGTCTTCTTCTGGAAGTTCCCCGGAGTTATCTGACCCAGCTTCTCAGCCAGTTCTACTTGCTTTTCTATGTAAAAATCGGTCCCTGCTGCATGCCATATCTTATTCAACTGCTCCTCTATGGCCCTTTGGACCTCTGGATGCCTTATCCCGGCATTGTTAACTCCTATCCCAGTGGCGAAATCGAGGTAAACGTTCCCATCGACATCCCATATCCAAACGCCCTCCCCCCTCTCTATTACGAGAGGCATAAATTTAGGGTCGTTTGTCGTCGTAGCTACGCTCTTATGATGCCTCTCTATTATCGCCCTAGCCCTGGGCCCGGGAACTTCTGTTACGATTTTCGGACCAATTATACCACTCATAAAAATCACCTAAGTTATGTCGAGGATTCTCAATATTATGTTATCTTTTCCCATGGTGACACTAGCCCCAACTTAAGTTATCAGCCAAATTAAATAATATAATTAACTATGAGGGAAAGTAAAAATTTTATGAAAAAGTAGCTGATCGAGTGAACGCTCTCCCCATACTAGACCCACCGATGTCCGGATACATGAGATTTCCGGTCAATGTTGTTGAGGGGGAGTTAAATTGAACCGAAGATGCCAGGACTAATTTTAGAAAAACTATCAGAAGGAAAGCATACTTCACCCTCTATACAGCGGATAAATTTGCAGTGAAGCCTGGGCGAGATGGAAATGTTAAGTTAAACGTTGGTGAGTCAAGCCGAGTTATCGCTGCTCTTATGTAATAAGTTAGTGTTTGGCCGGGAGAGTCTGTTTTGGAAGAGGGTGATATTGTTGGGTTTTCTAGTACATAGCGGAACAGCAGTGGAGGTGGTTGTGGGTTGAGTGGTTGTAAAGCAAGAAGATTGTCATCCATGAACAACTAATATGCTGTACCACTAACTACAAATCTCTGACCGATATGTTCACGGGTTCGCAACTCACCCAAACATCGCTTAATCAGTAAAACTTGATTGAGAAAAATCGGAAAACGAAAAAATGATATCATTAATGCTTCTGTCATTATGTTCATATACTATTTTAATTCCCACGATTTTTAAATGTTTTTAGGAATGAAAATTAAGAATTACCCTCAGTGATTTGAAGATATTTAGTCATTATGAGATCTTTAGCGTAGAGATTTATCAAACAAGCCTCCACCTCTTTTGCGGCAACTCCTTTTCTTATTGCCTCATTCTTAAAGTTATACATGCCTATAACGCTTCTTCCATAAACTAATTTTCCGTCAACTAGATCAGCCTCTAAATATTTCCAGGGAAATTTCGAGACTTCTCTTTCGAAATCTTCCGTGGACATTCCGTATGATTTCGCCAATTCCTCCAGGGCTCTTCTATTCACAATTTTCATTTTTCTATCATCTTCTATTAGAACAATTTCCTTTCTGTAGTAGCCTAAAACATAAGGCAAGGCGAGCTTTTCTTCCGGATTTTCTAATTTTATAATCTTTTTGCTTAATTTTTCCCTAAATTCTTCAAAGACAGAGGATGGTAAGGAAGAGACCCCCTCCAGCCTCACTGATGCGTTGTAAAGTTCTTCATAAATTTCTTTTTCATTAAAGGGGTTTACTTTTATGTTTGCTAAAAATCTTCTCAACTTATCTATAGCTTTTCTGATTATTTTTGGAAAGTAAGGCCATCCTTTTTCTATAAAATTAGAGATAGTTCGACTTAAACCAATCTCGAAAAGCCTGAGGATCCAATAAGGCAGTGTCACCGTTAGTAAATAGGCTCCCATCAGCATCGGGTCGAAGCTTTTGTAGTAAATATAAGCTCCAAACGAGGAGAGCGTTAACATTTGAATGTAAGGAACTATCTTTCTGTATTTTTTGCTTTTAAAATTTTCTGAAATATAGGGTAAATAAGTTAAAATATTTAATATTAATATGGAGGAAAGATAGGCTATTTCTACTGTGATGTCCGAGCTCCTTAGGTAATGAAGAACTCCAGAAGAGACATAGATTGGTATGGTTGCTAATCTCGAAGATCTGAGAATTTCTTTTGATCTTTCCTCCAGGATATCTTTATATTCTTTCGTAAAAAGCCTCTCGTTAATCTGCCTTTTAACATTAATTTCCTCTTTAAGCTCCTTATCGAAAATTGAGAGAAATTTTAGTAAATAGATTGCCAGCACATTTATGCCAGGAACTCTGAACACATATTTTCTCGTTCTTTCCCTATATCTTTTTAACTTTTTTATCTCATCTTCGCTTATTCCTATCCTTTTATAAACTTCCATCTCTATTTCACTGTAAGGGGGCAGGGATAGTTCAATCATTGAGACTTCAGAGGGTGAAAGATGGAATAGGGCTGGCCCCAATTCATCGAGATACTTAGCATATTCTTTTCTTTCTTCATCCTCTAGGGATTTATAAGAAATAAAAGCTGTGACTTCCTCTAGAGTCTTTTTATATTCAACTCCATCTTTACTTGAATAATGTAAAAGTTTTTCATCTACTCTCATACTATTAACTATAAGCGAAAATTTTAAATATTTTTCGCACCTAAATCGCTTGTGAATGTCCTCAAGAAACTGAAGGAGGGACTTTATCAAGATGATGTAAGACAATTTTATGAGGAGAGCAGCACTTTAGTACATGCTAAGGATTCTGTCGGAAAGAATGCTCTAGGTAGAGCTATCATTATAGGCGGTATTGGAACCGCTAGTTTGATAGGTGCTTATTTTGCTTATGAAAACTGGAGAAGAAATAGAGATAGCGATGGTGATGGAATTAAAGACGTCGATGAAATAGAGAAATATCATACAGATCCTAACAAGAAAGATACCGACAATGATGGATTGTCGGATCCTGAGGAAATTTTTGTTTATAATACAGATCCTTTAAAACCAAATCTTAATTTTAAGCAAGCTTTGGATTCAGGGTTGGAAAAATATATTGATATTATTAAGCCATTAGATAAAGATGGAATTCAAGATAGAAATGAAAGGGAATTTGTTGAATTGATGGCAAACAACAAAGAAATTCTTGATATACCAATATTTATTAATTATTTGAGAGATAAGGCTTCTGATAGCAAAATAACTGACGAAGAGCTAGCATATTCGAGGAATTTTTCTCATTTAGTTGAAGGGTTGTATGACGAGGTTTATAAAATAAAATCACTCTATGAGAACATACAAAGTTTTAAAATATTAGATCCTATGAAAACTATTGATTATTCCTCTGATTTAGGATTAAGACTTGGTTTTGATAAGGAATTGGCTAAAAATGCCACAATAAATGCCATAGCCTATTATGGAATTGGTGTTACTGATAGGAAATTACCAGAAAATTTTGATGAAATCTCTTTGTTAACTAGAGCTACTCAAATTGATGGATATGGTAATAAGCTAGTTGATTTTTCTCCAATAATCTTTCATTCGGTATATAGGAGGCATTATTCTTTATTTCCTGATGTTGGAAGAGAGACATGGATGCTAGCAAAGCATTTGAAATTGATAGAGGATTCTGGTTTTGATATTTTAAAACATCCAGAGATGTTTGAAGGTTTAAACGGAAAAATAATTGCAAATGACTATTCAATTTTTGATGCTCTATATGGAATAAAATATGCTGAGCTGTTTATTAATGGAAGAACTCTTAAACCAACAGATAATGATGTTTGGGATTTGATAATGCTTCAATGGAATTTATATTCAAATAAAGCTCCTCAACTTGGCGGAGGAGATAAGCTTTACAATAGAGATTTTCCTTGGTACGATTCCGATAAATTGGATTTACTATATCAAGATGCCAACAATAGAAGGCAAGCGTTGTTTTTCTTCTGGTTCTTAGATAATGCAACTTTTGACATAAAACAAAAGAAAGTAGTTGCAGGATTAGAAGGAGCAAAGAGAGCTCTAATTCAGGCTGAAGAAGAGTATAATATAATAAGTAGCTTGTATCCTGATGGAAAGGTGAGAACCGAGTTATTGGGTGATGTTCCGGCCTGGTTGTATTATTACCAGTGGGTTTTAGACAGAGGAGGCGCCGAGAGGCTTGAAAATACTCACCTACAATATGTTGATCTTAAACCTTATGAACTTCGGAAAATTATGACAGAGAATCCTGATAATTTGTGGAATAAAATAAAAGATTTGAATGGAGTAGATCAATTCGTCACAAAAAATTGGGATTACTGGCATCTTATGAAGTTTGTGATGGGATATGAGAGATGGAATCCTCCTGTGAGGGAAATATATACAATTAACTATACAATACCTCAAACATTAAGAGCTTTTGGTTTTCCAACTTACTTCGTTTATATAAGCCCAATTCCTCGTGGTGTATCGGTCTATGAATGGGTAATATCTTTACCTGATCATGTCGCTGAGAAACTTAATAGCGAATCCGGAGATAAAATAATAATAGGGCCTGCCAACGGGTTTGGATTGTATCTTTGTAAAGATGGTTTATTAAAAGATAGGGTAAGAGAAATCTTCGGATTTATTGGCGGTTCTTATGTTTATAAAAAGGAAGATGGAACAATAGATGTAGATTGGTTTTTGAGACCGAATTTTGAATTTTATTTTTTGAAGAAGTGAGAGAAAAAGCTTATTATCATATCAAAGAAGCTTAAGCTTTTTGTTGGGTTTTTAACTTCGTCTTTAACTTCGACAAATCCCTCCGGAGGGTCGCACAGATAAGATTTTCCTTCGTAAGAAATTATGGTACCTTTTTCCTTACATTGGGGTGGGGTAGAAAATGTATTGCAACATTGTCCATTGGGACAGTCTTCATCCTTAGTACATTCTAGAAGAGTAGCGGTTGTTGGACATTTAGCAAGAACAACTTTATAGTCATAAGGAGGACACTCGGCACTATACTTATTGCATCCACGAGTGTTGGTAGTGTATATGCACCCACTTAAGCATTTTCTACTAGCTCCTACGCACCAACCAGTTATCCAGCTCCCTCCATCACAATAATCCAACACATTATTGATATTATCGGCCTTTGCCCAATTACCGCTACTTACACAATTTCCGTTACGATCCACGCAATCTGTTGCACTACCACAACAAGCTGTTGCTCTAGTCCATGGATTACTCTTATTATGGCATACGGTGGTGGATGTGGTGGGTTGAGTGGTGGATGTGGTGGTTTTAGAGAAACTACAACAACACCCATAACCACAATCACTGGAGATACAAGAACCTCCGGCACCAAAGCATTCAGTAGCAGTCATACAGTCAGTGCCGGATGGGCAAGAAATGGTGGTGGTTGTTGTTCTTATGGTGGATGTGGTCGGACAACAGTTACAACCAGGACAACAGTATGTAGCACAAGTGCAAGACTTCCAACCTTTTGGGCAACTCCTTCCATCTGTACAAAAAGCATGAGCACAGTTACCAGTATCGGTACAACATGCGGCCATAACAAAATGAATTAAACTAAAAAAGATCAAAGAAAAGAAAATTGCAGATAGGATAATTCTATTCATGACCTCACCCCAACTATACATTCTTCAACAAAAGCTATTTTTAAACCACAAATCTCATATACTCTTGCAAAATTTGATTCGCGAAGAAGTCTATCTTCAGCATTTACATCAGCGCATCCTTTTATAGGCAAAAAGTCTCTAAGCTTTATAAAAGCTTCCCTTGGAGTTTTCCATTCCGTACATTTTCCAAGCATATATCCATCTTCTGCGAGAAAAAGCTTAAAGTAATAGTCACCCTTACAATCTTTAACAATCCATACATTCTCTTTTTTCTCCAAAGTTTTACACTCAGCGTATTTTAAAATTCGAATTGTTGCTTCATCAGGATTAAGCTTTGCTATTTCTGATAATACCTTATCTCCGTTAAATTTAACTTTCTTTATTAAGAAAATTGAGAGAAAAGTAGATAATAATACAACAGCAAGAATTAAAAGTAGGATTTTTCTCCTATTTTTCATAGGTATTATTAAATTTGTTTATATAAATACTTTTAAACATTCTAATTCTCTACTAAGTTTCAGAAACTCCCCATCTGTATAAAACCTCTGGTTCGATTTGTAATTTTTAAAACTACAAACAACCAACCCTAAAATAGCAAATTTTTCATTAATCTTACCACATCGCTCTATTGCAAATATCTATTACTTCCAACTTAGTTATCTTGAAAATAAAGCAGTCTTTATCTCATATTTAAATAGTACGTACTCCGAAAATGCGAATCTCTTATTATAAATCCTTCAGTCCAAGGAAAAAAGTTACAAAATAGTATATGAACTATTTTATTGTTAAAAGTTTATAAGAAAAAATTTTAAATTAAAGCCCCGTCGTCTAGCGGTCAAGGACGCAGAATTTAGCGCAAGCCTCTGGAGCCTGAGACGGCGGTTCGAACCCGCCCGGGGCTATTTTTGATAGATCTTAAAACAGCCCTTGCAAACTTTTAAACGGCCTTGATTTCTTGCTATTTATTTTAAATTTTCATCCTTTTTAATCCTAAACATCAAAATCAATAGAATGTTACAAGAAATAATAAGCTTTTTAACAGCAACAATTTATCAAAATATTTTCCTTGGAATTTTCCTCGCTGTCCTAATAGAAACAATCTTTCCTCCAATATCAAGCGAAATAATCTTGCATTTATCAGGCTATCTTCTCTTATTTTTTCAATTTTGGTGTCTATGCTTATTGATAAGAATATTGATAGCAACAAGCAGAACAACAATTCACTTCCATGGACTTTCGCTATTACATTTAATGTGTGAGCTCCGGGAGAAAGTGTTGGTAGTTTACATGCGAATGTCACATCCACACATCTTTCGCTAAACTTAGATTTGCCCATAAGTTGTAATCTTTATGCTTACACATCGTTGAATTATAGTTCCACTTGTTTTTTCATCCACACATTCCTGACATTTTATTATTAGAAGCATTCCACTCAAAGTCGTTGATTAAACCCTTTTTATTTAAAAAGCACTTGCCCCACTTCCTTCCATCAATACTTAACTCTAAAATCAAATTTTTAACAGTATTTTCCATTCTTCACAAGCAAACTCTACCGAAACCTTTAATCCTCTACTAAGCGCTGTATAAGGTGTTAGGATGTAGACCTTAGGTCGTGTTTGAGAGTAACTTCTATACTTACAAGCGTAATAATTTGTGTTTGCTGAGCAACCTGAAGACTGGAAAGTAACTCGCGCACACACTTTTCATTCTTCACAGGCTATTACAATTCGGAAGAGTAGTATTTGCAATCGCTACATGAGCAAATGGATGTGGTTGTTTGTGGAGGTGGTTGAAGTGGTCTGTAAGCATAAGTTGCACTTGCCGACCCGCTAAAGGAGAAGTTTGATTGCTGCTTTGACTGTAAAGTATAATTCCGGATATTCATATCAAGTACGGAAGCGTGCGCCCTCAACGTAAAATCGACCTTGAAACTAAGAAAGTGCCGGGGGAGGGATTTGAACCCTCGACCTTCCGGTCTTCAGCCGGACGCTCTCCCTCTGAGCTACCCCGGCCAAGTGGACCGGGGGGGATTCGAACCCCCGACCTCCCGCATGCCAAGCGGGCGCGCTACCAACTGCGCCACCGGCCCCCATCTATTCTACAGGGCCCTTTTTTAACCTTTCGCCCATGCATAACTCCGCAATCTCTTGCTCCTTCCGAAGCCACATGAAGCGCAGTACCCCTTTCTGATGTTGAAAGAGTGTCTTCCGCACCTCCTGCACCTGACATGAGTTTGTCCTCTACTTCTTCTTCCCATAGATGGTGTTCCCTTCATTCTCCCTCACCTATCTCTATCTTCTGAGTCGATATAGCTATAACGTTATCCCCCCTTATCAATACCCTCTTCCCCAGCTTCTTCGCATTCCCTTCCATTATCTCCTCTGCATTATCAAGTATTAAGTTGAGGTGATTATCGTATGACTTCAGTATTCCCCTAACGTAAACCCCGTTCTTCAGTATCACTAGCACGCTTCCGTTCATGCTCTTAGCGAGGTACCTCATGGCGCTCGACATCTCGACCCCAGCCTTAAGCCCTTCATAATTTAAATACCGCGCCCTCCCCCTATGTTGGGTGCGATCATGGGTTTCTTCAGGAAGATATTCGGGGGCAAGCGTGAGGAGGAGGAAGAATATTATGAGGAAGAGGAGGAGTTCGAGGAGGAGCCCATCGAGGTTGAGCCAGCTAGACCTAGGTTCCTATCTGAGAAAGCTATAACGGTCAAGCCGATGAACTTGAGGAGCGCTGAGGATGTGGAGCAGATATTGAACGAGATAAATGAGGGGAACATAGTGCTCCTGAGGTACGATGACCTAGCTTCGGAGGGGGAGGAGAAGCTCAAGTTCATGGTACAGAAGCTGAAGGAGAGGATACTGGAGATGGGCGGAGATCTAGTCATGATAAGGGATAGAGGCTATCCCCCGATACTCATAGTGCCCAGGTTCATCGAGATATGGCGCAGCCCGGATTAAGCTAACTTAAATGTCTCACCTATTTGAGGAGATACCGTCCTGATGGGGACAGATCTAGAGGCGAGGGGTCCGAATTGCCTCATCTTCTCCTCCTCACCGTGAACTAAGAAGATCCTGTGGGGCCTCGGCTCCATCGTGCTTAGGTAACTGAGGAGCTGGACTTTGTCAGCGTGAGCGCTGAAGCCCTCGACTACCCTCACATCCGCCTTAACTTTTACCGTGATATAACCCTCCTCATCCTGGAGCCTCAGCTCCCTCACACCATCCCTGAGCTTCCTGCCGAGGGTACCCTCAGCTTGATAGCTGACGAGCACTATAGAGTTCTCCTCGCTCGGAGCCAGTAATTTCAGATAATCCACGCTGGGCCCGCCTGTGAGCATACCTGATGGAGCTATTATGACAGCTGGCCCCCCTTTAGTCACATCAGGCCTCTCATCGGAGCTCACGAAGTTGAAATGGGGCTCCGTGAAGGAATCCCTATCCCTCTTGAAGACGCTCTCCCTGACGTAATTTGATAGGTAATCAGGGTATGCGGAGTGTATGGCAGTCGAATCGTATATCATGCCGTCTAGATAGACTGGTATATCCGGAAGGGCTCCTCTCTCAAAACCATCGACTAAGGAGAGCATTATCTCCTGAGCCCTTCCCACGGCTAATGCTGGTATGAGGACCTTCCCCCCTCCCTCAGCTGTCCTCTTTATTATCGAGAAGAGAGTCTCCTCAGCCTCAGGGAGGCTGGGAAGTACATCGGATTCCCCGCAGTAAGTGCACTCCATTATGAGAGTTTCTACCCTTGGGAACTTCCTCATGGCCTTATCAAGTAATTTAGTGTCCCTGAACCTGAAGTCACCTGTATAAAGGACGTTATGCCTCGCGCTCTCTATGTTCAGATGGGCTAGTGCTGAGCCGAGTATGTGGCCGGCGTTGTAAAGCGTCAGCTTTATATCTGGGGATATATCGACAGTTTCCGCATAATCCAGCGTTATCGTATGATTCATCATGTTGACCACATCCCTCCATGAGAAGAAGGGGATCGATCCCACCCTCTGGGAGAGATTCATGTAATCGTAGAGGAGGAGCATCATCAAATCCCTCGTTGGCCTCGTCAAATAGACGGGCCCCTTATAGCCGTATTTGAAGAGGAGGGGAAGAGCTCCGGAGTGATCTAAATGCGCGTGAGTTATTATTACAGCATCAAGTTCATCTAGATCTATCAGATCCAACCTGGGGAAGACGCTCCTGCTAGATAGACTTATCCCGCAGTCTAAGAGTACATTGCTCTCATCCGTCGTTATTAAGATGGAGCTCCTCCCGACTTCCCTAGCCGCGCCGAGGAAGGTAGCATAGAGTCCCCTGCTGAGATTCAAGGGTTCTCTGAATATCCTCTCGGAGAGTTTCTTCATTACCTTCTTCCTCTCGAGAGCTCCGGATATTATTACGTTGTAGAATATGTCTAGGAAAGTCGATCTTATCGTCGGAGCCCTCACCACCACGGGCCTCCATCCGGTCTCCTTCAATATCTCGACTATGTTAGCTCCTCCTTTCCCTACGACGTAGCCTGTCCTCTTAGCTATTATGTAGACCTCTCCAGTCTCTGGGACGAACTTGAGATCCTCTATCTCAGCGTTCTCAGGTATTGTCTTCCTTATGAATTCTGCTGCAGCTGCTTCATCCATTAGGGGCTTGCTAGCTAGCACTATTATCTTCTTCTTCAGCGTCTTAGCAGCATTTACTATGAGATCTGGCTTATCCAATATGTCCTTCGGGTTCTCAACGAGGAGAGTTACGAAGGGACCCTCCAGTTCTACTTTCTCGACCTTAGCGTATTGCGAGAAATATCTCTTCACCTTAGTCTTGAGGTCCTCGCTCATCTTAGTACCTCTCTCACTAAATTGGATATCTCCTCCCTGCTCAGGAAGCTGACCCCCTTATCATCTATCACCACTACATCTATCCCGTCGCCAGTAGCAGCGTCCCTAGTGAGCGCTGCAACCATGCTGGATATCACTAACCTTAAGGCCGATTCGCGATCCATATCAGGGGAGTACCCGCTCTCTATCACAGATATAGCCACTGGAGAGCCCGAGCCAGTTGCTAAATAATCCTCCTCCGTCAGTGTGCCGAAGGGGTCCACGTTGAATAAGTGGGGCCCCTCTCTATCGATCCCCCCCACTATGAGTTGAGCTAAGAGGAAGTAGGGCCTGTACCTCCTCAGTAGGAAGGCCAGTATCCTAGCCATACCCCTCACGCTCAAAGGCCTCTCCGTATCCAGGCTGTAGAGGTCAGCTATCGTCCTTATACTGTTCACTAGATACTGGCCGTCTGCCACGAGCCCTGAGATAGTTGCAACAGCGTAATCAGTTATCTTGAGAGTTTTAACTGCGCTCTTGCTCGCTACGAACGTCCCGCTTGTCGCCCTTTTGTCTGAAGCCACGACAACCCCGTTCTTGAATTTAACGCCTACTGTAGTAGTACCTTTCATCAACATAAGGGCACCGAGCTTGACTGAGGGAACCGATTAAAAAGGATTCCCTCGCATCAACATATGCAAGAGGAAAGGATGGGGCTAGTCCCGAGCAACCTAGCTAAGGAAGGGTTCAAGTTCATCTTCATGGGGGAGGCTGAAGCTTGCAGAGGGTGTAAGTACAGGAGCGTTTGCGTGGATGGGATGGAGGTAGGTAGACTATATGTCGTGAGGGGAGTCAATGAGAGGAAGAGGTTCCAATGCCCTATACATGGGGAGCTAGTCCTAGCATCGATAGCGAGAGCTAACATAGAGATAGCTTCAGGGGCTAGGATGGTGGAGGGGGCTAGCTTCATATACAGAGCTAGCTGCAATGAGGAATGTGAGTATCAGAATTACTGCAGGCCGGAGGGAGTTAAAGAGGGGGATAAGCTTAGGGTGATCAGGGAAATTGGGAAGATAAATTGCAAGAGAATGGGGGAGTTGAGGATCTACGAGGTGAGCTTCTGATCTGATTTCGGTATATCGAATTCCTCTATGAATCTAACGGCCTTAACTCCCTTCAGATGCCTCATTATCAGTGAGAGGGAACTTATTTTCCTGGAGTATGAATCCCTGAGGACGTAGGCTTTAGGTGGTAGTTGCACCTCGGCTTTCCCATCCTCTATCCACCTCGCAGTTATATCATCGATGCTCACATCGAACATATCAGCTACTATAGCCCTGAGCTTCTCTAGGTCATCTTCTATCTTCTTGACGACTTCGCACTCAACTATCAGCCTCTTCCCCGCTAAGGGGTGGTTGAAGTCCACTGTAACCCTTCCCCCATTCACCGATTGTATGATCCCCCTCTGGTTATCTAAGTAGATGACCTCACCTACATGGGGATGTATGCCCTCTCTCTCTAACCTCTTAACGGAGAAGACCTTCACTTTACTCCTATCGTAATTCCCATATGCTTCTTCAGGCTCCAGAGTGAGCTCAAACTTCTCACCCTCCTCTGAGCTGAGTATCCTCTCCATCAGTTTTGGGAATAGCCCCGTCTCCCCCGGTATGACGAGTATCGGATTGTAACTGACCTTCTCCGAGTATATGCCCGCTCTCTTCGCTACTTCCTCCACTGTAGTTTGATAGAGAGAGCTCTCATCCCTTATCGTGAGGTTAACTAAATAGAACAAGCTATCACCCTTTAACTACTCCTATGGGGACGAGTCTCGCAACTAATCTAGCTATTCCAGCTTTATGGGTTGCGTTAACGACTTCATCGACGTCCTTATAAGCTCCAGGCGCTTCCTCAGCTGCTACAGCTAGTGAGGCGGGTTTCACTATTATGCCCCTCTCAGCTAGCATCTGCACTATCTGGCTCCCTCTATAGACTCTCTTAGCTTGCTCCCTGCTCATCACCCTCCCAGCTCCATGAGCAGTGGTACCGAAGGACTCACTCATCGCCCTCTCCGTCCCGGCCATCAAGTAAGATGCAGTACCCTGGGATCCAGGTATTATCACGGGTTGACCCACCTCCCTGTAGTCCTCAGGTATAGCTGGATGCCCGGGAGGGAAGGATCTCGTAGCTCCCTTCCTATGCACATATACTTTGACCCTCTTCCCATCGACCACATGCTCCTCCAACTTCGCTATGTTGTGAGCCACATCATAAACTAGGTTCATCCCTAAGTCCTCAGCGTTCCTTCCGAACACCCTCTCGAAAGACTCCCTCACCCAATGCGTTATCATCTGCCTATTAGCCCACGCATAATTAGCCGCTCCTTTCATAGCTTTGAAGTACTTCTCAGCTATATCCGAGTTAGCATAAGCGAATATCAGCTCCTTATCCGGGAGTTTGAAGTTAAGCGAGCTTATCTTTGACATCATTATGTTGAGGAAATCGTCCGCTACTTGGTGGCCGAACCCCCTGCTCCCAGTGTGCACCATAGCTACGACTTGGCCCTCACGCTCTATCCCCATGACTCTCGCAGCACCTTCATCGTATATCTTATCCACTACTTGGACCTCCAGGAAGTGATTTCCGCTCCCCAAAGAGCCTAATTGAGGCAATCCCCTCTCCTTAGCCTTCCTGCTTATTACCCCTGGGTCCGCTCCCTCCATCATCCCCCCTTCCTCGCAATGCTCTAGATCCCTCTCCCATCCATAGCCCTGCTCCACAGCCCACCTAGCTCCCATAACTATGACATCGTCGAGCTGCCCAGGGCTCAGCCTAACCTTCCCACTGCTCCCCAGCCCTGAGGGGACGTTCTCGAATAACGCATCAACTAGTTGTTTTAGCTTTGGTCTCACTTCCTTCTCGCTCAAGTCCGTCCTTATCAACCTGACCCCGCAGTTTATGTCGTAACCCACGCCTCCAGGGCTGACTATACCCTCGTAAGCATCGAAAGCAGCAACTCCCCCTATCGGGAAGCCGTAACCCTCGTGTATATCTGGCATGGCTATGGAGTACTTATATATGCCCGGGAGCATCGCTACGTTAGCCAGTTGATCCAATGCTCTCGCTTCTATTCCCTTAACGAGCTTCTCAGTAGCGAATACAAGGCCTGGAACCCTCATTCCGGGCTTATATCCCTTAGGAAGTTCCCATCTAACCTCATCTATCTTCCTCAGCTCGACCATTTCGACCCAGCTCATCTTGAATTAGCATTATTTAACCTTGATCCAGCATGTCACGATGAGAGCTAAGCTAGGGCAACACATGATGGTGTCCGAGAAGTGGATAAAGCTCATAGCTGACTTGCTAGATGTGAGAGGGGATGAGGTAATTGAGCTAGGTGCTGGGACTGGAAATTTGAGTGAGGAGATCCTATCTAGGGATCCTAAGAAGCTTATATTAGTCGAGAAAGATGAGAGGCTCGTCGAAGTCTTGAGGGAGAGGTTCGAGGGGGATGAGAGGGTCGAGATAGTTAAGGCTGATATCAGGGACCTCCTCCCCCTGAGAGTGGAGAAAATAGCATCCAATCCACCTTATTACCTCTCATCTCAACTCATAATAGGATTGGCTAGGAGTGAATTCAAGAGAGCCGTCTTAACTCTTCAGAAGGAGTTCGCTGAGAGGTTAGTTGCAAAACCGGGAACTGAGAGGTATGGGAGCCTCTCAGTGATAGCATCCCTCCTCCTAAAGGTATCCCTCGTCTCCATAGTGGATAGGAGGTCCTTCAGCCCCGTTCCTAAGGTGGATTCAGCTATATTGGTAATAGAGCCGAAGCAGGATGAATTGAGGGATCAGATATTGAAGTACTGTAAGCTCGTATTCTCGAGGAGGAAGAGAGAGCTCAAGAACTCACTCAAGCCCCTCTTGAAGGATATCGATGGGCTGCCTCATGCTGAGAGGAGGCCCTATCACATGAGCCCTGAGGAAGTGAGGGAAGTGATAGCTTGGCTATCTGGCAAGTTAGGGGATTGAAGCTCCTTAAGGACGATCAAGTCTACTGGCCGGCTGAGGACAGCTTACTGATGCTAGATGCTTTAGATCAGGATCTATCGAGTAAGGTATGCCTCGACCTCGGGACTGGGAGCGGGATAGTCGCGATAGAGATGGCTAAGAGGGGATGCTGCACAGTGGCTAGCGATATATCCCTTAGGTCATGCTTAATAGCCTCTAGGAACGCTGAGCTGAATGGTCTCGAAGTGCATGTAGTCCAAGGGAACATGACGAGGCACTTCAGAGATCTTTCATTCGACTTGATAGCTTTCAACCCACCTTACTTGCCGGGAAGGGGGGACTCGAGATGGGCTGGGGGGAGGAGGGGGAGAGAGCTCATAGATGCTCTCATCGATGATCTACCCAGGTTGATGAGAGGGAAGGCCCTAATACTGCATGCTGACTTCAATCTCCCGGAGCTGACTTTGAGAAAAGCTGAGAAAATGGGGTTCAAAGCTGAGGTATGCTTGAGGAGGAAGCTAGCTTTCCATGAACTGATGATAGTGAGGATAAGTAGGTGAGCTACCCACCCCTGAAGGGTATGGGCTTCCAGCGTTTAGAGTAGGCTTTGCGCCTACCTCCTCATCTGCTGGTTCGAGGGGCTCACATCTCCTCCATCCCATAGAGCTCGTTACCCCATGGGCTATTCTCTTTTATCCACCTCAGCAGATGCTTCATAGGTCATTGGAACATCCTCAAACTAATTGGGCTCTTTAGTTTTTAAATTTTCGCATCCATCCCACCCGAATGGTGTGAGTTTTCTGGCGAAAACTTTGATAAATCAAGGGGAATTGAGAAGGGAGTAGAGGTCAAGCTTTGATAATGCTTCTCGCCTCTATGAAAGCCCAAATTAGGGCTATGCTGCTGAAATGTCGGATCAATTCTCCTGAACTTCCCTGCAAAGAATGTCCTTGCTCCATGAAGCCCCTCAAAATTCTGAGCTCAGTGCTTATGCTCCAACTCTCATGATGGGAATTCGGGGGAGCTTATGATAATCGAGAGTTCATTAGAGCTCCTTAGCTTCCTTAACGATCTTATAATGCTTCTTACATAGGGGAATCTTCTTCCAATCACCAGCCTTGAGCTTCAGCTTCAGGCTCTGTATGACGGGTAAGTAAGACCTGTCCACCTCCTTCTTCGCCTCCTCCTGACATCCCTCGATAGCGCACTCGACCATCCCTCTTTCCTCCGAGGGGAATATTTAAACTCATCGTAACAGTTGCGGGTTCAATCCCTCTTCTGAAGGGCTTTCAAGCAAGCTTCGATATTAAGGAGTTTCTAACGAAGTTACCTCAACAATGGGAGTTTCCCAGTAATTTTATCTATCTTTTCCTCCTCATGAGGTCCTATCCCAACAGCTGTCGCCGTCCCAGGCTCGATCTCAGTCAACCCTGCGTCCCTTATCAAGACTGATACTAGCCCCTCATCTGAAGCTTCTCTGTAGATCTCAATGAGCTCCTCCTCACTCCTAACCTCAAGTACGACTTTCTTAGCTCCTTCCCCCTTCCAAGCTTTATATAGATCCGGATTTTCCCTTCTAGATATCTCAGCAGCTTCAAGTGAGGCGTGAGCTACTTGAACAGCTATCTTCCCGCAGCTCATCCCTAAGTCCTTCCTCACCACTATCACCTGCTTGTACTTCAATTCTCCTCCCCTACTAATGAGCTGGCCTTGAAGTGGCTTTTTATAATCTTTGATCCCCTTTAATCTCATTGAGAGATCTCGGGGACCTTCTTCCTCATTAAATCGATATATTCCTGAGTTACTGCCCTCCAGCTCCTCTTCAAAGCTCTCTCCCTTCCCTTCCTCCCCATTTCCTCCCTCAAATTATCGTTCTGGAGTAGATGAATCACCCTCTCAGCTATCATGCTCGCATCCCTATCCAAGAGGAACCCATCCACTCCATCTATCACGACATCCCTCATCCCACCCGTGTCAGTGGCCACCACTGGAGTCCCAGCAGCTAGAGATTCGAGAGCCGTTAGGCCGTACCCCTCATACCTAGCAGGATGGAGCAGCAGATCCGCTGCCCTGTAGTAAATTGCAGTCTCCTCATAACTCCTCTTCCCCACTAAGATGACGCGATCCTCCACACCCTCCTCCCTAGCTCTCCTCCTTACTACTTCCTCCTCGGGGCCGCCTCCCACTATGAGGAAGCTCGCTCTCAACTTAGAGTTCACGATCTTAGCTACTTCTGGGATCAGATCGAACCCCTTAGCCCTAACTAATGAGCCCACTGAGAGCACTATATTCCCTTCGATCCCCAATCTCTCTCTAGCTACTTCCTTAGGGGGAAGGGAGGCGAAGAGATCGCTCTCAACTCCACCAGGTATCACAGCATCCACTCCTATCCCATAGGACTCCAGCCTCTCCCTGAGCCAGTTGCTCACGCATATCACTGCCCTCGATCTAGATGCAGCTATCTTAGATAGAGCCTTAGGGAGCCTCAGCTCGCTCCCGTGGAATACTACGAAGTAATTCAGTCCGGAGAGGAGACCTGAAATCCCTGATGTCGAGGCGTAATGTGAGATTATCAAATCCGGCTTCTCCCTCCTCAATATGTTAGTAGCCCCTAAGATGAAGCTCACCCCCCTGAGCCCCTTGAGCTTCAGTGTGGGGGCCTCGATGACCCTCTCACCCCACTTAGCTTTAGAACCCTTATAGCTCACTACAGTGACTTCGAAGCCCAGAGAGAGGAGCTCCCTAGCCATGTATGTCATGTATACCTGAACTCCGCCTACCGCTGGATAGTAGGGACCTACTAGGGCTATCATATTCCTACCTGATGTCTTTTAATTGCCTTCCCACCATATATAATGACCCCAGATGGGAGTTAAGATCGGGGAGCTTATCGAGGATAAAGTCGAGTTGGAGCTCTCTGATATAGCTGGGAAGAGGATCGCTTTAGATGCTTTCAATGCGATGTATCAATTCTTAGCGAAAGTTAGGCAGCCTGACGGTACCCCCTTAATGACTAGCAAGGGCGAGATAACGAGCGTTCACTCGGGTATCTTCTACAGGACCGCTAACTTCCTGAAGGAGGGGATAATCCCCATCTACGTGTTCGATGGTGAGAAGCCGTCTTTCAAGTCTAGAGCTATAGAGGAGAGAGTTAGAGCTAGAGAGGAGGCTGAATTGAAATGGAAGGAAGCCCTTGAGCTTGGAGACCTTGATGAGGCCAGGAAGTACGCTCAAGCAGCTCTTAATATAACGGGAGATATAGTGGAGGATTGTAAGACGATACTAAAATTGATGGGCGTACCTATCGTCCAAGCCCCGAGTGAGGGAGAAGCTCAAGCAGCTTATATGGCTATGAAGGGCGATGTATGGGCTACAGCATCTCAAGATTATGATTCCCTCCTCTTCGGTGCTCCTAGGCTGATAAGGAACCTCACGATAACTGGTAAGAGGAAGCTCCCGGGTAAGGATGTTTACGTCGATATAAATCCGGAGTTGATAGAGCTTGAGAGCGTCCTCAAGAGGAACGGGATCAACAGGGAGCAGTTGATAATGATAGGGATCTTAGTTGGGACTGATTACAACTTAGGAGGTGTAAAAGGGATAGGTGTGAAGAGAGCTCTGGAGCTCGTTAAGAAGTATAAGAGGCCGGAGGATCTATTCTCTAGAGTACCTTGGGAGTTTGATGTGGATCCCATATCTATTTACGAATTCTTCCTGAACCCCCCAACTACTGAAGATTATGATACATCTCTGAGGAGACCTATGAGCGACGAGCTCCTGAAGTTCATGGTAGAGGAGCACGAGTTCTCTGAGGAAAGAGTGAGGAAAGTTATAAATGAGATAGAGGAATCTTATAGATTGCTCTCAGGAGGTGGATTAGAGTCTTGGTTCTGATCACTCCTCATCAGGCATTATGTACTTCCTATCCTCGGCTAGCTCTATCAATAGCCCTCCTTTCTTCCCCTTGCTCGAGGTAACTATCTTCCCCATGACCTCCAGCTTGAGTAGAGCTTTCTCTATCTCCGAGAGTGAGACCCCCTGGAGCTTAGAGGAAAGTACTTCGAAGAGCTCTAAATCATCTATAGAACCTCTCTCCCTCACTATCTCATATATTATGTGGATCAATGGGGAGCCCTTGGACATCAACCCACCCTGCTCACAATATCCAGCTCCACACTGCTCACTCCCTCTAACCCCTCCAGGACGCTAGATATGGCATCTGTAACACCATCCTCCTCAGGCGCAGTTATCTTTAAGTTCAAAGCAACTATCCCGAATCCTATTGGGCTCTCATCGTAACCCTCAAGTCTAAAACCTTTTCCTTCGAGCTCCTTCCTTATCCTCTGAACAGCTTCCTCACTGCTGATGCTCCCATCGAGCAGAACCCTATATATAGCGAGTATCCTAGCCATCATAACCACCTCAAGGGCCTGTGAAACCACAGTTAGGACATATGTACTCATTTGCTTGCTTCCTGCAGACACTGCATCTTACTATTATAGCTCCCCCGCAGTTGGGACACTTGAAAGCGACTACTCCCCTCTCGTAAGTCACCTTCCTACCGCAGGATGTGCAGAAGATCTCGCGATCCACCGGTAGTAGCTTGAATATCAACCTCTCTTCTGACAAATTACCACCTCGGATCCCCATAGCTCGAGTAATTTAAAGGTTCCTGGCCCTCTCATTGAGCCTTATTATATAGGTCTTCCCGTACTTCTCCTTGCTCAATATCCTCCTATCCGAAAGTTCAGCTATCATCCTGCTTATCTTAGGCTTAGAAAATCCTGTCAGTTCGGATAATTCCTCCTGCAAGACTTCCCCCTTCTCCTTAATTATCTCTACGAGCTTCCTCTCATCTAAAGTGAGGAAATCCATCAAGCTTCCCTCCTCCCTCTTACTCCTCCTCATCAAGACGTAAGTTAGAAGGGATCCCAAGGGGAAGCTGAATATAGCGAGAAGAGGAGCCGCTATCTCCCCAGATATGAGCTGAATGCCTTCCGGATACCTCAGGGTTACATTCGTACTGGATATGTAACTCACTGAATACCCCTTCGATCTCAGGAAATTAGCTTCGTTAGGATCCAAGCTCTCACCTACAACTATTATCGATTTCAAGTCCTTCAGATGATTCTCTAGGGATTCTCTAAAACCATCTGGAGGCTTACCGTTTTTCGTGTATATTATCGGGGCTTTTCTCTCCACAGCTAAGCTTAGAGCCGCTAAATAATAGGATGAATTGAATCCATCTACTAGTACTAAGGATTTACAATCCCTCCAGTAATTTATAGCGAGGTAGAGGGATGTATCCAGCCTAGTAGCTCCGCCTACTCTCTTGACAATTATTCCTAGGCTCTGAAGCTTCCCCTCGAAATCTATCGGCACTGCATTAGGTGCCCCAACTATCAAGATCGATATGTTCCTCTTGAAGCCCGCTAATCCCGTTATGAGCTTCAATACTTCATTCTCATTTGTAGGAGTGAGTTGAACTATCCAAGAGCCATGAGACATGCCGTAGGACATAGCTATTATCCAATCCGTGTATATATCTCCCCTTACGACGACAGCATCGAAGCTCTGCTGAGCTCCGACTTGAGCTAACGGCATAATTAAAAAAATCAAGAGCAAAGCGGGCCCGGCGGGACTCGAACCCGCGACCTTCGGCTCCGGAGGCCGACGCTCTGACCATGCTGAGCTACGGGCCCCTCATATTATGGGACTCAAATTTAATATTAGTTATATGTTGAGCCCCTAAGATTGTGAGTTATGGGACCATTCCCTTATCCTCCTCTCCAGCTTCCTGTGCAGTGAGATGTAAAGCGTAGCTATGTTGAGCGCGGATAGTATCCTCTCGAATAATGTTAGGGGGTTCCCATCGTACCTCAATTGGATGAATGCCTCTAAGTAGATTTATAACTGGGACGCTAGCCCATCTGGCGAGTTCCTCAAGAGTAGAGTGTTTTTTCACTCTAGCAGCTATGGCATGTACGAACCTGCTGAGCACTTCAGCAGTATCCCTTATGCTCTCCCCTCTAGCTATCTGAAGGTTCGATATGGGAAGCTCGAGGAACACGCCCCCTAAGTCGAATGTAGCGACGCTTATGGAGACCCTAGTCCTAGTAGAGGGCTTCTCGAATATCCCAGCCACATACTTCCCCTTGAGGGAGTCCTTAGGTACTAAGCCATATTTGTGCTCCCACTCCCTCCTGTGCTGTTATTATAGCTACCTCCTGAGCTACCGCCTGAACCCGAACCTCCAGAGCCTGCTGAACCTCCTCCAGATCCACTACCTCCAGAGCTACCTCCCGATGATCCACCTCCTGATCCGCTACTACTTGCTGTTACTTCCACGCTTACCTCATCCGTTGCCGTGGCGCCATCAATATCTGTAGCTACTACTCTCACCGTTAAGGTACCCTCCCTCCTCGGCGTATATTCAAAAGTTCCTGTACCGCTGAACTCCTCATTGCCAACGATAGTCCTCACATTCAAACCTGGAGAATCGTCACTAGCATCTACCCTTATTTTAATCGTCTCTCCCACTTTTACTTGCGTTTTATCAACGCTCACAGAGACTCTAGGCTCCTCATTTACTAAAGTGAATGAAGCTCTAGCTGTGGCTTCGCCATCCTCGTCTCTCGCTAGGGCTTCGATCGTATATTGTCCTGCTTTCAGATCCCCTGGGATCTTCACGATATTACTTCCCTTAGCTATACTGAAGCTCCTATCTCCTATTGTTAAGCTAACGGTTACGCTATCTCCATCCTCCTCCTCTACAGTAACTGTGAAGCTATCCCCCTTCCTCTTCTCATCAGGTACACTCAAGCTTATAGTGGGAGGTGAGCCCAAAACCCTTATGCTGAAG
>JAVCBY010000014.1:0-28454 GCA_037917625.1 Thermoproteota archaeon | reverse complement strand
GGACGAAGAGTGAGAAGTAAACATTTATGGCTGATGTGAAGGGGTTCATTAGAGCCCATGTCACCGTTATTATCAGGAAATTCCTCCTCGAGTTCACAGAGTTCCCCTGAACTTCTAGTTAAAAAACTTAACATTCAGTCGGAGATGCTAGCTGCGAGCTCCCGCGACTCACAGCTTCACGGGATGGGAGGGCCACCCCCTAGCTAAACCCTCAGGATCGTAAGCTACAAGCCCCTTGACTATCGTGAGGGATGCTCTGATTCCTGAGATATCGTAGCGATTCGTGGACCAGGGGTTGGCGTCGAGGAGCGTTAAGTTAGCCTCTGATCCTACGCTCAACTCTGAGGAGTAAATGCTGAGGGCTTGATCCATGCTCAGAGGCTTCACCCCGAGTTCTCCACCAGTTAGAGCAGCTTCAATACTCATCCATGGGTTCTCAGGCTCTACAGGGGAGTCGCTGCTTCCCCTAATTCTCAATCCCACTCCAAGCATATCTGAGAATCTGTAAGCGTACTTAACTCTCTCCCCGAGCCTCTTCCCGAGCCACCAGTCTGAGATAGTGAAGTGAGGTTGAACAGCTATTAGGTGAGGCTTAGCTTTAGATAATCTCTCTAAGAGATCCTGAGGGATTAAGGAGGCATGCTCAATCCTCAAATTATTTGCTCCCATCTCCAGAGCCTTTATCACTTCCTCAAGAGCTCTATCCCCTATAGCATGGACAGCGAGCAACTTACCTCTCTCAGCTAGGGAACGTGAGAGAGCATATATCTCCCTCCATCCCTTGAGCAGAACTCCCATGTTCCCAGGATCATCCTCATATTCCTCCCTGAGGGCAGCTGTCCTCGCTCCGAAGCTCCCATCAGCGTACACTTTGACTCCCTCGACTAATGCATTATCCGAACTTAACCCCTCCGAGAGGTAGAGCCTCACTCTGATAGGCATATCCATGCCCCCGAGGATCGATAGTTCCTCTAGCGAGGCATCCATACTGTGCACCTCAGTTATCCCATAGCTCAAGAGCCTCTTCATCGCCTTAAGGAGGGTAAATTTATCGATAGGGGATCTCACCTTCCTAATAGCTGAATAAAGCTCGTCCTCGAATAGAAGATCCTTTCCAACTCCTAACTCCTTCATAGCTCTAGAATTCAGCACACCTGCATGTAAGCATATCCTAGTGAGAAGTAAGGGGTTCTCAGGGGATATATCATCTAGATCCTCCTTCCTAGGGTATCTCCCATCCCTGAAATTCTCCTGGTCCCATCCATGCCCTATTATCCATTCTCCTGGCTTAGAGACCTTTACTCTAGATTTAACTGCTTCCCTGAGCTCATCTATGCTCTTAATACCTCTGAGGTCTAAGCTCCTCATCGAGAGAGCGTAACTGAGGAGGTGCATGTGGGAGTCAACTAAACCGGGTATGAGGACGCGCCCCTCAGCATCTAGGAATTTTGCCCTTCCTCTATATTTTTCACAGGTATCTGAGGTACCCAAATCAGATATCTTTCCATCCTCAATGACGAGGCAGCTCCTCTCATAACTCCCCATTATCCTAGCGTTCTCTATAGCTAGCAAATCATCACCCCTAACTTCAGACGAGAGGATTAAAAATCAGAAGTCCATAGAATTTATTATCTCATCGGGTAGCCCCGGACAGTTGAACTTGAGCCAGATCTTACTTTCCTCTATCTCAGCTCTCAGGAGCTCCTCGAACTCCTTCATGCTGTAATAACTCGTTGGCTTCAGTTTCTTGAGCCTAGAATCGCTCAGCCCTGGGACCTTCTTGGGGACCAGCACTTTATCTCCCCAGAAGGGGTGGGGCTCATATTCCACCACTCCCCTCGAGGATTGGAGGATGAAGAGCTCATCCTCCTCAATAGTTGGCTTGGATCCTCCCCTCACCTTAATCTTACCATCAGATTCCTCGAATATGGGCTCCGGAACTGAAAGCTTCACCCCTCTTACCTCCCTCTCGGCCCACCTATACTCAGCTCCCACTCTACCAGTTGTGACGAAGACGTAGACCTCTATATCCCTCTTCTTCAACATCTCGTAAAATCTGAGCACATGCATAGAATCACTTACCCCTATTGTGAACTCTGAAAACCTTGGAACGTATCTTACTTTTCCTACAAGCTCCTTCGATTGAGCTGGGTGCCCTATTGTCTTTCCATCTGCTAAGAACTTCGCTGCGATGGCTGGATCCCTCACCCTCATCCAAGCGTAAGATGTGAAGTAACTCGGGGAGAGGAATATAGCTGTAGTCAGGGGACCGCTCGATACTATATCATCGAAGAAGCCCGTGTCCTCTAAGTATAAGACGGTCCTAGAGTTCCTATTCGGCTTACCGAAGTAAGTGAAGAGCTCCCCCTTGAATGAGGGCAACCCCATCTCATCGAACTCAGTGTTCTCGTGGAGGGCTCTACTGCTCATAGCCCCCCTCCACATCGCGGTCTGCGTCTCATCGAGGTCTTCGGTCTTAGTCCAGGCCCCTCTCTCCGACCCATAGACTCCATCATCGCATATCGCTATTATATCATCGTTCTTAATCGCTTGATCCCTCACGAATTCCAAGGGATTTATGCCGAACCTCTCAATGAATATCCTTGAGTTCCTCTCATCCCACGCGTAAAAACTGTGAGTAGATTTCCCGCTTCCAGTGAGCCCCCATATAGCCATAACAACTCTCCTCCAGCTCCCATCTTCTGTCTTGACGGTGAACTCCCTAAGAGCTGCGTGCTCCCCCGTGCACCCCTTACCGTAGACGAAGTTGATCCAGTGGCAGAGCACTCCCTTCTTGACCTCCCCTTGGTACGAAGATACCGTTACTATAGTGAGGTTAGCGTAAGGGAACCTGATCACCATCATCATGTTCTCCGTGCCAGGTAGCTTGGGGTTGCCTAGGTAGTGAGGGATCACGAAGAGCTCCGCATCTGGATCCTCATCAGGAGGTGCTGGAAAAACGAGTTGAGACCATCTATATCCTATATCTGGGAACTGAGGATCAACATAAACTCTAGCATGCATCTGAACTTTAGTTCCAGGTTTCCCAACGTACCCATCTACTTTTATCAGGGGACCTTGAGCGAGTATGTGTTCCAATACTCTCAGCATGAGGAGCTTATGCTCATACCTCAACTCACTCTCATCATTAACCACTGACGTGTTAGCTGCTGACCTGCTCCAGATGTTCGATGCCCACCCCCAGGCGCCGTTCTTGTACTGATTCCCATATAGTTTAGCTCTCTCGAAGAGGTCTGGAGGATTATCCAGTATTGGAATGAGACCAGCTCTCCTTTTTATCTCAATAATTTCTCTGAAGGCCTCCCTGAAGCTATCGGGGTTCAGCTCCTCTAGAGGGGGTATCGGACCCATCGGCTCAGTCGCGAGCTAACCATTATAAAAATTATGAAACTCCCTCGACCATCGAGAGGCTCCATAATGCTAAGCCTCAGATCTGTTTATCGTTAGGGAAAATCTTAATTTACGAGGAAAATGGTATTGAATTAAACTACTGAGGGGTCATGTGATGTTGGGTATTCTCGCTTTATATCTGTGTTCATCGAACTCCCCTATGGTCATGCCAGCTAATCTCGCTGCTTTGTATATATCCCCCTTCTCAATGAAATAGAGCAAAGCTGCTCTTATATTCGGAGGTTGAGCATTTATAAAATCCCAATCAGCTTTACTCCTCCTTATCTCCCTGAACTCCTCATCCTCCCTCTCCCACTCCTGAATGAGCTCGGGAGGAGGCTTTATCTCCTCAACCATCCGCTGACCCTCTTCACTACGATATCGAGCCTTCTCTTATTAAAAATGTGCCTCGCGTCCTCCTCATACTCTCTCACGATCTCGAGGAACTCATCTACTGAGCTAATATTGATCAACCCTCTGTAGACTGAATTCTCGAGGACTTCCAAGGAGGTCCAGACATTCACTCTCGAGTAGAGGGGATGGAACTGAGTCACCCTCAGGACTCCTAAATTCTCGCTGAGGAGAATGGAGCCCGTCCTATGGGCAATCACTAAGCAGAGAAGATCTGGGCGTTCTAGGGAGGGTACCCTCGGATCTAAGGAGACCTCTTCCCTGAGCTTGCTGTATTGCCTCTCATCATCCGAGGACCACGGGTAGATCCTCAGGAGACCTCTCGCCAGAAGGGAGGAAGCATAATCAATAACTGGTGGGGATCTGAGCTGTAGAAGAGTCTCCTCATGGATCAAAAGTAGATCGAAGAGCTTTTCGAGTATTTCCCTCCTTTTATCAAAGTTTTCGCCAGAAAACCCACACCATTTATGGATGAGATGAATGCGAAAATTTAAAAAACTAAAGAGCCCAAGTAGTTTGAGGATGTTCCAATGACCTATGAAGCATCGGCTGAGGTGGATAAATGAGAATAGCCCATAGGGTAACGAGCTCTATGGGATGGAGGAGATGTGAGCCCCTCGAACCAGCAGATGAGGAGGTAGGCGCAAAGCCCACTCTAAACGCTGGAAGCCCACACCCTTCAGGGGTTGGGTAGCTCACATCTGCTCCAATCTATTAAAAAACAAGCATCAGTTACTCCTCTCACTAAACCACCACCGGTATTTTCGCTCTCCTCCTTATCTCATCGAACTCGTCTAGCGAGAGACCGGCGATCCTCGAGGCCACATACCTATCCCCCTTCTCAATGAAATAGAGCAAAGCCGCTCTTATATTCGGAGGTTGAGCATTTATAAAATCCCAATCAGCCTTACTCCTCCTTATCTCCCTGAACTCCTCATCCTCCCTCTCCCACTCCTCGACCCTCATACCATCATGGGAATCGCGACTCGCTTTTTAATATATCTAAAACGCTCTCAAAAGCGAGTTGTAATATCCCTAAGATCGGGAATGCCCCTCACTATGGGAGTCTCATATCTAGATAGCGTGCTTAAGTAAAAATTATGTAACCTCCCGGATCGCCTCGAATAGCTCCCTTATATCTCTCTCATTTAAGACTCCGTAGCTTATCCTGAAGTACTCCTTCCCCCCTCTGAATGCTGCTGCCGGCACTATCCCCACCACTGGATCCCAGTTGAGGAGCTTAATCGCTAACTCACTGGAATCGAGAACATCGGGATGCATTGAGTAGAGGTAAAATGCGCCCCTAGGCTCCGGGAATATCAATCCAGTTTTACTAGCTTCTCTAACTACCTCATCCCTCAGCTTGGAGTAGTGCTCCCTCACCTTCCGGAAGTAATCATCGCTCGCGGCCTCTACCATCCTCATCAAAATGAGCTGGGAAATTTCAGATACGCCTGCTGTCATTAAGTAGAGGATCTTGCCGACTAGCTCGGGCCTCTCAACTCCCCAATATATGTAACCTATCCTCAGTCCGGGTGAGGCGAATGTCTTGCTGAAAGTATCAGCTATGACATCCCCAACTACCTCGACTCTCTCACCGAAGTATATCTGAGAGTAAGCTGCATCATTTATCAGCAGCACGTTCCTCCTCCTCAACTCATCCCAAAGATCCTCTAGCTCGGAATTAGGTGGGACGTGCCCAGTCGGATTATTCGGGTAGTTTATCAAGACTCCTGAGACACCCTCCAATTTACTTGAGATCTCATCAACTAGATCATCAGCTAAAGGATCGTATGTTGAGACTTGATACCCGAATTCGTTTGCATGCTCGAAGTACTGAGGGAAGCCAGGGGCTGGGACTAGTATCTTCCCCTTCCTAATCTTAGAGACAGCTAAAGTGGATATCAGTAAGGATTGAGCTCCCCCATTCGTTATGAATATCCTATCCTTCTCTAAATCCCTCCTTAAGAACCTATCCCCGAATTGGGATACGCTCTCCTTAGCGGCTTCAGTCCCGACGAAGGGCAAGTACTTCCTGCCTACATCCCCTATCTCCCTCAATATCTCGCTCAATTGGATAGGTGGCTCATGGGAGGGCTCACCTATGTGAGCATTTATCACCCTCTTCCCCTCACTTTCTTTCCTCCTGCAGGCATCGAATACATCCCTTATCGTCAGCATACGCATTCACTCACCTGTAAATTAATACGATATCCCCTACGCTCGCGTTGAGATCAGCAGCTACTACGGGGCACTTAACTAAGAGCATGTGAAATATCCCATTGAACTCCCCAAGAATCTCGTAGTTCCCCTGACCCTTCGATATGACGAGATCGTGCTCCTTAATCCACTTCAGGACTTCTTCGCTCCTCCTATCCGGCCCAGTTCCCTCCTCCCCATTGCTGACCGTCCTCACCTCAATAGCATCTATATCCGAGAGGACGTAGTAGAAGTCCTCCAGAGTGGCGTCATTTATCATAGGCCCTCCCTTCACGACGAAAGTGAACCTCACTTCCCTGAGCGAGAGCATGGTCTCCACGAGCAGCTTATCGAGGACTATCTCTCCAGCATTATCAGAGAAGTATAAGATCCTTGAGGCTCTCTGGAACTTCTCCTCCAGGAGGGGGTAGTGATCTATGCTCAAATCGGATTTAAGAACTTTATCGATAGTCCCCTTGAGATCGTATGATGTGTAAGGCCCGAAATCTATCACATTGCCAGCTATAGCTAACTTGACAGCAGTCCTGAGGGGATCATCGCTGGACTCCACTATCCTCTTGCACTCCCCGTAGATGGATAACGCTTCATCATTACTCCTCTTCTTGACCTCCCTGTAAGGATCTCCACCAGCGTATCTCCTTATTATCCTTTGAACTGCGTAATCAATCTCAGGAGGGCTCAAATCCCAATCTAAAGATAGAAGATATGTCATGACTTCCCTCTGAGCTCTCTCAATTCTCGAGTCATCGATTGAGGAGAGCCTCAGGGCACTCACTATCTGCCTGAGGAAGCAAGGGATACAATCAGGCTTTACCCTCAAAGTTCATCAACCTCATGACCCTATCGATGACTTCGCTCACAGCTCTCTCAACTTCCTCACTCAACCCCTCCCCCTCTCCCAAGCTCCTCGGTTGTACGCCTATAAGGATGGCCTCCTCAGGCCGGCCCATCGCTTCCTTAAGTATCTTGAGGAAGCTCAGGGGTGAGAGACCATGGGTTGAATATCTTGCCTCTACTACATCGAGATCATCGATCTTCCCTTCCAAAATGCTCCCCGGCTCAGCTCCGAAGTCTACAGCATCTATCAAGATGACCCTATCGAAATCAGTTACTTGCAAGGGGAGATCGGGGCCGGAGAGGAGCGCATCGACTCCTCTGGCCCTCAACTCCTCCCATACCCTGAAGCCCAGCCCATCATCAGATCTCATCGGGTTCCCGATGCAGATTACTAATGTCCTCATACCCTGATCCTAGTCAAGTGGACTGAGCAAGAGATACAGGGATCGTATGCCCTCACTAACATCTCCAACTTGAACTTGAGCTCATCATCTCTCAAATCCTTGAGATTTCTGACAGCTATCCTCAAATATTTGTCCATGTTTGCAGCGTTCTGAGCTGTTGGAGTGACTAGGTTAGCGAATATAACCTTACCTTCATCATCGAGCTTGTAATGATGATAGAGCAATCCTCTAGGCGCCTCGACGACAGCTACGCCTTCCCCAGCCCTGGGCTTGACTTCTACCATTAACTCATCCTTTATCCCCTCATCCAAGAGCCCATCTATTATATCTATAGCCCTCTGGACGCTGTAGAGGAGCTCTATCGCTTGAGCTATGTTGTTGCTGAAGGGGTTCCTGGGATCTACTCTATCCCTCAAGCTCTCATAAGAATCCTTGGCCTCACCGTATAGCTTACTCTCATTTAAGAGGAGCCTAGCTAGAGCTCCCGTCATGAAGCTACTTCCCTTATAGCTCGAGTGCTTAGCTGAGGAATGCTCCACTGTGACTTCATTCGTTAAATTCATGTAGTTCTCCACGGGATGCCTAGTCCCATCCGATACTAGCAGGTAATCTACGGAGTAGCCGTAATGCTCTCCTGGATCTACAGCTATATATAAATTATCATCTGAGGCGTAATCGGGCATCTCCAAGGATGAGAATACCCTTACAGCCTCTCTAGCTCCATCAATAGAACTCTCAAGCTGCTCACTCAATCTCTCCAGATCCTCAGCTCTCGGGACCTTAGTGTAACCTCCGGGCTTAGTCACGACTCCATGGACTGTCCTGCCAGTTATGATTTCCTTTATAGCGTTCCCAGCTCTCTTAACTCTCAGTCCAAGTTTCACAGTCTCAGGGTATTGCGCTGCCATTCCTATAGCATCCTTATAACCTAGGAAATCAGGCAGGGCGAGGAAGAAGAGGTGGAGGGCATGACTGTGTATCACATCCGATATTAGCTGGAGCTCCCTCAGAGCTTCAACTTGCCCATCAACCTTTATGCCCATCGCTTTCTCTATAGCCCTGGAAGAAGCCACTTGATAGGGATCGGGGCAGATGGAACATATCCTAGCTGTTATATCAGGAACCTCGTAGTAGCTCTTCCCTATCAATATACGCTCGAAGAACCTAGGTCCCTCATATATCCTCAAGACCGCTCTCTTTATGGCATCGCCCTCTATAACTACTTCTATATTCCCATGCCCCTCCACTCTCGCTAAATGCTCAACCGATATCTCCCTCATGACTTACCCCCCTCGATGAGAGATCTCAGATCCTTATACCTGGTTCCGAAGAGGCTCATCAAATTCAATATCCTCTCCCTATCATATCCCTTCCTCAGGAGCATCTCCAACTCCCCAGATACGTTCGCCTCATCCTTTATGGGCCCTCTGCAGCCTATACATACGGTATTGTAAGACGGGCATCTAGCATCGCAGCCAGCCACAGTTATAGGGCCTAAGCAGGGCAGACCCCTCTCCACTATCAAGCATGGGATCTCCCTCACTTTGCACTCTATGCAAACGGGGTAATCGGGTAGCTCCGGCTTCACATCCCTCACGAGATCTATTAAAACTCTGGCGAACTCCTTCCCCTCTATAGGGCATCCCTGAACCTCATAATCCACTTGAACTACCTCAGGGATCCCTTTATGCTCCCCTAAGAAGCCATATAAGTTACTCTCCGTCTTATAAACGGATCTCATGAGCTCCTTCCAATCCTGCCCAGTCGTAGAAGCTTGTATCCCTCCCCAGACGGCGCAATCCCCTAGAGCTACTAGTATCTTGCTGTTCTCCCTTATCCTCTTTATGTACTCGAGATCCCTCTCCGTGGAGACGGAGCCCTCAACGAAAGCTATATCCACTTTCCCATCGTACTCCTTGCTGCTAGCTAACTTGAACTCAGCTATATCCACTAAGCTGAGGAGATCCAGTAGTACGTCTTCCATCCCCAAGATAGTGAGGTACTCACCCTGGCAACCTGTCAAAGAGTAGAAACCTGCCTTGAGCTTTCCCATTCAGATCGCCCCCCTAATAGAGAGGATATCGAAATAGGAGAAGACCGGCCCATCCTTGCAGACATAAGCTATGGAGCTAGCTCCCCCTATTATGCAGTGGCCGCACTTCCCCACCCCGCACCTCATCCTCCTCTCCAAGGTCACGTAAACCCTATCGGCGGGGAAGCCCCTCTTATCCAGCTCCCTCAGTACGAATTTATACATAACTGGAGGACCCGCTACAACAGCGTAACTATTGCTCGGATCTATGTAGCTTTCCGCTAGATCAAATAGGACTGTCACAACCCCTTTCTTGATGAACTGAGGATATCTCTTCATCATACTCTCATAGAACTCATCATCCTTCTCGAAGGAGATGAAGGACCTGAAGCCAGCTTCTCCCTTGAAGGGAGCTAAAACTTCCTCCTTGAAGAGCGTCTCCTCATATCCCTTGACCCCATAGAGCAAGTTGACCTCTCCGTACCTCTCCCTTCTATCTAAGATGTGCTGGAGGACCCCCCTGAGAGGGGCCATGCCAAGCCCTCCAGATATTATGAGGACATCATGACCCTCCATCTCATCCACTGGGAACCAGTTGCCGAAGGGACCCCTTATTCCAACGATATCTCCCTCCTTAAGTTTGTGAAGCGCGTTAGTCACCCTTCCAACTCTCCTAACTAGAAGCTCCAAGGGGCCGAGCCTCGTCTTAGATCTGCATATAGATATAGCGGTCTCCCCCACCCCGTAAACGCTAACTTGGACGAACTGACCTGGCATGTAGTTGAATTCCCTCTCTAACTCTTCATCGATGAATTTGAGGCGGAAGAGCTTCTCTATACTCGTCATATCCTCAACTTCCAATATTTCAGCTGGTTTTGGTATGAATTGCTCCTCCTGAAGCATCATCTCACCACCCCCCAGACAGAGTTCAAGACCTCGACGTGATCTATCTCAGCTGGGCAGAAGACGGTGCACCTACCGCATCCCACACAGTAAGGCAAGTTGGTGACCCTGTTGATCGCTGACTTGCAATTGTACCTATGGACGAACCTATCCGCTCTAGTGGGCCTGAAGTTTAGGCCACCAGCGACGAGTGCATGACTCCTGAGGAAACATGAGTCCCATCTCCTCATCCTGATCCCACTCTCCATGCTCAGATCTACGCACTCTGAGACATCGTAGCACCTGCAAGTCGGGCAAACTAGCGTGCAAGATCCACAGCCGAGGCAGCGATCTATGTATTCCTTCCAAGCTTCGCTATCATGGAGGGAATCTGCTATATCCGGGAGATGCGATGATAAGAGCTCTTTCTTGAACATAGAGCTCCTCTTTCTTTCAAAATCAGCTAACCTCTTGAGGGAATCCTTATCAGGCTTCTTCAAGTCGAGGCCCCTTATGAGCTCGAGCCCCCTTCCCGTTCCAACTCTCACTATGTAAGCATCCTCTATATCGTGCAGGAAGAGGTCGAAGCCGTCATAAGCGTAATCAGTCCCCATGGATTTGCAGAAGCATTCCTCATCTGGAATGCAGTTTATCCCTACGATGAAGGTGTTCTTCCTCCTCTCAGCGTAGTAAGGATCTGGGAACTCATCGATATAGATAGAGTCCATTATCTTTATCGCATTTATATCACAAGCATGGAGGCCGAATAATACGATCCTCTTCGGGTCCTCCTCTAAAAGTTCGTATCCCTTCCTCAAATTCACCCTCATCATAACCTCCCTAGGCCTCGTGAAGTACTTCTTAGGTGGTATCATTGTCCTCGTGTAGTTCAAATCGATCTCATCGATCGAATCGAATCTTTCGAAGGAATGAAACCTGCCCTTCTTTATGGGACCATGTAACTCTCCCCATTTTCTTAACTTCTCTATGAGATTCGCTAAGTCGTCCTTCTTCATTTCGAGATAGAGCAAGCAGTAGCACCCCCTAGGGAAATGGAAAAGCCTTTAATATAAATATTTCTCTCGTTATATAGGGAAAAAATTTCATCAATTCTGGTTTTATAAATGTATTTTTTTAATATATTCGTGATATTATTAACAGATATAAAAAAATAAGGATGGGGTAAGCTACTTTTGATAACTCTGAGAGGGACTAGAGCGCTCAATTTACAGGAGGATGAGTTCATTTGAGAGATAATACTCTGAGTTAAGTGAGTTATCACCCCTCATTTTCACTTAAGGCTAAGATATCGATTCTCAGATCCCCCGGGCCCTGAGATGAGGCTTTTAGGAGCTTGAACTGGTTAATCTCGCCTCAAGCTGTACAAATATGTAAGCGGGGACAGTAGAGCTCGGGGTCTCCGCGAGACCGCATCCTATACATAAATTTATCTATATATTTTTCAGCTTCTTGAGATAGCCTATTGAACTTCAAACGAATACCTCCCAGTTATCTCGAACAATTTTTACACTCTGATCGAGCTCTTGAAAAATTATATAAAATGATGATCATTCTCCTAAAAATATTTATAAAAAATCGGGAATTATTTAATTTTCTTATACATAAAATCCTTTGACAGTAAAGCTTATTAAATAGCTGGGGAGCAGTCGGAGGTGTCTTCTATGGGCGAGGAGATAGTGCCTAGAGAAGTCTTCGCCAGGAAGGCGAGCGGTCTAGTAAGGGAAGCAGGTTTGATAGATGCATTCGCTTTCGGATTCTTGAATCAGGGGCCTGCAATAGCTATATGGATGCTATTGAGCTGGGGAGTTTTCCTCTTCCCATCAGGTCACTTGTTAGGCTCAGTCTTCCTCAGCGTCGCATTCACGCTACCAGGCGTCGCCCTAGTTTGGGGAATCTTAGGAGCTTCTATGCCTAGAAGTGGAGGAAGTTACGTCTATAATACGAGGATAATACATCCAGCTGTTGGAATGGCTGTGAGCTTTGGAGATTACTTCATATGGTGGCTTTGGATAGTGATATTAGCTCCTTGGGTCGCGGACCCTGGCCTCTCTACTTTATTCGGTATGTTGGATATGGTAGAAGCCGCTGAGTGGGTGAGGACGACTGTTGGGATGTTCACAGTCGCAACTATAGTGAATATCTTAGGCTACCTCTTCACTTTCTACGGCCTCAGGTGGTATCTCGTTCATCAGAAAACTGTTATGATCCTAGGATTGATAACTCTCGGGTTAGTCGCCCTGATATTGGGCATACACTCTCATGAGGAATTCGTAGCGGCTTGGAATGCTGCAGCAGCGAAGTACGGCTCATTGGATTATGAAGGGATGATAGAGGCAGCTAAGAATGCTGCCCCAGAGGTATTCAATCCCGAAATTCCTCTAATCTTCGGGACTTTAGGCTTGATGGTGGTGAACTCTTGGTGGGCCCATTACGGATGGGCGGTCAACGTGATAGGGGGAGAGGTGAAGAGGCCTCAGAGGAACATAATGATAGCACAATATGGAGCTATAATAGTTCCTGCGATCTTAGCGACGATATTCTCAGTGATATTCCCGAGCCTAGTGGGAGAGGATTTCATGAGGGCTCTAGCGATCGCTGATAACGCTGAGCTCGATGGTTACAACATGCCGTTCCCACCTAACTTCGTCGGTGTCACTAGAGTATTCATAGACACGGGCAACGTCCTAGGAATCATAATCGCAGCATTAGCTGCGTTCTCTCTCATATTAGCGGATTACATATGGATACCTATGTCATACGTAGCTGGCAGCAGGATAGTAGTCGCTTGGGGCATGGACAGGATGGGGCCCAGGTGGTTCTCCGAGGTACATCCTAGATGGGCATCGCCGATCAAGAACCTCACCTTCATGTTCATAACTAGTGAGATAGGGATCTTGCTCTACTCGATATTCCCTGAGTGGTTCGCAGGATTAGCTGTCACAGCGACTGAGTGCGTCTCCATATGGGGAGTCACCGCCCTAGCTGCGACCATATTCCCATTCAGGAAGAATGTGAGATCCATATGGGAGACCTCCCCCTATAAGAATTGGAGGATAGGTCCAGTTCCCTTGATCACGATAGGAGGCATAATGGATCTTATATACATAGGGATCCTGCTCTACTTCTTCTACACTAACCCCGGATTGGAGGGAGTCACTGAGCTCGCTGTAGCATGGTTCATAGGCCTCTGGACTTTCGGAGCGCTCTGGTACTACTACTGGAGGTGGAAGTGGAAGAGGGAGGGTATAGATATAGATCTGGCTTGGAAGGTCCTGCCGCCAGAATAACCCCTCTTTTTTAACTCACAATTTTCAACGCTCCCCATGGGTATAATCATTATCGGTGTGCATCAAGATTAAAAATTATAATTTCACAGCAGCTATATGAGAGCAGCTGTCCTAGTGGAGGACTTATTCGATGAGAGGGAGCTGATATATCCATTTTACAGGCTGAAGGAGATGGGATTTCAGGTGGATCTAGTTGGCCCGGAGGCTAAGACATACAGGAGTAAGCATGGCCTAGAGGTGAAAGCCGATGTTAGCGCTGAGCCCGAGTTAGCTGAAGTCTACGATGTCATATGGATACCAGGTGGCTACGCTCCTGATAGGCTCAGGAGGAGCAAGAAAGTACTTGAGATGGTTAGGAGGGCTGTGGAAAGGGGGAAGCTAGTGGCTGCCGTATGCCATGCTCCCTGGGTCCTCATATCTGCTGGAGTCGTTAAGGGGAGGAAGGTGACGGGATTCCACTCAATATGGGACGATCTGAGGAATGCAGGTGCATATTTAGTGGAAGAGGAAGCTGTAGCTGATGGGAACATAATCACTGGAACTGGGCCTGACGCTATGCCTGAGATGATGAGGCTCCTTAGGGAATTGATGGAGAGCTAGCTGACCTTCCTCACGATCAGTAAGTTATCCTTCCTATCCACGACTTCTACGGTATCCCCTCTCCTTATCTCCTCATTAGAGGTAGCTCTCCATAACTCGCCAGATATCCTGATGTAACCCACGCCTCCTGGGCTTATATCATCTACAGCTACTCCCTTACCGGTGGGCAGCCAGCTCACAGGCCTCTTCCTCAAGACGGCAGCTATGCCCTTCATGAATATCAAGGATATTAATAAGCCAACGCCACCCACTGAGAGGATTAGCTTGAGGAAGGTCTCTATCATCCAGCTCGAGGATATGAGGACCGGCCTCCACGGGCTCCCTATCATGAGCAAGATGGCTAGGATCAGCAGGGCTGTGGAGGAAATTGCCCCTAATCCGTGCAAGCCCTTCTTCACTTCAGCTATGAATAGGGAGGCAGCTATAGCTAGCAATATCAAGCTGACTAGATCGACGCTCACCCCCATGCCAACTACCGCGAGCAATAAGAGCACGATACCAGCTAGCTCAGCTCCCCATCCCGGTGTAGTGAGGCCTATTATGAGGGCCATGAACCCTATGCTGAAGAGTATGCTCGAGAGCACTGGATCGGAGAGGTATCTCATTATCTCTACCCTAGGAGTGGTCTCCAGGTACTCTACGGTCGCTGGGTAAACTTCAAGCTTGAATTCTCTCTCCCCTCTCCTCACAACCTTTCCATCAGCTCTCTCCAGGAGGGAGTCCAGGGATTGCTCCACTGAGTCTATCAACCCAGCTTTCAGAGCCTCATCAGCAATGAAGTTTAGGTTTGAGCGGACCAAGAGCTCAGCTGCGCTCTGATTCCTCCCATGCATTGCGGCATAACTCCTCATCTTAGATGCATATGCATTCAAGTACTTCGATTCGTTCAGAGGGGTATAGCCGACGACGGGTTGAGCTGAACCTATCGTGGAATAAGGCGACATGACAGCGTAATCAGTTGCCATCAGTATGTAAGTGCCGGCTGAGAGGGCTTGACCTCCCTCAGGGTAAACGTACCCTATCACTGGGACTTTAGAAGCCAAGATGAGATCGATTACGTTAAATGTAGCATCTGATTGCCCACCGAAAGTATTTATCTGTAGGACTAAGGCATTATATCCATTCTCAGCTGTTCTCACAGCTAATCTAACTTGCTCAACTGTCGCTGGTGAGATATAGCCGGTTATATTCGTAACTAGTACCTTCCCACCAGCTCCCAGGCTCAGAACATGGATGAACAAAAATAGGGAGATTATGATCAGGATTCTCCTCATTTCCTTTCCTCCTTCCTCGCTGCAGCTAGAGCGTAAGCTAAGGGGGAGGCTCCTCCCTCAGTTATTATGATCATATTCTTCTCCCTAGCTATCTCGACCCATGTCTGAAGTTCCCTGAGCCTCATAGCACTAGGATTCTTCGCATAAAACTCAGCAGCTTCATACATCTTCTGAGCTGCCATTAGCTCGCCCTCGGCCATTATGACCCTGGCTCTCCTCTCCCTCTCAGCCTCCGCCTGCTTAGCTATAGCTCTCAACATCTCCTCAGGTAGGACTACGTCCCTTATCGCGACTTGAGTCACTTTTATCCCCCATCCCTCAGTTATCTCATCAACTACCATCTGTATCCTCTTGCCCAGTTCATCCCTTTTAGTAAGGAGCTCATCTAACTCCACCTGGCCGACTACATCCCTCAGCGTCGTCTGGGCTATGAAGTTAGACGCTGTTATATAATCCTGTACTTTAACGACGGCATCTATCGGGTCAACTACCCTGTAATAAACGATCGCATCCACATCTACCGTCACATTATCCTTCGTTATTATCCTCTGCCTCGGTATATCGAAGCTCAAAAGCCTGAGATCGACTATCCTCGGCTTATCCACGAAGGGGATTAAGAATATGAGGCCCGGACCCTTCGCTCCGAGCAACCTGCCCAATCTGAATATCACGGCTCTCTCATATTCCCTAACAACTCTCAAAGCTGCCCTAAGGAATGAAATTATTATCCAGAAGACTATTAGGGCTATTATAATGTTAATGAAAGTTGTGATCAAGACTTCCTCCTGCAAGAACTCACCTACCCTCTTCCCCCTTCAAGAGAATATAATCCTTCCGTTGGAGGATCCCTCTAGAGGCATCCCAGAGGAAGCTATCTTAACTGTTGCTCGATCGAATTTCAATGGAATTGATAGGAACATTTTTAAAGAATTAGTTGGCTCATAGTACTATGTCCCACACTAGGTTGGATAAGGTCCCAGCTTCGGAGCTCGAGTTATTCAAGAAGAGAACCCCAAAATCCGGGAAGATTTTTGAGGAAGTCTCTCAAATGGTCCCGTTCGGTGTCAACTCGAATTACAGGTATGCAGACCCCTACCCGATATACATGAAGAGGGCGAAGGGGAGCAGGATATGGGACGCAGATGGTAATGAGTACATAGATTTCAATATGGCCTTCGGAGCTCTCGGAACAGGGCACAGCCACCCGAAGCTCATAGAAGCGATAAAGGAGAAGATAGAGGAGGGAACTATATTCGGATTCGAGTTCGAAGAGATGCTAGATTTAGCTAAGATAATAAGAGATAGGTACAGAGTCGACATGATGAAGTTCCAATCCACTGGACTAGAAGCTACGTTCCATGCATTGAGGATAGCTAGAGCGTTCACCGGGAGGAAGAAGATACTGAAGTTCGAGGGATGCTACCACGGGAGCCACGACTTCCTCTTAGTTAGTGTGAAGCCGAGTAAGTACAAAGCGGGCCATCCGATCACCCCCAACCAAGTCCCGGGCTCCCAAGGGGTGCTCGAGGACGTGGTTAAGCACACGCTAGTAGCTCAATTCAATGACTTGGAGAGCGTTGAGAAGATAATGAGGCAGCATGGGAATGATGTAGCTGCAATAATACTTGAGCCGATACCGATGAACATGGGATTCGTCATACCGAAGCCCGGATTCCTCGAGGGGTTGAGGAGCATATGCGATGAGTACAACTGCCTCCTGATATTCGATGAGATAAAGACGGGCGGCAAGTTCTACTCAGGAGCTGCTGGCTACTTCAAAGTAAAGCCAGATCTCATGACTTTAGGAAAGGCTATAGCCGGAGGCTTCCCGCTCTCAGTAGTCGCTGGTAAGAAGGAGGTCATGCAGACCATAGTGCCCGGTGTCGTCTCGCATGCAGGGACTTTCAATGCGAATCCAGTCGCTATAAGGGCTGGACTCGTTACCTTAAGGGATATACTGACTGAGGAAGCCCTCTCGTATGCGAGCAGGCTTGGGAAGGAGCTAGCCAAGGGATATCTCGATATAATAAATGACGAGGGGATAGAGGCTACTGTCCAGTACATAGGGGTCAGCGGATCTATGGTATTCGCGAAGGACGAGGTGGTAGATTGGAGGAGCTTCCAGAAGGTAGATGTGGGCAAGTGGTGGCTCTTCATGATAGCTATGATGAACAGGGGAGTCCTCCCGAACTACGGGCCTGATGAACAATGGACCGTATCGACGCAGCACACGAAGGAGGATGTTGAGACGACGATAGAGAAGTTCAAGGAAGTCGCAAAAATAATAAAGAAGGTTGAGCTGGAGCTCCCGTTGGTGGAGGCTGTCTGATCAGAATAAGGGGCCTCTGGGCCCCTCCACTGCTCTCCCATACCTCGGCTCCCCAGTCCATACTGGGACCTCAGCCCTCCTCTCCCCTTCTTTAGTCGTGAGCACCAAGTTAACCTTAGCTCCGAAGCTCAAATCTCCTCTTGAGAAGCTGAAAGTGTATGGGAAGAAGAAAGAGACCTCCTTAACCGTCGTAGGGTCGTGGGGCAGAGTAGCTTCAGCGATCAATTTACCTCCCTCACTGAATACCTTTCCATCTGAGAGGAAATATCTAAGAACTCTCCTCTCACCCCTGTAGGATAGCCATTCCTCGGCCTCGAGCTCAACTAAAGCTCCGCTAGGATCTATCCTCTCCTTGATGAACGCCCTTACTCTATCATCCGACCTGTAAAACTCCTTATCGAAATCCAACCAGCTTTCCCTCATAACCTCTGGTCTCGCGGGGTATACCTTGAGCCTCACATCCTTCCTCGGGAACATGAACTTCCCCTTGAGCCTTGGTATCCCGAAGAGGAGCCCCCACCTTATCCTATGAGCTCTAGCGCTTATCGAGGGGGGAAGGTCCTTAGGGTAAGTTATCTCGAAGCTCCCCTGCCTCAAAATCAGATCTTCCCTATGGAGCGTCATGACCTTAGCTATGCTCTCAGCTCCCGGGAAGAGGAGGGAGGAGAGGATCACGTATAACCTAGCGTGTATCGGGACTTCACCCCTGAGCTCTCCCCTTATAGGTTCCCCCAGCTTGAGGACATTCTTCTCAAGGATTATTGAGAAATCAACCACTAATCTCAACCTCCGCTAAATGATAATCCCGGAGCCAACCGGGCCTCTTCAATATCCTCACCCTCGAGTAATCCTTCCTGAATAAGTGGAGCTTGTACTTACTCGGCTTCATCCCGAGCTCCCCTATCCTAGAGGATAGCTCATCTATAAGCTTTTGCGCAATTTCTTTTAAAAATTCATCCTTTCCGGGTTGATTCTTCATCTCCCTCTCATAGAACTCGAGGAGCTTCGTCAGAGTGTACCATCTGCCCACTAAAGCTGCGTAGAGCAAGGAGGTAGATGCTATGAGCATAGATGTCGAGTATGGGGGTGCATAAAATATGAGGCCTACGGAGAGGAGGAAGCCAACCAAAGAGACCCTGAGGAGGAGCCTGAATAACATGTAGAGGAGGGCGAACTTCCTCATCGATTTATTCTTGAATGGAAGGGATGTTATGAAGTCCACGGTCTTCTTATATTTCTTCTTAGTGGCGCCATCTAGGATATCAGGTAACTTAGGGGAGAGCCTCTCCATGACGTTCTCGACCTTCTTGAAGTCTATGTTCCTTCCCACTCTATAGGAATCCGTAGCTTCTATCACGAAAGCGATGTCCTCAAGTATATCCTTCCCGCCCCTCATAATATCGAGGGGTCTGACCCCGAATATAATAAACTATGGCGGCGATCATCATAAACTATTAGCGAAGTTTGATTAGACATCTTAATAAATCTATATACAAAAGCCGTAATATATAAATATTTTTACAAAATGACCACTTATTCAAAACTTAATTTCAGTAATTCTGTGAAAATAATTGATGTAAGAGTCCGCTCCCATCGTTTCAACGAAAAGTTTATATTAAATGAGGACTTGAATGCGAAGCCCTCATGCGGGGTGATGTTATGTCTGAGGAAGCCCCGACCTTGTTCGTCAGAAGGGCCTCAGGATTAGTGAGGACAGTTGGACCATTCACCGCTTTCATGATAGTCTTCACACACACAGTAGGAGGAGGTATCCACAGGCTATCGGTAATAGCGGCTTATCAGCATCCTGGAGCATTCGTACCCTACTCCTTCCTGATCACTGGATTGGCGTTAGCGATCCCAACTGCGTTAGTTTACACGATGCTGGGAGCTATGATGCCGAGGACCGGAGGGGACTACATATTCATAAGCAGGGGATTGAACCCCACGATGGGATTCCTGGCCTCTTGGGGTTTCTGGTTCACTGAAGTCTTAAGCTACGGTATAATAGCTTGGTATTCAATAGACTTCTTCGTAGGAGCTATAACAGCTGCTGGAATAGCACTTAGAGATGAAGGGTTGCTCGCTACAGCTCAATGGATGGCCACTACAGAGGGGCACTGGATCCTGGGGATACTATTCGTCCTGATATTCGGAGTGATCGCTTACCTAGGTATGAGGATCTATGGATGGATAATAAACATATTAGGTATAGTAGCGATAATAGGGTGCATAACTAACCTGATAATCCTTGGAGCGTGGGGCTTTGGTCACATGGCAGCTGTTAATGGATGGGGGAGCCTTTATGGAGCGGGAGCATATGAGAAGATAGTAGAAAAGGCATTTGAGATAGGGATGAAAGAGGGCGATCTCCCAATAGCTCCATTCGATTGGGGAGCAACTATAGCGGCTGGAGTGGGAGCTATCTGGGCTTACATAGGTATAGTCTCAGCTGTATTCGTTGGAGGTGAGCTAAAGTCCCCAGGAAAATCTCTGTTTGTGGCACAGGTTGCTGGAACGATCATAATAATGCTCTACTATATAACGCTACCCTTCCTCGTCTACACAGCTTATATAGTGCCCCGGGAGGTGCTCGCCAAGGTACCCGGCGCCCTAGATTACCTCGCTAAGAACAACATACCTCCCGACAGGGTCTACTTCACCGCTCTCTACAACTACCTCATGGTCAAGTTAGGATCTGATGGCTTAGCGAGTTTGCTGGGAGTACCACCATCCCACTTACTACCGTCCAAAGTGGTCACTTCCTTCACTATACCGTTAGTGCCCAAGGGCATGGAGTGGCTCCAGATAACGAACGGAGCGTTAGTGGGTATAGTGCTCCTGAAGGACATACCTGCCTTCTTCGTAGTCGCTAGCAGGATGATATTCGCCTGGGCATTCGACAGGTTCTTCCCTGAGATGTTCGCAGCAGTGGATGCGAGGTTCCACACGCCCTACTGGGCCGTGACCCTCACTTTAATAGGAGGCCTCTTCGGAGTGGCCCTAACAGCCGCAGGAGACTGGGCTGCAGCTGCTGATACGAGCAACTTGTATCAGTTCGCGGTCATGCTAGCTTGCCTCGCTGCAGCTGTGCTGCCCTACTTGAGGAGGGACTTATATGAGAAGTCACCTTACAAGTGGGAGATAGCCGGCGTACCCATACTGACGATCCTAGGGCTATGGGGATGGGCCGCTAACTTCTTCTTCTTCTTCGTGACTGTTCAAGAGATTTCACAGGGCATAGCCCTACAGCAATCAGCTTGGATGGGTGTAGGAGCATTAATATTCACAGCTTTCATGGTATATAACACGAAACGCGGGATCGATGTGAAGACGATCTACACGGAGATACCGCCGGCGTGACCCCCCAACCGAACTCTCCTCCCTTAATTATTTTTACAATTTTTACAATTTCTTGACTTATCATGTCCTGGAAAAGTTTATTAAAGTGCGTCCTCAATGAGGCTAGGTGTTAGTATGACCATCAGGATGTTCTTCGCAGCAGATATACACGGAAATACAGTAGTCTGGAGGAAGTGGCTCAATGCAGTCAACGTGTATAGAGCGAACGTCATAATCTTAGCGGGGGACCTAACGGGAAAGGCCATAGTCCCTATCTTCGATAAAGGGGACCATTATGAAGCAGAGATAATAGGGAGGAAGTATACTGCTAAGAGTAAGGAGGAGCTTCAGGAACTGATGGATAGGATAGAGAGCTTCTCATATTATTATAAAGTGCTCACCCCTCAACAAGCTCAGGAGATAGCTGCTGATCCTAAGAAGCAGGAGGAATTATTCAAGGAATTGATGGTCGAGAGGATGAGGAAATGGCTCGATCTACTGATAGAGAAAGTAGATGTGAAGAGCATCACATCGATAGTGATGCCGGGCAATGACGATGAGCAGTACATAGATGAGACGATAAAGAGCTATGAGGACAGGGGCGTAATATACCCTCTGGATAAGACTGTAGAGCTGAACTACGGTTATCAGATAATAAGCCATGAGTACGTGAATCCCACCCCATGGAATACGCCTAGAGAAGCCCCTGAGGACAAACTTGAGAAGATGTTGAGGGAGAAGATAGAGAGATCGGGTGTCAAGGACTTCAAAAAAGCTCTCTTCAACTTCCACTGCCCTCCATATGATACTAAGCTCGACCTAGCCCCTAAGCTGGATAAGAATCTGAAGCCTGTTTACGTAGGCGGAAAGCCTGTATTGGTTCACGTGGGCTCGAAAGCTGTCAGGAAGTTGATAGAGCAATATCAACCATTGATGGGGCTGCACGGTCACATACATGAGAGTTACGCTAGCGATAAAGTGGGGAAGACGATCGTAATAAATCCGGGGAGTGAGTACAGTGAGGGCCTCCTGAGGGGCTTCGTGATAGAGCTCGAATCCGATGGTCTCAAGAATTATTGGAAGATAGAGGGTTGATCATGAGCCATGAGGGGATCCACTTCGTTGAGTTAGATCCTGAGGAGTTCGTGAGGGAGTGCAAAGCTATAATAGATAAGTTGGAGGAGCGTGGCATCATAGCTAGGATATTGGGAGCTATGGCCGTCTATATACACACTGAGAGGGATGCTAGAGCTAGGGAGATACACTCAACTAGGTTCGGGGCAGGCGTCCCCATGTTCACAGATCTAGATCTCATGGCCTACAAGAAGCAAGCGAAGAAGCTCAAGGAAGTATTTGAGAAAGAACTAGGGTTCTTACCGGACAGGATGGTGAACTTACTGTTCAGCGATAGGAGGTTGATATACTATCATCCTGAGGGCAAGTTCCACGTAGATGTGTTCTTCAACAAGTTGGAGTTCTGTCACGATGTTAACTTCGGTGAGGAACCTGGGAAGGGGAGGCTCGAGCTCTCTAATTATAGTATCTTTCTCAACATATTTGAAAGTCATTTGACCACCTCCACTACATCTAAGAATTCCTCTATCTTTATTATCTGGCTAGGTATTCCCATTTGGCTCATGGAAATCGCTAAATCTTCCAATAATTCTTGAGACCAGATGGTCTCAAGAATTATTGGAAGATAGAGGGTTGATCATGAGCCATGAGGGGATCCACTTCGTTGAGTTAGATCCTGAGGAGTTCGTGAGGGAGTGCAAAGCTATAATAGATAAGTTGGAGGAGCGTGGCATCATAGCTAGGATATTGGGAGCTATGGCCGTCTATATACACACTGAGAGGGATGCTAGAGCTAGGGAGATACACTCAACTAGGTTCGGGGCAGGCGTCCCCATGTTCACAGATCTAGATCTCATGGCCTACAAGAAGCAAGCGAAGAAGCTCAAGGAAGTATTTGAGAAAGAACTAGGGTTCTTACCGGACAGGATGGTGAACTTACTGTTCAGCGATAGGAGGTTGATATACTATCATCCTGAGGGCAAGTTCCACGTAGATGTGTTCTTCAACAAGTTGGAGTTCTGTCACGATGTTAACTTCGGTGAGGAACCTGGGAAGGGGAGGCTCGAGCTCTCTAATTATGCTATAACTCCAACTGATGTGGTCTTGGAGAAACTGCAGATACATGAGATAAATCCGAAGGATCTAGTAGATCTGATAGTCCTGTTCTTGACTCATGAGCTGGCGGAGGAGGAGGGAGAGGGGAAGATCAACGCTAAGTATATAGCTAAAGTCCTGGCGGATGATTGGGGTTTCTGGTACGATTCAGTTGAGAATTTGAAGAAAGTAAAGGCGTATGCGAATCAGATGGTGAAGGAGGGAAGGCTGAAGGAGGAGGAGATGGAGAGAGTAGTGAAGCAAGTGGATTCACTACTCAAGATAATAGAGGAGGAACCGAAGTCAAAGAATTGGATGAAGAGAGCTAAGGATGGCACGAGCAAGAAATGGTGGAGGGATGTGGAGGAAATAGTTAGATAACTAATTATCTTCCATTCAGAATGCCATCTTTCCCAATGGATGATACATTATTTCTTCCACATAATAATAAACAATTATTATATCACTTCCTTTAATAGCTTGACGCTACACTATGGAAAATCTTTAGACGAAAAGTATTTAAAGTATCGGACCCCCCCTTCTGCAGGTGCCTATATATGAGTCAGAAGGCGCCGAAAATCCTTTTGTATTATGTGGGGCTCTTCCTCATAATAGCGGGAGTGATAGCGATCTTTGGGCAATTATACAACATTTACGTACTCCCTCCGAAGAAACAGATCTCTCTAGACCTCTTCAACTACACTATTATCGCTCTTCTCGTGCTAGGGATAATCTTCGCTGTTTGGGGGAAGCTCAAGGGAGGTCGATCTTATGAGTGAGTTCGTCGCCGAGAGGAGGGCTCCTGTCTCCTGGATAGCCCTCTATTCAGCATTATTGGGGGCTACTAGCATAGTCCCGATATTCCCTTACGTCGGAGGAGGAGGTTATTGGCCCCTCTCGCTTCCACTAGCAGCGATAGCTCCCTTCATATTAGGCCTACCAGCAGCAACGCTCAGTGCTTTCATAGGCGGTCTCATAGGCTGGGTCCTCTCGCCAGCAGCTTACCCTCTGGGCATAATCGATGTCATATTGACGGGCACGATGCCCGCTATAGCGGTTGGTTTAACGATGAACGCCAACAAGATGAAGTACTACATAATATTGATGATATTATACATAAGTCAGGCCATAATAATAAATTTAGTGCCTTATTACATCCCGGGACCCGCTGGCGGTTTCGATGCAGCTCCTCAACCCCTCTACTTCTCCCTGTTCTTGCCCACTTGGTTGCCTTGGATAATCGTGCTCCTAACACCTATAGGGTTCAGGACCCTGCCTAGATTGATAAGGGAAGCTACTGGGGCGAAGAGGTTCATCGCGATGTACTTCACGATATTGATAGGGATGTTCCTCTGGTGGATGCCCTGGGAGTACCCGTATTGGTACGTCTATAAGTATCCCGTGTCCTTAACTATAGCTACGGTCAGCGTATACTTGATATGGATCCCCGTATTCTGCGTGATAATAACTATAATAGCGATACCGATAATAGAGGGGCTGAAGAGGAGCGGACTGCCTAAGGTGGCTGGGGCGATATGGTAGGAGGAGCCTTTTCATGCCTGGAAGGGTCATTGAGCTCGAAGATGTCACTTTCACATATCCTGACGGCACTGTTGCCCTCAAAAATATCTCTTTTTTTGTTGAGGAAGGGGAAGCCGTCGCTGTAGTAGGCGAGAATGGGGCAGGTAAGACCACTCTATGCTACTTATTATCCGGGGTGATACCGCACATATATGGGGGGACAATAAAGGGAAAGGTGAGCGTCTCTGGAATTCAGCCGAAGGACTCTCAGATGAGAGATCTCTCTAGGCAGGTTTCTATAGTACTTCAGGACCCGGATTCTCAGATATTCTCCCCCACTGTCTTCATGGAGGTAGCCTTCGGCCCCAGCAATTTAGGGTTGAGCAAGGAGGAGATATTAGCTAATGTGAAGTGGGCTCTAGAAGTCACGGGCTTAAGCGGTCTGGAGGATAGATCTCCAGACGAGTTATCCGGGGGACAGAAGCAGAGGCTTGTCTTAGCTTCAGCTCTAGCGATGAGATCTAAGGTCCTGGTATTAGATGAACCCACATCCCAGCTCGATCCCGTTGGAGTTAGAGAGGTCATGGCTACTCTCAAGGAACTGAAGAGGAGGGGTGTCACTATGGTGATAACTACCCATCAGACTGAGGAGATAGCTGAGATAGCCGATAAAGTCATCGTACTTAAGGATGGGAACTTGTTGGCTATTGGAAGCCCTAAGGAGATATTCTCTGATGTCGAATTGATGGAGAGAGCTGGAGTAAAGGCACCAGATGTAGCTATCTTGACATATGAACTCGCAAAGAGAGGATTGAACCCCGAAGAGGTTCCGATAAACGAGTTAGAGGCAAATAAGATATTATCTAAGTTCATAAAGGATGGAAAGATCAGGGTCTCAGGTAAGCTGAGCTTCGAGCAGAGGAGGAATGAGAGAGCGATAATAGAGGTGAGGGATCTGACCTTCGAGTACCCTGGAGGGGTCAGGGCCTTGGATAACGTGAGCCTGACTGTATACGAGGGGGACTTCCTGGGGGTGATAGGGATGAACGGATCGGGGAAATCCACTTTAGTCAAGACCATGATAGGGCTCCTCAAACCTCAGCAAGGGAAGGTCCTATTCAAGGGTGAGGATGTCTCCAAGTTCACAGTAGGCGAACTGGCTAGGAGGATAGGGCTAATATTACAGAACCCAGATTACCAGCTCTTCACGATCTCAGCGATCGAAGAAGTAATGTTCGGCCTCAGGAACATAGGCGTAAAGGGGGAGGAAGCGAGGAAGCTCGCCTTAGAGATATTGGATATGGTCGGATTGAGGGAGAAAGCGGAATACTTTCCATTCAAGCTCAGCTTCGGGGAGAGGAGGCTCCTAGCAGCTGCAGCTACGTTAGCGTTGAACCCCGAAGTGGTGATACTCGATGAACCGACGACAGCTCAGGACTATAGGGGGAGGTACCTCTTAGCTGATCTAGCTAAGGAACTGCATGAGAGGGGGAAGACTATCATAATGATAACTCATGATATGGATCTGATCGCTAAGTATGCTAATAGAGTGATAGTGATGGCCAACGGTAAGATAATAATGGACGGAGATCCCCACGCGGTATTCAACGATATCGAGAGGCTGAGGCGAGCTGGAGTGATGCCCCCGCAAATAACGAGATTAGCGATTTCCATGAGCCAAATGGGAATACCTAGCCAGATAATAAAGATAGAGGAATTCTTAGATGTAGTGGAGGTGGTCAAATGACTTTCAAATATGTTGAGAAAGATACTATAATTCATAAATTGCATCCAATGACGAAAGCCCTGCTCCTGCTCGCAGCACTGATGCTAGCCCTCATCTTCACTTACGATTACTCCGTAGTGCCCTTACTCATCGTCCTAGCTTTCGAGCTCATAATATGGAGGATAGCTGGTATAGAGTTCTGGAGAGTGGCTATAGTGATAAAGGTCCTGCTCGGGATATTCCTCTTCTTCATAATCGTTCAGGGATTCCTGTATAGAGGGGGCGTGACTCCATTATTCGCGATAGGTCACTTCAAGCTTTGGGAGAAGGATATAGGGGAATTCACACTAGAGGGCCTTCTATACGGTCTCTTCATATCCGCTAAGATATTGGTCGTAGTGATAGCGGCCATAATATTCGTGATGACCACCTCGATAACGAAAATGTCAGCTCTCGCTCACAGCCTCAGACTCCCTTACAGCTTCTCCTTCACGCTACTAGCTGGCCTCAGATTCGCTCCCCTCATATTCAAATCCTTCTCGGACATAATATTCGATCCCGCTTCGATAGAGGGATCTGAGAGGCCGGGAGGTGATGCCACTGATGTCTCATGGTTCAGCTTAGAGGAAGCTTCTGCTAAGGAGGATGTAACGAGGACGACGAGGAAACTGGCTAACCTCTTAAAGAATGAGATTAAGTATCTACCAGTAAATTACATCCTATGAATTTCCTCCAGGATCATCTTAACCATTTCCTCGGCTTCATCATCGTTGAGGAGGCTGTAACATATCCTGAAGCTCCTCTCATCCCCCATGAAGACATCCCCCGGGACTATCCCTATTGCTGGATCCCTCTGAAGGAGCCTTAAAGCTAGTTCCTTCGAATCCTTCAGCTTCTCATGACTAGCGAATATGTAAAAGGCTCCCCTTGGATAGGGGAAGGAGAAGCCCTCCATGAGCTCAACTATCTTATCCCTCTTCCTCTTGTAATGGGATCTCACGCTCTCTAAGTAATCCTCTGTGAGTGAGTCGAGGAGTGCGTTCAACACTATCTGAGATATCTCCGAGACTCCAGCTGATGTGATGTAGACGGCATCGAATATCCCTTTCCTATCCTCCAGCCCCCAGTAAACGTAACCCAGCCTCAGCCCGGGTATGCCGAAGGTCTTGCTGAAAGTATCTATTATTATGTCCCCCGGTACCTCGGGTTTCGAATCGAAGTATATCTGAGAGTAAGCTGCATCATTTATCAGCAGCACATTTCTCATCCTCAACTCATCCCATAACTCCATGAGGACATCATTATCAGGGACGAAGCCCGTGGGGTTATTGGGATAGTTTATGAGGACTGCTCCAGCATCACCTAACTTCCCGAGGACTTCATCAACGAGCTCCTCTGCTGTGGGATCGTAAGTGGAGAAGCTCAAGTCCATTATCCTCGCGTTATCGAAGTACTGAGTGAATCCAGGGGCCGGGAGAAGTATTTTCCTCTTCCTTAGGACCATCAGAGTCGATGTTAGGGCTTGAGCTCCCCCATTAGTCAAGAATATCTCATCAGGATCTATATCCCTCCTCAGGAAGTCCCTAGCGAACTTAGAGATCCTCTCCCTCGTCTCCCTCAGCCCCTCGAACGGCATGTATCTGGATCCCACATCCCCAATTCGCCTGAGGATCCCGCTCACGCTCACTGGAGGAGGGTGACTGGGCTCCCCTATGTGGGCATCTATCACCCTCCTCCCCTCCCTCCTCCTCTCTGAGCATATCCTGAACACATCAGTCACATCTAACAAGATCAACCCCTCACTAGCGACCTGAGGAATTGGAGGAAGTCTGAGTATAAGGGGGGAGCGATCGTATAATTTGTGTAGATGGAGGACGCGAAAATCACTATTATTATGATGAAGGTCACGTAGTCCCTGGGCCTCAGATGGAGTTCCTCTAACTGCGTCGGGTTCTTAGTAGCCCCGTATCCCCTCGACTCTATCGATA
>JAVCBY010000099.1:0-28661 GCA_037917625.1 Thermoproteota archaeon | reverse complement strand
CCTAGATCGCTTAATGCATTCTTCTCCCACCTGAACCATGGTGAGAGGTATATCGAGAGTAATATTGAGGATAGGGGGACTATTATCGCTAAAGCACCCAATAGCGTGGCTCCCCGTTTCATACGCGGACAGCCCAAGGAGAAATAAAAAATGTTACCTCATATCTGGGGGGAGCAGTTCCTTCCCGAAGGCCCTGAAGAAATCATCCAAGCTCATGCTCCCCAAGTTCTCCTTCCCCTTGACCCTAACTGATATCTCACCTGTCCTCATCTCCCTATCCCCTATTATCGCAATTATTGGTATTTTCTCAAGCTCGCTCTCCCTTATCCTGTAACTGAGAGTCGAATCCGCTTTCCTAACATCTGCCCTAACCCCTCTAGCTATCAGATGAGATAAGAGCTCCTCCGCTCTCTCCTCTTGAGCTTGGGAGACTGGCAGTATCCTCAGTTGAATCGGAGCTACCCATAATGGGAAGTTCCCAGAGTAGTGCTCCAGGAGTATCCCGAAGAACCTCTCTATAGATCCCAATAGGGCTCTGTGTATCATTACGACGTGCTCCTCGCTCCCATCAGCTCTCACATACTTGAGATCGAATCTCTTCGGGAGGTTGAAGTCTATCTGTATCGTGCTGAGTTGCCACTCCCTCCCTATCGAATCTATGAGCTTCATGTCTATCTTAGGACCGTAAAATGCCGCCTCCCCCTCCATGATCTCATATCTATACCCCTTCCTCCTCAGAGCGCCCTCTAAGGAGGATTGAGCAGCTGACCAATCCTCATCAGAGCCCATGTAATCGGATCTCCTCCTCGGATCCCAAGTAGATACCTCCACTTTGAGTTCCTCGAAACCGAAGGAACTCATCAAGTACTCATTGAGATCTATGAGCCCTATCACTTCATCCTCCAGGTCCTCCTTAGTGGTGAATATGTGAGCATCATCTTGAGTGAATCCCCTCGCTCTAAGCAAGCCGTGAAGCACACCAGATTTCTCGAACCTATAGACAGTCCCGAGCTCGAATAACCTCAATGGAAGCTCTCTGTAGCTCCTCCTCTTCGATTTATAGATTAATATGTGGAAGGGGCAGTTCATAGGCTTTACAGCGTGCTCCATCCCCTCCTTCTCGAACACGTACATATAGTCTCTGTAGTAATCTAAGTGCCCCGAGATCTTCCAGAGTGTGCTGTAAGCTATATGAGGTGAGTAGACGAGCTCGTAACCCCTGCTCAAGTGGACCCTCACCAAGAATTCCTCTATAATGCGTCTAGCTCTAGCGCCCTTGGGATGCCATAAGATCAGACCGGGACCTATTATCTCAGATGGCATCGAGAAAAGATCTAGTTGAGGCCCTATAACCCTATGATCCCTCTTCCTTATCTCCTCCCTCCTCATTAAGAACTCATCTAGCATCTCCTTTGAGGGGAAGGATATACCATAGACTCTCTGCATCACCGGATTCCTCTCATCCCCCCTCCAGTAGGATGAGGATACCTGAAGCAGCTTCACATACTTAACATAACCAGTTGAAGGTAAATGAGGGCCTCTGCAGAGGTCGAAGAACTCCCCCTGCCTATATATCGATACTACTGGCTCCTCCATCTCCTCCAAGAGCTCCACTTTATATGGCTCCCCCGCTTCCCTGAAGAGAGCTATAGCCTCTTCCCTCCTCATCTCTTCCCTCACTATCTCAATATCCTCCTCGACTATCCTCCCCATCTCAACCTCTATCAGCTCCAAGTCCTCCTGAGAGAAAGTTTTACCCCCTAAATCGAATTCGTAGTAGAAGCCCTCCTCTATAGGAGGACCTATTCCGAGCTTAGCTTCCTTAAAGAGCCTCTTCACGGCTTGAGCTAATATGTGAGATGTTGTGTGCCAATAAGCCTCTCTTCCCTCCCTTCTGTTGAAGTCAAGGACTCTTATCTCGCCTAAATCTTCACTTATCACTGTCGAGAGGTCCAAGAGTCTCCCTGATGCCTCAGCTATTAGTCCGACGCCCTTAGGTATCACATCCAAGATCCTCTTCCCCTCTTCAGCGCTCAAGATGGTTCCATCTGGCATTATGACTTTGACCAAAATGGACACCTCCCGGACTCAGATGAATGGAGTCTCAGGGATCTCGAGCAGCTAAGAAGTTTCTCGATCCCTCCTCAAGCTGCACACCTCCCTGAGGTTCATTCTCAATATAAAAACTTTACCATGAGGGATCGCTTCAATATACTGCACTGTAAGGGGCTCATAGAAGCCTCTATCTCGAGAGACCATCCTGAGGCAAGTGAATCTAAGTCATGGATGGGGATCGCACTGATGGTAGTGAGGCCCCTCACCTTTATTACTCCATCACTTGATGAGAAATAGATGCTCCCTATAGTACTGGAGATGCGCGGGTCCGAGGGGTGGGCAGTCTCCATTATCAAGTTCGCGGAGAGCCTCCTGCTTCACTTTGGCGTGCGTCTGAAGAGAGTTATAGCCCTTCCTAGTCCAGATGATCAGGTGTACGATTCGAATGTGCTTGTGGTGATCGAGAATCCCACGCTAGATGATGTGAGGAGGGTGATGGAGCTAGCTGTGAGGAGCGGTGAGAGACTGAATCCTTTGGTAGTGGATGAGGGGGATGAGGAAGCTGTTAGGGTCTTCATGAGCTCAGGTGGAAGGGATGTCAAAGTTAGATAAAGCCGAGATATTACTCAGGGAGGCTAAGGAAGATCTGAAGCATGGGTGCTACAATAAAGCTGTCTCAGCCTCATATTTCGCCGTTAGGCTCTTCGTTGAGAGCTTCTTTCCGGGTCTAATGACGAGGAGGGATGATAAGATAGCTAACGCGTTATTTAGGGAGGTTAAGAGGAAGGTCGGGAGAGAAAGAGCTGAGGAGATCAAATCAAGTTACCTCTTCTTATTCGATCTGAGGAAGAAGGCCGATCATAGAGCGGATACCTTCGGGGAGGAGGCGGAGGAGATCGTAGCTATAGCGGAGCGTTTGATGAGAGAAATAGGGGAAATCCTAAAGTGAGGAATCGCATATATGTTTAATCATGATTCATCTTGGAGATCTGAACACTAGAGTTTTAGTGAAGTCTTCCTGGAAGAGAATTCTGAGCATAAGTCCCCGTTAAGGAGCGATTATTAGATACTATCAAGGACTATCAATGGAATTCAACAGCCTTGGAATCATTGGTGTAGGAATGATGAATTTATTTGAGAGTGTTTTGATTCCTCAGCAAAAGTGACATGAGGCTCTCGACACAACGTGTAAAAAATCGGGAGATCCCCAGCACTTGAAGAGAACCAAAACTTAATATTTTTCCAATGCGCTGCGGCCGGGGGATCTCATGGGATCGATCGTCCCCGAAGTAGTGAGCTTCGCCGCGAGAAATACGAAGGAAGTCGGAGATGTCCTCGGGATAGGAGCGAGTAAGAGAGTGGAGTGGGCCAAGGGATTGCTCGAGAGGGGACCCGTAAATGGAACGATATTCTACGCTGGCGAGATGTATCCCGTGATGGGATATTCCGAGGGGGCCTTCAGGATCTTGAGAAGAGTTGAAGGGCTAATGGAAATAAATCATCTCGCGAAGATAGGGCCTATCATGAGGAAGCTAGGTATCTACACTGTGGGGATGAACAGTTTATGGGGAGGGATTAATAAGAGATACGAGAAGGCTTTGCAAGATGCTGTTAAAGTTTTGAAGGGGTTAGGGGTTGAGATCGGGTTCCTCTTCGAGGATGAACCACCTTCTGGCGTAGCACTACACACGTACGGCCTCCTGAGGGAGTTCAAGGAACACGCTAATTGGGTGCACGAGAGACTCAAGGAGTTGGGAGTTAGGAGGATAATAACGCTCGATCCCATCGTTGCCACAGCTTTCAGGCTCTACTATCCAGAGTTCGTCGATGGTTGGGATGTAGAATGCTACCATTTCGTCGAGGTAGTGGCTGAGAGGATGGCTGAATTGGGCCTGAAGTTCGATCTAGGTAGGGAGATCAGGGTGACTTATCACGACCCCTGCTACTTAGCTAGAACGCTCGGAGTCGTGGATGAGATCAGGTTCATCCTATCTAGGATAGATGGTGTTGAGCTCGTGGAACCGGAGAGGAGAGGCATATTCACGGGATGCAGTGGTGACGGAGGATTAGAACTCACTCAACCTCCTGTGGCTAGGAAGGTATCTCTCGATAGGGTGATGGAGCTCAAGAGGACTGGAGCTAGCTTAGTCCTGACTTCCTGTCCTGCTTGCATCTTAATGCTGAGGACCGGGTTCGATTCCATCGGCCATCGCATTGAAGTGGAGGACCTCGCTTCCTTAATAGCTGAGGCCATGGCTAGAGGATCTGAGAATGTTGAGAGCGAGGTGAAGAGCTTTAAGAGGTACAAAGTCTTCCCTAAGAGCCCTCATTTCGATAGCTTAAGTTTAGAAGATTTATCGAAGGTCCTCAAGATGGAAACAGATAGGTGTAAGAAGTGCGGCTTCTGCAACGTGGAATGCCCCACTTCCAAAGCGATGAATAGACTCGAGAGTAGATCATCCAGGGGGAGAATCACTTTAATAAACTCATTAGTTAGTGGGGATCCAGTGAGGCCGAGGGAGGTCTTGGATAGGCTTTATACATGCGTCCTCTGCGGTAGATGCTCCCAGGAGTGTCCCGCTGGCCTCCACGTGCAAGAGCTCATAGTTTACGGGAGGGCTTACGCTATATACTCGGGGACGGTCCCCTAGGGGTGAGATCATGAGCTCGGGTATGAGATCCGTGCTCTCTGAGTTGAGTAAGAGGATAGGGAAGGAGAAGATATTCACAGAGCCTGAGGAATTATATTCATACGGCGTAGATGCTTATACGGAGTTCAAACAACCTCCAGCTGCTGTGATCAGGGCTGGCGGTGAGGAAGACGTCAGAGCTGTATTAGAGCTAGCGGACAGGGAGAAGGTGCCAGTAGTCCCCAGGGGGAGCGGCACTTCTCTCAGCGGTGGCTCAGTCCCGGCAGTCCCCGGAGCTATCGTGCTGGATCTCACGCCGATGAATAAGGTAGAGGTGAACATAGATGATGGTTACGTCATGGCTGAAGCTGGAGCTACTGTTCTAGAGGTAGATAAGGCCTGCAGGAGCCATGGTTTCTTCTTCCCGCCCGATCCAGCTAGCTCGAGGATAGCGACTATAGGCGGCTCATTAGCTGAGAACGCAGGAGGCCTCAGGGGGGCTAAGTTCGGCGTCATGAAGAACTGGGTCCTCGCGATGGAAGTTATACTCCCAGGGGGCAAGAAACTCAGGATAGGTGAGCCAGTCTACAAGTGGAGGTGGGGCCCTGACCTGATGTCCCTATTCATAGGCTCAGAGGGGACGCTAGGCGTCATAACTAGAGCTTGGCTCAAGATCTATCCACTCCCAGAGAAGGTAGTTAGGGTCCTAGGTGTATTCGATAGGATAGAGGACGCTGGTAAAGCTATCTCTCAAATAAGGAGGAGGGGTTACGTCCCAATGATATTGGAGTTACTCGATAGGGAGACGATCGAGATAGTCAACGAGTCCCTGGGCTATAACATAGAGGTAGCGGAAGGCATGGTGATGGCTGATGTAGATGGGCCTAGGGAAAGCGTTTGGAGGATAGCTAGAGAAGTTGAGAACGTTATAAAGGATTGTGGGGGAAGGACGAGAGCGAGTGATGATCCCGAGGAGATGGAGCAGCTCTACTTAGCTAGGCAGGGCGCTTACGCTGCTGTCACTAGGGCATATCCAGGGGTGCTACTCGAGGATATAACCGTGCCGCTATCTAAACTCATGGAAGCATTAAGGGAACTCGATAGGATGAGGAAGGAATATGGGTTGAGGATGCCCGTCTTCGGCCACGCTGGTGATGGAAATCTCCATCCGAATATATGCTTCGATCCTAGGGATGAGGAGCAATTGAGGAAAGCTAAGGAACTATTCGTGAAGACCGGACAGCTAGCTATAAAGCTGGGAGGTGCTATAAGCGGGGAGCACGGTATAGGGCTCGCTAAGAAGGAGCTATTCTTAGAGGAGATAAAAGCAGTGAGGGGAGAGGGTTACGTTGAGGTAGTGAAGATGATAAAGCAGCTATTGGACCCTAACGGCATAATGAACCCCGGGAAGATATTCCTCTGATCATTCCTTCAATATTTTTCCTATTGGGACTATTTCCTCCTTAGGGGCCTGCTCGAATATCTCGAGATACTTCCTGAGGGCCCTAGGTATCCTCACGCTACCATCCTCCCTCTGGTGGTTCTCCACTATCGCGCTTATCGTCCTCGTCGTAGCTAGCGCTGTGCTGTTCAGCGTATGGACGAACTCCCTCCTGCCCTTCCTATCCAGCTTTATCTTGAGCCTGTAGCTCTGCCAATCTACACAATTGCTACAGCTCACCAACTCCCTGTACTTACCCTGAGCTGGGAACCAGCCCTCTAGATCGTATTTCTTCGCAGCGCTAGCTCCTAAATCGCCTGATGCTATATTGACTATCCTATAGGGTATCTCCAGCTCCCTGTAGATCTCTTCAGCGTTCTCTATCAGTCTCTCGTGCCAATAATTGCTTTCCTCAGGCTTCGAGAAGACTATCTGCTCTACTTTGGTGAATTGATGCACTCTGAATATCCCCTTAGTGTCCTTACCGTGCGTACCAGCTTCCTTCCTGAAGCAGGGGCTCAAGCCCACGTAGAGCCTAGGGAGCTCGTCCTCAGTGAAGGTATCGCCAGCGTGCATCGCTATTAATGGATGCTCCGATGTGGCTATTAGGTAAAGGTCCTCCCCTTCTACTTTGTATATGCTGTCCTCGAACGTATTCAGGTCAACTACGCCGAGGTAATAATCCCTCCTCATCATATATGGAGGTATTACCGGTATGAAACCCTTCCTACTTATTTTATCAAGAGCGAAAAGCATTAAGGCTTGTTCAAGCCATACTATATCCTTGAATAGGTAGAAGAACCTGCTACCCGCTAACTGCCCCGCTTTAACTGTATCAATTTGCTTCAACATCGCTTCGAGTTCATCAGCGTGACCCACTGGCTCCCAATCTATTAGCTCATACTCAACGTTGAAACCCCTAGTTTCCTCCATGAAGGAATCCAACTTGCTCTTAGGTACTTTTGGCTTACCCCAGAACCTTATAGGCCTATTATAATCTTCATTAGGCCCTATCGGGACACTATCATCTATTAAAGCCGGCATAGACATTAAAATTGAATCCCTCTCCTGAGATAACTTTTCAACTATACCCTCAAGCTTCTCTATCTCCTCACCGATCTCCTTAGCCTTCCTTATCAGCTCCTCCCTTTCCCTCGGATCCGCTCTAGGTATGGATCTGTTTATCTCATTCCTCCTCTCCCTGAGGGAATTCAACTCAGTGACAGCCTCCCTCCACTTCTTATCTAATTCTATTGCTCTCTCTAACATATCCAGGGGGAGGAATCTCCTCCTCAGGTTCTCCCTCAAGATCTCGGGATCCTTTCTCAGTGCCTCGAGGACGGACCAGCTCAATTTCGCACCCAGCCAATAATACTGATCGCTTTAAATTATTTCCCCGGACCTTGGATCGCGAGCAAAGATGCCCCTAATGAGGAAAGTTTAGATATCTGAGGATCATCTGAGAGCCCTATTATTATTAAATCACCATCAGAAGCCCCTAAGCTTTCCAGGAGCTTGCTATCATTTGGAGCGTACAGCGATAGATCCTCTCCACTCTCTGGGAATATAAAGCTCCTCCCCCTAGCGATCAATATAAGAGCCCCCTTGCCCCCGAACCTGACGGCCTCATCCCTCAGATCCAAGATATTGAAATAATTGACGCACTTAACTAGTGTCAAGTAAACATCCCCCTTGAAGAGTTCCATCAACTTGACCTTTATAGGTCCTAAAAGACATTTCCTCAGCTCCTCAACTTTCTCCCTGCCCAGAGGTGTGAGGAAACATCCTTCCCTCCCACAGTCCACCCATTTGAGATCCCTCAACCTACTGATGAGGCTCCTCGCGCTCCCCTCACCGAGGGAGATAATAGATGATAGCCTCTTCCTCCCGCAAGGACCCTTCTCGAGAGTGAGTATGAGGAGGATCGCATGCAGTAAGTTATAATTCGGTAAAGGGCCTGGAAGCCTCTCAATTGCCGATCTCAGTTCGCTCAGTGCCATCAAGCAATCATGAGGTGAGCGTAAACTTTATAAGCATTGTGGATGGATAATCCATCCATGATGCATATGAGCGGGAGAGTCCTCAAGGCATTAGTCGTGCTCTTCTTCATCTGGGGAGTCGCATCCACATCCCTCTACTTGAATGAAGCAATGAGAGAACAAGAGGGAGTGATAAAGGTGAACATAGGGATAAGATACGATAACAGGACTGAATGGCACAACTCAACTTTGCTCAAGAGGGGGGCTACTCTCCTGGAAGCGACTAAGAGCGTCGCTTCTGTCAACTACACGGAGTACCCCGGGATGGGGTGCTTCATCAATTCCATAGACGGCGTGAGGAATGAGGGGTCCCGATACTGGATATGGTGGTACTGGGATAGATCGATGGGCTGGGTGCTCGGGCCAGTAGCTGCTGATAAGTACCTCCTCTCAGACGGCGAGACGGTATTATGGTTCTACGAGGATACTAGCAGCTATCCACCGCCTAAACCTTAAATTGCAGCTAGATAAGTGAGGAGGCCGAGCAGACCTGTAGTAGCCCCTAGCAGTAAGTGGAGGAGCCTGATATACCTCACATATTTTAAGATAGGCTTCTTGTTGATCAGTAATATTATCCCCGTCATTAGAGTAGCTGTTCCATACCAGAGGGAGATGTAGCCCAACGAATGATGATCGAGCATCAACATCACTTTCTCCCCACCGGGAATAAGTATATCGGAGCCTCCTCACAACCTATTATCGATTTCAATTGATCGTCGTGGAAAGCTCCTACGGCTACAGTACCTAGGTCTAATGCTGTTGCCTGCAAGTATATATTCTGGCCCACGTGACCGGCCTCCATGTAGACGTACCTCTCCCCCCTAGCGCCGTAGCGAGAGGTGGTCCTGCTGAAATCAGCCGCTATTATTATGCAGATGGGGGCTTCCTTAACCCACTCCTGGTTCAGAGATGCTCTATAAATTTCTAAGGAGTGATCTCCCTCCTTAATAATGACTAAGGAGTGCTCGAAGGGGTTGTAGTGATAGATCCCAGCTGAGAGCCCGATTACTCCTTTCTCCCTCACTGAGACGTAGATCTCGAGTGGATAAGTAGCTCCAGCGCTCGGGGCGGATCTGAATCCCTTGGGGGATGTTATCCCTTGAGCAGCCCATAACAATTGACTCAGCTCCTCCAGTCTCAGGGGCTCATCTTTATACTCCCTTATCGATCTCCTCTTGCTTATCGCTTCCTCAACGGAGACAGAGCCCTTGAGCATTGGTTCCGGTAGCTTAATTATTCCCACTCTCTTCTCCTCAGAAACGGGCACCTCTATGCTTAAAGCTCCCGTTAGAAAGAGAAGAATTACTGTAACTGAGAGGAAGGCTGCAGATATTATTATGCTCTCACGCAGCTCGGGGTACCTCACACTATTACCTCCAAGAAAACTTTATAAGTGGTACAGCTCCTTAGCTCAGGTGCTCGCTATGGGTGACCGCCTTTGCTGATCTCGTAGTCTTCAATACTCTCACGAGGAGATTCGAGCCTTTCGAACCCCTCGTTGGAAGGAGAGTTTTCATGTTCGTCTGCGGGCCTACTGTATACGATTACTCGCACCTTGGCCATGCAAGGACCTACGTTTTCTATGATACGCTCGCTAGGCTATTGAGGAAGCTAGGTTACTCCCTCTTCTACCTCCAGAATATAACGGATGTTGATGACAAGATAGTCAATAGAGCTGCTGAGGAAGGGAGGGATCCTATCGAGTTAGCGAGGGAGTTCGAGAGCTACTATTATGAGGACATGAGGGCCCTCAACATAACGAGCGTGAATCTATACGCTAGAGCCTCCGATTACCTAAAGGAGATATTTGAGCAGATAGAGGCCCTGATAAAATTGGGTAAAGCTTACGTAACTGAGAGCGGCGTATATTTTGATATAACGACTTTCCCGGACTACGGGAAACTCTCGGGTCAGAGGCCTGAGGAACTGAGGGTCCACAGGATAGAGCCAGATCCAACTAAGAGAAATCCGGGGGATTTCGCCCTCTGGAGGAACAGGCCTAGGGAGGAATTCGGCTGGGACTCGCCTTGGGGTTACGGGAGGCCCGGCTGGCATATAGAGGATACAGCTATATCAATAAGGCACTTCGGGAAGCAGTACGATATACATGGTGGCGCAATAGAGCTAGCTTTCCCCCATCATGAGGCGGAAATAGCGCAAGCGGAGAGCTTCACTGGGGAGAAGCCTTTCGTTAAGTACTGGATACACACGGGCCTCCTGACAGTCGAAGGGGAAAAGATGTCTAAATCTCTAGGGAATTTCGTGACTATAAGGGATGCCCTTCGGAAGTATGATGCTAATACGCTCAGGCTATTCCTCCTCTCGAGGCACTACAGGTCGCCGATAGACTTCAGGTGGGAATATTTGGAGCAAGCGAGGAGCAGTTATGAGAGGATAGTTAACTGCCTCGAGAACTTCAAAGAGCTGGAGATAGGGGAAGGAGGGGATGAGGAGAGGGAATTCTTGAGTAAAGTTAGGGAAAGGAGGAGTTCTTTCTATAAGAGGATGCTCGATGATGTAAATACTGCCGAAGCCCTAGGCGAGCTATATGAATTAGTGAGTGATGTGAATTCCTTCTCCGGGAGGGGAGGTAGGATAAGCGAGGCTGGTATGAATGAAGTTATCTCTACCTTCTCAGAGCTCCTGGATCTATTAGGCCTAAGAATCGAGGAAGGTCCTGATACTTCAATGCTTCATGCTCTAATCTCCCTCATACTTGATGTGAGGGAGGATCTGAGGAGGAGAAAGGAATACGATCTCGCTGATGAGATAAGGGGAAGGATGAGAGAGCTAGGGATCGACGTGCAGGACACTCCTAAAGGAACTAAATGGAGAATTATGGTATAAAATATTAAAAAATCAAAGATGTGTAGTGAATATTCATGTTATATAGGGGTGAATATCCTCAATTTTTTACGGAAAATATTTTTACCATTTTGAATATGTGCCTTCAGTTGAGTGGTAAACTTTTTAATTATTTGAGGGCTCGCGGCAGGGGGGATCGAAGTGCTCTGGGAACTGGTGATCTTAGCATCCGCGACCTCGGGCATCCTTATAGCCCTACTACTGAGGTACTTAATAGCTAGAATGAGCCCAGGGAATGAAAAAATGATTAAAATAAGTCAAGCGATAAGGAAAGGATCAAAAGCCTATCTCCATAGGCAGTATAAAGTTATACTCTTAATTATGGTCGTCATAGGGGCCCTCATCTACATACTGGATCTCATCCAGCATGGGGGAGTACCATACGTTTCAGCGTCATTCATGCTCGGCACTATAGCTTCCCTACTCGCTGGTTACGTATCTATGGATGCGGCCACTATAACAAACGTCAGAGTAGCGCAAGCAGCTAGAGAAAGTAAGGAAAAGCCCCTCATCGTAGCTTACTTAGGTGGCCTCGTCTTAGGGCTCATGGTAGTTTCCATGAGCTTAGCTGGAGTAGCTGGTATGTTCTTCCTCTACTGGTGGCTCAACGGATGGAGCGAAGTCGAGAGGATCCCTACCTTAGTTATGGGATTCGGATTCGGCGCTAGCTTAGCGGCTCTCTTCGCTCAGCTAGGTGGCGGTATCTACACGAAAGCGGCTGATGTGGGAGCTGACTTAGTCGGGAAGGTCGAGGCTGGAATACCTGAGGATGACCCTAGGAATCCAGCCGTCATAGCAGACAACGTAGGCGATAACGTCGGGGATTGCGCGGGTAGAGGTGCCGATCTATTCGAATCTATATCAGCTGAGAACATAGGGTCTATGATAATAGGGGCAGCCCTCTACCTACTGACTAAGAACTTATACTTCATCTTCTTCCCGTTAGTCGCTAGAGCTATAGGTATAATAGGGACTCTAGTGGGCTCCCTCTTCGTCAAACCCAGAGAGGGGGAGATGCCTGTCTCTGCCATGAGGAGGGCTTTGATAGCCTCTGTGATAACTACAGCTGTCCTCTTTTACTTCGTAACATCTTGGTTCGGCCCGGGTCACGAATATCTCTATATAGCATCTCTCCTCGGTATGGCAGCTGCTCTCATAATAGAGTTGGCGATAGAGTATTACACTGAGGTCCACGGGCCCGTCCTCGATATAGTCAGATCGACTGAGACTGGTCCCGCGACTACGATACTCTCCGGTCTCTCCGTTGGCATGGAGGCCCCAGCTATCCCAGTGATATCAGTCTTAGCGGCTCTAGGAGCTTCTTACTACTTGGGAGGGATATATGGACAGATGAATGGCATTCCTCCGCATTTCTCAGGTATTTATGGGACAGTAGCAGCTACCATAGGGATGCTCTCACTCACTGGGATAATACTAGCTATGGACGGCTATGGCCCGATAGCTGATAATGCTAGCGGTATAATAGAGATGTCGGGGATAGAGGAGGAAGTAGGTAGCGAGGTTAAGGATGTCCTGGATGCCGCTGGAAATACCACTAAGTCTCTCGCTAAGGGATTCGCTATGGGGAGCGCTGCGATGGCATCTCTCCTCCTCTTCCAGGCATATGTAGATGTGGTCAGGATAGAGGACTTCAACTTAATGCAACCTGTCACTCTGATAGGGCTCATCTCGGGCGCCATACTTCCATTCTTCTTCTCCAGTAGGGCCATAAGAGCTGTAGGAAGGACAGCTTGGGAGATGATAAAGGAAGTCAGGAGACAATTCAGGGAGATTCCTGGGATTTTAGAGGGAAAGAATGAGCCCGATTATGCTAAATGTGTTGATATAAGTACTAGAGCTGCCCAGAAGGAGATGATAGTCCCTAGCCTAGTATCTTTAGTTACCCCGATAGTAGTAGGCTTCCTCCTAGGGCCCGTAGCCTTGGGAGGCTTCCAGATAGGCGTGACTGCCGCAGGTATCATGTTAGCGTTCCTCATGAACACGGGAGGGGCTGCTTGGGATAACGCGAAGAAGTACATAGAGAGGAGCGGTAGGAAGGGGACTGAGGAGCATAAGGCTTCAGTAATAGGGGATACTGTCGGAGATCCCCTAAAGGATACCGCGGGACCCAGCCTCCACGTCCTCCTCAAGCTAGTCAACAACGTCTCTATAGTCATGGGATCTGCGATACTCCTCTACTCCCTCTACTTACTCGGCTAACAATTTTTTTATTTTTCAGTCCCCTAGCAGGTGAGGTGACTCCTCTGAGCAATAAAGGAGTTTATAAAGCGATAATCCTATTCGGCGTAGTCAGTTTCCTCGGAGACGTGATCTATGAAGGGGCTAGAGGTATAATACCATCGTATCTAGCCTATCTGGGAGCTTCAGCTTTCCTAGTCGGTTTGATCTCGGGAGTGACGGAGTTCATAGGGATATCATTCAGGTTCATAAGCGGGTTCTTAGTAGATGTGAGTAAATCCTACTGGGCCTTCTACATCTTAGGATATGCTCTCATATTATCGATACCTCTCCTCGGGTTCTCTAATTCCCTCCAGATAGCAGTGATACTGATCCTGATCGAGAGGATAGCCAAGGGGATAAGGACCCCAGCTAGGGACTCCCTCATATCATTCATCTCGAGGGGGATGGGGCCTGGAAAGGCATTCGGTATCCATGAAGCCTTAGATCAAATAGGGGCAGTAGCCGGACCCTTGATGATGGGACTCATCCTCTTATATTCGAACAATTACTCTATAGCTTTCCTGAGCTCCCTAATACCTTACCTCTTCCTCGTGACCTCGACCCTCTACGTCTATAGGAGATATTCCTGGGTATCCCCATATGAGGGAGGCAGGGGTAGGCTCTCTCTGAAATATGAGAGGAGTTTTTGGATGTATAACATCGCGGTCTTCCTGAATACGATTTCCTTAATCCATGTCTCGCTCATAGTCCTCTCGTCAAGCTTAACTTTTAATCCAGGGATGGCAGCGCTCCTATACATGTTGATACAGTTAGTTGACACCGCATCAGCACTAGCTGCGGGTTTCATGTTTGATAAATATGGAAGGGCCTTCCTTTACATCCCATTCGCGCTCTCCATAGCCCCATCCTGCTTAACTCTCCTCGGAGGAGGGCTAAATATAGTGTTAGCAGCTATATCCTTCGGGATAATCTTGGGGATGCAGGAATCGATATATAGAGCTGCTATAAGCACTCTTGCACCGGAAAATCAGAGGGGAAGTGCCTATGGGATCTTCAACACGATATACGGGGTGGGAAATCTCGTGAGCGCTTCGATCTTCGGTTACTTCATCCAGAGTAAGATCGTTAACTTGGGCATCTATTACACGATCATAGGCCAATTGCTTGCGATCTTGGTCCTCTTCTTATCCTTAAGGAGAAAAGAGGGATCGTTAGGGCCTTAAAATGGACCTAGTTAGCTTGGAGAGGTGGAATATAAGGTAAAGCGTGGCCACGTTGACAGAAGCTACTATCACGTAGGCCCCTCCAGCTACACCTAGGGCCAGTAGGGCGACCCCCAAGTTATATACTACGGCATTCGCTACCATGACCACGCTTACCCTCATATGCACCGATAATACTACCGCCAGTCCATATATATGTCAAACTGCTGAGATCGTTTCATAACGTTTCAAAAGCTCTAATAACGATTTAGAGTGAGGAATAAGCATTCTTTAGGTGAATAACTAACTTATGGAGAATCACATATGAGGTCGATGCACTAGATCAGATCTGATTTTAGGAAGTCGATAGTTTCAGGAGATTAGCGCCAGGATACTCGTAAAACCAGCTGAGATCTCGGTGTGAACTCTACTGGATCAGACGCCTCTTAAGATAATATGCTGTAATACTAATGAGATTCTTCGATAATTAATTCATAAAAAATTTGATTTTTAGTAATCATTTAGATAATATAAACCATTATCCCGAAGGGATATACGGGGCAGCAGAAAGTTAAAATTTACATATTACGAATATGCTCAAATTTTTAGAGAATCAGCGTCTATAAAAAATAAATATTAATATTTATTTTGCAATTGACCTAATATTATTGTTCATTATTAGTTAATATAACGAAATAAATTTTAATGAGATTTAAGGGGTCTGAGATCTATTGCGATCAGCGGATCTATGGATCAACTCCCCCGGTCTTTTCGCCGAATTTCCCAGCATTCAGTAATAAATAGTGCTATTTGAGAAGGGGTTCATAATGAATTCCTATGGAAATCTTACCATTTTATCGTAGGTTTGTTGTAGCATGGCCAGCTCTCCAGTAGTAAACTATTTAATTTTCCATATGGTTAAAAGTATGGCGATCATTATGGTCGAGCGTAAGCCCACTGCTGAGGAGCTCCTCAAGAAGGCCGAGAAGCCATCCAAACTGGCCGTCCCCTATCATCAGTTTTATGAGGGGAAGGTCCAAGTAATGCCGAAATGTGCTATAAGGACCCTAGATGACTTCTCTATCTGGTATACTCCGGGAGTTGCGGCAGCTTGCAAGGAGATAAAAGCGGATCCCGATAAGTCGTTCTTCCTAACTAATAGGTGGAATTATGTAGCGGTAGTGAGCGATGGGACTAGGGTCCTGGGGCTCGGTAATATAGGCCCTGAGGCAGGCTTACCTGTCATGGAGGGGAAGGCCCTTCTCTTCAAATACCTCGGCGGGGTTGATGCCTTTCCTCTCGTAGTCAGAGCTCACGATCCGGATGATATGATAAAACTCTTGGAGTGGGTGGAGCCGAACTTCGGAGGAGTGAATCTCGAGGATATAGAGAAACCGAAGTGCTATTACGTCCTGGAGGAAGCTAGGAAGAGACTCCAGATACCAGTATGGCATGATGATCAGCAGGGAACTGCTACTGTGACATATGCTGGGCTCGTCAATGCCTTCAAGCTCGTTGGAAAGAACATGAAGGACTCAAAGATAGTCCTGTATGGGGCTGGCGCTGCTAACGTGAGGACGGCTATCGTCCTCATAACAGCTGGGGTGCCCCCTGGTAACATCGTGCTGATAGATACAGTAGGCCCCCTCTGCAGGGACAGGCCTGATATGGAGGAAATGGAGAAGGAAGATAAGTGGAAGTACGATCTAGCGATGAAGACTAACAAAGAGAACAATAAGACTATAGAGGAAGCTTTTAAGGGAGCTGATGCTGTAGTAGGAGCTAGCAAACCAGGACCGGGTGTCATAGAGCAGGAATGGATAAAGTTGATGAATAAAGATCCTATAGTCTTCGCGTGCGCCAATCCAATACCGGAGATATGGCCCTGGGAAGCTAAGGAGGCGGGAGCGAAGATAGTGGCGACTGGGAGGAGCGATTTCCCCAACCAAGTGAACAACAGTCTAGCCTTCCCAGCTATCTTCAGGGGAGTGCTGGATGTCAGGGCCAAGACCGTTACTGATGAGATGTGCATAGCTGCTGGAGATGCGCTAGCGAGGTTCGCTGAGGAGAAGGGATTGCATGAGGATTACATACTCCCGACTATGGAGGACTGGGAGGTCTATCCCATCGAGGCCGTAGCTGCAGCTGAGCAATCCATAAAGCAAGGAGTCGCTAGGAAGATACTCAGTAGGGAGGAGCTCTATGAGAGAGCTGTCAGCATAATAAGGAACGCTAGGGAGTCAGCTAAGTTCTTGATGGAGAAGGGTCTCATAACCTCACCCCCGCCCGAGGAAGACGTTCTTAGGAGTTACGGTCCTTAGAAAAGAATCCCACAAATCTTTTTATATTGAGTCTCCTTTAAACCTTATGAGTCCATCCTCCCCTAGAGTTATATGCCCGTTGCTCTTGCTCCTCTTAACGCTCCAAGTAGCGTTAATAGATGCAGCGAAGGAGAGAGTCCTCATAGTATCAAATGAGAAAGATATGGCATCCGCGAAATTGATCTCTGATTGGCTCAAGAGCAGGAATATAGAAGTAGAGATATCTGATGGACTCAAGGAAGGCTACGATTATTACTTCATCTTGGGAGGACCGAAGGCTGATAGAGTGGGAACTATAGCTAGCAGATATCTATCGTACAATGATAAGATCGCACTCCTCAATTCAAGGAACTTCTGGACGTTCAGCATAACTACTAAAGGAGGAATAGTGATAAGCATAGCTGGAAGCACGAGAAATGAGACATTTAAGGGAACGAAGGCTCTTATCGATAACGGGATATTGGACTTCCTCTTCCGAGAGGAGGCATCTACTATGCGATTCGGAGGTAGGAAGGAGAGGCTCTCCTACGACTGGGAGTTCCCTCCGAATTCAGGGAGGAGTTACTCCATCTCTATAGAGATACCTGAGGATCTAGTCACTTTCTTCAGGGTGAAACCGAGGATGAAGGTAGTTGAGCTGCAAACGGATTCTCCTCTCTTCACGTGGTATCTCATGCTCACGACACCTCATGATGATCCCGTGCTCGAGGAGCTAGCTGAGAAGCTCGATTCCATAGCTGAGAGAGAGGGCATCAAGGGATACGATAAGGTCTGGTTCATAGCGTCATTCGTCCAGAGCTTGAAGTACTCTCAAGCTAATGAATACTCGCCCACTGGGGACTACCCCAGCTACCCATTGGAGACCTTAGAGAGGGGGGATGGTGACTGTGAGGACCTATCCATCCTCCTCTCATCCCTCCTAAGGCATGAGGGCTTCGATTCCATCCTACTGATAATGCCCACGCATGCAGCGGTAGCTGTCTCACTCCCGCGGGAGTGGATCAAGCTCCCTAAAGTGAGGGCTGATGTCAGAAGGGCTGGCAATATATACGTTGCTCTAGTTGACCTGATGGATCTATACGAGAGGATCAGGGATAAGGAGTGGCCAGTAGCTTTAGAGATAGAATTAAATAATAAGAGCTACTTCTACATTGAGACCACCGGCTTCTTCAGGCCAGGGGAGCTCCCGAATCTCCTCCAGCTAGCTGAGATTATCGGATGGCCCTACAGGAATTTCCCGATATTCCTAGTGAGTGAGAGGGGATCCCCGATCCCGCTGATCTATGATTACTTGACGGTATCTAGGGAGACTCACTCCGGCTACTTGATCTCATTGATCATCAAGTTGAGGAACATAGGTGAGAAGCGCGCTGATAACTTGAGGCTCAGTTCACAGCTCTATCCATTAGGCGTCGAAACTGGAGGAGTTGATGCTAATCTGAGGAGGCTAGATACATTCGAATACAGTTTCGAGGTCAAGCTGAATGATTCCATTGCTATAGAGCCAATAGATCCTAATGGCACCGCCGTATACTCAATGACATTCTTCACAGTGTCTCCTACAGTTGGCGCTAGAGTGTCACTTTACCTCGGGAGCTCTGAAGTAGATTTCCTGAGGGTAAAGCCCTTCAGACCTTAGGGTGATTCAATGGGAGGAGATATCTTCGGAAGGGAGCTAAGGCTAGTATCATTCGGTGAGAGCCATGGCCCTATAGTCGGGGCGATAGTTGAAGGCGCTCCAGCAGGACTTCCCCTGAGCGAGGAAGATGTCCAGAGGATATTGGACCTCAGGAGACCAGGTCAATCTGAGTTAGTGAGTCAAAGAGTTGAGAGAGATAGAGTCGAGATATTGAGCGGTGTCTTCAATGGTTTCACCACTGGAGCGCCTATCTCCATGATAGTCAGGAATGAGGATATAGACTCATCTTACTATGAGGAGATCAGCAGGTTCCCTAGGCCCGGGCATGCAGATTACGTCGCTAGATTGAAGTACTCCGGGTATAACGATTTTAGGGGAGGGGGCCGTTTCTCAGGTAGATTGACTGTATCCATGTGCATGGCTGGAGCAGTGGCTATGAAGATCCTTGAGAAGCTTGGGATAGAGGTGATAGCTTATTCCCTTGAGATAGGAGGTGAGAGAGCTGAGGGCTTCACGTTAGATGATGCGAGGAGTTATAGATATGCGAATCCGGTGAGAGCTCCTAATGAGGAGAGTTACTTGAGGATGGCGGCAGCTATAGAGAGGGCTAGGAGGGAAGGGGATAGCGTCGGTGGTATAGTCGAAGCCATAGCTTTGAACGTCCCTCCTGGCCTAGGAGAACCGATTTTTGATACGATAGAGGGAGATATAGCTAAGGCTATGTTCTCGATACCGGCTGTCAAGGGAGTGGAGTTCGGATCCGGATTCAGAGCAGCTAGGATGAGGGGGTCTGAGCACAACGATCCCGTCAGGGTGATGGATGGGAAGATAAGGTATGAGAAGAACGATCATGGCGGAGCGATAGGAGGCATCACGACGGGGGAGCCGATAGTCCTGAGAGTGGCCTTCAAACCCACCCCATCGATAGCTAAACCTCAGAGATCGGTGGACTTGGAACTGCTGAGGAATGTGGAGATAAAGGTTAAAGGTAGGCATGATCCATGCGTAGTCCCTAGGGCTGTGGTGGTGGTAGAGAGTATGCTCGCGTTCACTATAGCTGATCACATCATGAGGAGCATGAGGGGGGTTGTCTGATGGAAGGGCTCAGGGAGAGGATCAGGGAAGTGACCCTCAGATTAGTGGATCTCTATTCAGAGAGGCTGAAACTAGTTGAGGAGATAGGGAGACTAAAGAGGGAGATTGGAATTCAGATAAGGGATCCTGATGTCGAGGAAAGCTTATGGAGGGATGTTAGGGAGAGGTGCAGTGAGAGGGGGATCGATGATTGGAGTTGTAGGAGGTTATTCAACTTCCTCATAGCGGCTTCCATAAGGGCTCAGGTACCCGAGGGGGGAGATGCCGGGCCCCATCTAGAGGTCTTCAGGAGAGCTAAGCAATTGGAGAGGAGAGGGGTCAAGATATATCACCTCGAGGTCGGTGAGCCGCCTTGGTCATTCCCTCCCTTCCTCTTGGATGAGATGATGAAATCGATAAGGGAGGGGAAGACCAGATATGGCACATCATTAGGCTCAGATCCCTTTAGAAGAGCAGCTAGCGAATGGATAAAGAGGAGGGATAAGATAGAGAGCGGGCCTGAGAATATAATAGTGACCCCGGGATCTAAGTTCGCGATATACTCCATCTTAGCCTCTCTACTGAAGCCTGGAGATAGGATAGGGGTTATGATACCCGCCTGGCCAGCTTACAAGGGGATGGCCTCTAACCTAGGCTTGGAGTTCATAGAGATAAGCTCCCTAGATGAGCTACCTAGGGTCAAGGGGATAAGGGCCTTCATAGTCTGCTCACCGAACAACCCGGATGGGAAAGTTTGGAGCAGAAAGGAGCTAGAAGAACTTTCAGATTATTTGAATGAGAATGATTCTATCCTAATAAGCGATGATGCATACTCTGAGATATCACTCGTCGATAGAGTATCCCCAGCGAAAGTTTACGATAAGACTATAAGCGTGAACACTCTCTCTAAGGCATTCGGGATGACTGGATTCAGGATAGGCTATATACACGCGAAGGAGGAGATAGTATCGAAGCTCTCTAAGTACTTGAGCTTGACTATAAGCAACGTCCCAGAGTTCATACAGGATGCATCCGCCTCGGTCTTAGAGAGAGGGGAGAGTTGGGTGAGTGAAGTCAAGGGCTTGCTGAAGTCTTACTTGGATAGAGCAATTAGCGAACTTTCAGGTGCTCCTATAAGCTACAAGGAGCCTGAGGGAGGCCTCTATATATTCCCGAAGGTTGAGATAGACGGATTCGATTCTATGGAATTCTCCATGCGTGTCCTCGAGGAGAGGGGCATAGCACTAGCTCCAGGATCCGGATTCGGTCCATTCAAGGAATGGATAAGGATCACGTTCGCGAGCGAGGGAGCTGAAGGTGGATTGAGGTTGTTGAAGGAGGCCCTCCTATCTTGGAGATCCTGATAATAGGAGCTGGGGAGATGGGAAAGCTCTTCTCGAAGTACTTAAGCGAGGAGCACTGCGTATCCATTTACGATTTAGATAGTAGGAAGGTTGCTAGTATATCTGGGGAGAGGATCAAGCCACTGAGCGATCTTTCCGACTTGGAGAGCTTTGAATCAGCTCTATTATGCGTCCCTATATCGAAGGTCCCGAGATTAGTCGAGGAGCTGAGCGGTAAGATGAGGAAGGGAAGCGTCATAATGGAGATAAGCTCAGTTAAGAGCCCCGTCATAGAGAGCATGAGGAATCTCTGGAGGCTAGGGATCAAGGGGATCTCCTTCCACCCCCTCTTCGGCCCGGGGATAGGTGATATTAGATATGGGAGGGCTGCTGTAATAGAGGTAACGAATATAGAGGAAGAGATCTCCTACCTCTCATCCCTCTTCCCCTTCGAGTTGATCCCGATGAACTTAGAGGATCACGATAGGGCGATGGCTTGGCTGGGCTTGATCCATCTCATCACTAACTCCTTCCTCTCCTCATCGGACGATGATTCCAATTCATTGAGATTAGCGAGTACGAAAACTATCTCGTGGTTCTTGAGGATATCAGCAGCTACCTTGAATCAGAGCGAAGCTCTGAGCCAAGAGTTAATATCGCAGAACCCTTACTTCGAGGAGGTCTTGGGGAAGTTCCTCAAGGAACTAAATTCGAGGAATTTCAAAGGGATAAGGGGGAAGATAAAGAAGTGGCTCGAGATAATAGATATAAAGGACTCCTATGAGTTCTTGTACAGGTTCTAGCTTTCTTCGTATATCTCAGCTGGGTTATCGTCAGTGCTCGGGGGAACTTCCTCCTCCAGAGCGGCCTTGAGATATGCTGGGAGGCTGAAGAGCGCATAATGTATCTCAGGAAGATAGAATTTCGTCTTCCCCTTCAATCTCTCATTGAACCTCTTCTCCAATTTCTCCTCATCTAATTCAGGAGGCACTAAATAATCTGAGCCGAATGAGAACGACCAATCATCACTGAAAGATGGGACATAAGCTTTAGCGACTGCATGCTTCTTGAAAGTCTCCTTAATTGCTCTATATATCCTCTGGAAGACCACTCTATTCGCGTGAACTCCCTCGCTATGAGTGACCATGAGCCCCCCATCTCTGATGAGCTTCCTGACCATTGAGTAAAATTCCTTCGTGTAAAGCCTCACGGCTTGGCCATATGGATCCGTTACATCCAATATTATTGCATCATATTTCTCCTCGCAACTCTCGACGTACTTCCTACCGTCCCCTATCATCAGCTTGAGCCTAGGGTCCTCGAAGGAGTCCCCGGGGACCTCGGGCACGTGCTTCCTCACTGTCTCTATCACAGAGCTATCTAGCTCTACCATCGTCACCTCCCCTACTGGATGCTTCAGCACTTCCCTCAGGGCTCCTCCATCCCCTCCTCCTATTATCAGCACTTTCTCCGGATTCTCGAGTGAGAGTAGGGCTGGATGGACCAATGTCTCATGATAGATGTACTCATCGTAGAGGGAGATCATTATTATGTGCTCTATGAAGAGGGATTTCCCGAAGAGCTCGAGATCCATTGTCTCAACCAATTGACCTGCTGAAGTCAGTTCCGATGATAATACACCGTTCACAACCTGAAGCGTGGCCATGTGAGGTCCGGTATGCTCTAGATAGAGTAGATGACCATCTATATTCCTCAATCCAGGCTTGGGCAACCTAACTGGCATAATATACGTTGAATTGATCATTTAAAAATCGATCAGATGCCGAAGCTAGCTTCTGGCCACCTCAATGGGATCTTCACTGAGAATTTCAGCTATTAGTGGGAAGCCATCACCATCTCTATCGGATGATACTAAAGCTGCTGTGTTCTGCCTCTTCTTACCGGCTATTATCATTATGATAGTTGAGCCCTCCTTCCTCACTATTATCAGATCTTTCCCTCTCTCCAGAGAGGCCTTCTCACTCTCATTCATGAAGCTCGATGCTACGTTCTTTGGCATCCATCCATCCGTAGGAGCCTTATGGCCTCCCAAGATTATGATGAGATCGTAATTTGAGAATAGGGATGTATCATTTATCCTATGAACGGGGACTCCCGTTGAATTTGAGTAAGATATTATGAGTTCCTTAGATAATTTCCAATCTATATCGTTACTGTAAATAGCGACTCTCCTGATTCTAGTCCTCACTTCTACTTCGTACTGTTTGCTCACTTGACCCCTGAACATTATCTTGAGCCTTCCAGAAGCCTCAACGTCCGGGAGAGACTTCAATGTCAAGGTTAAGTTGAATGGGGGCCTCCCCTTGCTCGGATTTATCCAAACATTGAGCCAGTTTGGGGCTTCTATTATGGATGCCTCGATCTCCCCGCTGAAGTTCCCCGTAGGCTTCACCTTTAGGGTTAAGTCCTCCCTGAATCCACCTATTAGATCGATACTGCTCGGGCAGGACACTATGTAACCCTTCTTCTCGATGACTATGAGCTTGAGAGTTGTGTTCTTCCTAATAGGGCCTACTGCTGAGATTATAACAGTATATATACCTCCTGGGGCATCCTCAGGCAAGGATAAGTTCAGAGTTGAGACGAAAGTCGGGTAGCCTTGGCTCGGGGATATCGTGTATTTGAGGAAGCTCGGGGCCTCTACCTCTATCGAGACAGGGGATCCGAGGTATCCACTCACTTGAACTTTCAGGAGAGAGGAACTCCCTTGGGAGAGCTTGACTTCATCAGAATCCAAGCTTATATCTAGAGAAGCTCTCGTATAGCTTATCTCAATCCTAGGTTTGTTCAATGAGAGCTCAGAGTAGAAGTAAAGGTAACCCTCGTCCGCTATCTTCAACAAGAACCAGCCCGTTGAATTCAGCTCACCATTCACCAACGCCTGAATGTAATCCCTCAGATCTATCCTCAGCTCTTTCGTGCTGATCTCAGCCTCTCCGACTTTCCTCAGTAGGTCTCCTCCTGGGGTGGTCCAGTACTCGTCACCAGCTCTTATCCAGCTCACTCTAAATATGTCAGGCCTCTTAGCTAGCTCCCAAACCTCCACCTTAGCTTTGGATCCGTTCACGGGCTTAAGGATTAAATTAGCCTCGGATACCTTCGACCCCCTGGGTATGGCCATCAGATCAGTGAAATCGAACCCTATTATAGCTCTAGCCTCCAAGTAATCGTTGCCGGATTTCTCCCTAGAGACCCTTAGGACATCCGAGTGGAAGTTCTTCCCCTGATCCCAATTCGTTATATAGCAATCTACCGCTACATAAATGGAGAGGGAGTCCGCATATATCGGGTAGATTGGGATGAGGAGCAGGATAAATGGGATCACTCTAGCATATCTTAGCATAGAACTCCGGCCTCCTATCGAGGAATATATCATTCAGTTCATTTACCCTCTTATCCTCCGCTAATTTAGGATCTATCTCCGCTATGCCCACGTGCTCCCCTTCCTCAGGAGCCTGAGCTAATATGTTCATCTTGGGATCGGAGATGAGGCTCATCCCATGATACCTCAACCTCTTCCCTCCCCTCTCCTCAATCCCACTCCTATCTGAGAGTATGATGAAGACCCTATTCTCCAGAGCCCTCACGGGATCAGCTTTAGGGGCGTACGGCATCACTAAGCAAGATGGGTGCGCGATGACTTGAGCGCCAGATAGAGCGAGGGATCTAGCTGACTCAGGGAAGATCCAATCGAAGCATATCATTATCCCCACCCTCATCCCAGCTAGATCGAATACTCTGAACCCCGTGTCCCCGGGATCGAATATGAGCTTCTCCTCGTAGAAGAGATGCGTCTTCCTATAAACGCCTTTCACATCACCATCTACATCTATGGCTACAGCTGAATTGTAAACCTTCCCTCCATCCCTCTCCGGGAAGCCAGCGACTATAGCTGTTGAATGCTCTGATGCGAAATCGCTGAGCTTCTTGATTGTGGGACCATCTAACCCCTCCGAGAGCTTTAGGGCTTCCTCCCTTGAGAGGAAAAGATATCCTGTATTGAAGAGCTCCGGAAATACGAGCAAGTCTGATTCTACTTTGGAAGCCAGATCTAAAGCTCTCTTCAAGTTCCTCTCAACTTCACCGAACTCGGGATTCGTCTGGACGAATCCCACCCTCTTCATAATCTCATGGGATCTTCCCCTCCCTTAAATATATTTCGAGGTCTGATCCGAAGCCCATTGAACTCAAATCCCCCAGAGCATCTCCACGATGAAGAGCATTATTATGCCAGCGATTATCAATCTCCTCCCCTTATAGCTGAATATATCAGTACCCCAGAGCACGAGGCCGAGGGCTATCAATGTCCCGGATAAAGCTCTAGCTATCATTAAAGCTGATGATTTGAGGACCTCTAGCAGCTCTATGGCAGCCTCAGTAAGACCTTTTATTGAATCCTCAAGCCAAGAGAATGGGTTTTGAGCTTCTGCAACCACTAAAGGGACCAATAGGATCAGCAGGAGGGGGACCAGCTTCCTCATCACGATAGCTCGATCTATAAACTTAAGGGATGATAGAAATCCGGGACAAAGATGAAAATTTCATGAGGAGGGCCAGGCCCTCCTCTTCCTCCTGGTGAGTAAGTAATAAGCTAGAGCGGCCACTATAGGGACTACAGCTAATGGCCAGGATGGAGTTTCAGGCTTTACTCCCCCCTCCACGCTCACTCCTGTAGATGAGACCATGCTCCCATGACTATAAACTGCGATAGTGTAATTCCCGGGATCCAACCCTCTTATAGGAATTAATTTGCTGGACCCAGCCTCCAGCGTTGCATTTAACCTCATGATCTCGCTCCCATTCCTCAGTAGAGATATCTCCACGTTAGTGAGGAGGTCCGCTAAGTTAGTCAAGTTAACGTATATATCGCTGCCAGATGAACGGGCTGAGAGGGATATAGGCACTGGCATGACCTTGAAGCCGAAGGAGTAATCGTTATCAGAGGGATTCAAGTCAGTGGCGTCAAGGGGGATGAGCTTAAAGGTTATAGTATGGCTCCCTATCTCGAGGGCAACGTTTAGATTGAACTCGAGCTCCAATCCTTTATTAGGATCTACGAAATCTATTGACTTGCTCTCAACAGTCTCCCCATCTATGAGGAAGGTTAAATTCACCCTGGAAGCTGATAATCCTGCATTCCTCAGCATCAACTTCCCTGAGATAGGCTCTCCAGCGAAAATCCTCTCGCTCAACTGAACTTTCTCTATCGAGAGATCGCATGAGGGCTTCACTGTGATCATCAAGGAAGCTCTCCCCATTAGCTGATCTTCCCTCGTTATCAGAGCATCTAAGATAATGGTCCCGACATTCAAGGGCTTATATGAGAACTTGACCGCGGATATCATCCTAGGAGGTACATATGATTCTTTAGTGCCTATCTCGCTCCCATTGACGAAGAGCCTGACCTTCACGCTCTCGAGAGGTTCGCTCCTCGGGTTAGGTATCTGCACCTTTATATCGAACTCCTTGCCCTGAAGGACCTCACTATCAGCCTCTATGAATGGATTAACTAAGGGCACGATCACGAAATTCATTGAGTAACTATTATCATCTTTATTAGGATCTAGATAACCCTTGGGGCTTATCTCTATCCTCAACTCATGAACGCCAATTGTTAGGGTTGATGTCTCTAAGCTCGTCACTATAGTTCTATAGCCGCCCGGGGGGATTGGGATAGATCCTATCGAGAGATTACCGATGTACCAATCCTCCCTCGATTTGAGGAATCCATCGACGTAGAGGCTCACTGATACAGTCCCTGAGAACTGAGATCCCTCGTTGTTTCTTACATATATCGTTATCAATAGGGGTTGCCCCTGCTGGACTTCAGCGTTCGGAGGGTAAAGGTTGACTCTCGATATCGAGAGATCCCAAGTCTGCTCAGCTGAAGCTTGAGCTACTAGTATTAACAATATGATGATCGCATGCCTTAGTCTCATCCCGCTTCCTCCCTCCCCTCTTTAATAAGTTTCACCCGCTGAGGAAGATTAAAATATGGATGGTGGAGCGCTCATGGGTGTGCGTTTGGAGACGGAGCTCCTCTACATGGATGATTGTTACTTAAAGGAGTTTGAGGCGGTTGTGAGAGCTGTGGAAGGTGATAAGGTCTCCCTAGATAGGACAGCTTTCTATCCTCGAGGCGGAGGTCTTCCGAGCGATAGCGGGAAGCTCCTGAGAGGGGATGAGGAATTCGAGGTCGTTGAGGTGAGGAAGGAGGGTGGAGTTGTCTGGCATATCGTTGGAAGACCCGGGCTTATGACTGGCGATGCAGTGAGGGGCATCCTAGATTGGGATAAGAGGTACAGGGTAATGAGGATGCACACGGCTCTACATGCATTAATAGCTTTGCTTAACTCTAAGTACGGAGTATTAGTCACGGGGAATAATGTCAGTCACGATAGGAGTAGAGTGGATGTGAACTTAGAGAGGCCTGACAGGGGGCTAGTTGAGGAGGTAATAGCGGAGACTAATAAGCTCCTCTCCGAGGGTAGAGAGGTGAAGATCTACTACTTAAGTAGGGAGGAAGCTATGAAGATACCCGGAATAGTGAAATTAGTTAAGGCCTTACCGCCCGATCTGGATAGACTCAGGATAGTCGAGATAGAGGGGATAGATATACAAGCGGATGGCGGTCCTCACGTGAGGAACACGAGGGAGATAGGTGAGATAGTATTCTTGGGGATGGAGAACAAGGGAAAGGACAACAGGAGGATCCACTTCACTCTATCCCCATGAGACCGGTGGTATGAATGAGATTTTTTAGGAGGTTGAGGAGGAAGGAGGAGAGAGTTGAGATACTTGATGTCCTCAAGAGAGCGATGAGAGGGGAAATCCTGAGTTATGATGAAGTCATGTCCCTACTGGATTCCGCTGAGCTCAAGCTCTCCAAGGAACCGCAATTGATAAAGTTGAAGGGAAAAACTGTTTTCATCGGAGATACTCATGGGGACCTAGATACTTCGATTTCAGCCCTCAGATTCCTCAAAGAAGGTTATAATTTGGTGTTCTTGGGGGATTACGTGGATAGAGGGGCTAAACAAATAGAGAACATAAACTACCTGCTTGCTAATTATATAAGCGGAAATTTATTCCTCTTGAGGGGAAATCATGAATCTCCCGTAGTTAACATGAATTACGGTTTCATGGAGACCCTATATCATGTATACGGATCGGAATGGCAGTACGTTTACGTGAGATACAACGAAGTATTCTCAAACTTGCCTTACGCTGCACTAGTCGATGGGATACTAGCGTTACATGGAGGTATAGCTGAGGGCCTCAAGTCCACCAAGCAGATAGCAGCTCTGCCCAAGAAGGATCTGATACCTAGCAATAAGATAGCGTTCCAGATACTCTGGAACGATCCTTCAGAATACGTGGAGAGGTTCGGGGAGAATTACAGCAGGGGAGGGGGCGTGAAATATTACGGTAGAGCTGCAGTTGAGGAATTCTTGAGATTTAATAAACTTAAGGCTATAGTTAGGTCGCATGAGGCGTATCCAGATGGCTACATGCTCCTCTTCGAGGGGAACACGGGGATGGAGGGAATGAAACATAGGTTAATATCTATCTTCTCATGTAGGTACTACGGCATACCACCTACAGCCGCTATGTATGATGGGAAGAGGATGGAGGTGATCAGAATTTGAGATATGTAGCTCTCCTCATCATAATGCTTCTCATTCCCTCCTTAGTTGCCTCAGCGCTTCCTAAAGTGGGAAGCGAGGCTCCCGTGATGAGAGCAGTCACTTACGATGGTAAAGCCGTCTCAAAGACATCTCTCCAAGGGAAGATAGTCGTACTCATTTTCGCCGCTGAGTGGTGCCCTC
>JAVCBY010000076.1:0-29072 GCA_037917625.1 Thermoproteota archaeon | reverse complement strand
ATTGCAGGGAGGATTTCAAGAACTTCGCGAACTACAGGAGCTTCCCGCTCTCTCTGGATAGCGGTACTGCTGTGAATAGGATAATTAAGGGGAGGAACGTATCATCAGGACCCTTCCTCAGCTTCCCATTGAGTTGGGAGTGCAATGAGTTGGAGCTGAGGTTAGGTAAGGAGCTCGAGGCTGTAGTTAATGGGAGGACCATGAAGCTCCCGAATATCGAGAAGTTAGGAGTACTGGGGTTCGAGACTGGGAACTTCACTGGTGTGATAAGCGGTTATGTAACAGGTTACCACAGCTTAGAATGGAAACTTAAGAATGGATCTGTGCTCATAGGGGTATCAGGAGGAGGAATAAATATCAAAGAATGGGTTGATAGGGGCTTGAGGAACCTTTCGGATGCTAAGAGATCCTTCACTGGATTGAAACTCGATCTAAAGTCTGAAGATCGAGAGGTACCGAGGATAGAGGCTGTGATTACTGGATTGGAGGCTTCTGGGAGGATTGGAGTGGTAGGTAGGCCTATCTCATTAATTGAGAGAGAAGTTCCCATGAACTCATCTGAGATAAGAATAAACGCTAGTAAGTTAACTTACGTCGGGGGAAAGGGCTTTTATGCTGATCTCCTCCTAGATGGGATTGAGGGGATGAACGTATCTAGGGCTATGATAAGGTTCAGGACTCCCCTAACTATAGAAGCTGAGGGTAGCGTTAAGCTCGAGAGGTACCATGCGTTCTCGAGGAGCATCAGTTACACATTCAACATCAATTTAACTAGAGCTAATTTGACTATATTAGCTGCGGATAGAGCCCTTCTCCTGAGCGAGCTCGATGCACCTAAGGGAGAGTTATCCATGGGGAAGCTCCTATATAAGACCTTTGATGAGTCCAGCTATCTAGCTGAATCGATAGCAACTCTCTTAACACTCTCAATAATGTTCTACTACCTCTTGAGGAAGATAGAGAGCCCTAGAAGGGTTGAGAGGGTCTCGAAACGCAAGCGTATCTGAGGCTTGAATGAGCTCCAGCTTACCTTATTTCAATGATCTAAGGAGCTCCTTTCGAAGCACTCTGAAGGACTAAAATTTTATTTACATCAACCCAGATGAGAGAGGATCATGAGCGTGAGGGATCTCCTGAAGGTGCATGGAAGGCCCTCTAAGGAAGTTTATTTGGATAATGAGAACTCCGGATGGGTCCCGAGGGAAGTAGTTGAGGCGATGATCCCATACTTCAACGTCATCGGTTATGGGCATCCATCGATAACGAATAAGCCTGGATGGGAGGCCTTCGAACTGATAGATGAGACATCAGAGCTCATAGCTAGGACTTTGGGAGCTGATAAGGAGGACATAAACTTCGTCCACAGTGGGACTGAGGCTAATAACCTCGCTATACTCGGCACCGCGAAGAAATCGAGTAAGAGGAAGATTATAATATCGGATATAGAGCATTACAGCGTTTTAATGCCCGCTCTCTCCTTACAGGAGCACGGCTTCAAGGTAGTCAGAGCTCCAGTTGATGAGAAGGGCTTCATATTGAGCGATGTCTTATCCGAGTTAGTGGATAGCGAGACATTCTTAGTGAGCATCCAAACTGTGAATCATGAGATAGGGACCATACAGAGGATCAAGGAGCTCTCTGAAATAGTGAAGGATAGAAATCCAAATGCTATATTTCATACGGATGCATGCGATGCTTATATGAGGGTCCCAATAGATCTGAGTGAGCTTGATATAGATTTACTCACGATAAGTTCTCATAAGATATTAGGGCCTAAGGGAGCTGCCGCTCTCTATGTGAGGGATGGAGTGGAGATAGAACCTATAATGAAGGGGGCGTTGAGCAGCCAGACCCTCTGGCCGGGAGTTGAGAACGTCCCAGCGATTGCTGGATTCAAGAAAGCAATAGAACTAAGCTTAGAGGATCTAGATGAGAAAATAAGGAGGGTATCTTCATTGAGGGACTTCCTAATAGATTCCATATTGGATGCAGTCCCGGAGTCCATCCTGAATGGTCCGACTGGAGATGATAGAGCTCCTGATAACGTCAATATCAGCTTCCTCCATGTCGAGGGGGAGGCCCTCACAGTGGAGTTGAGCATGAGGGGAGTTTACGTCTCCAGTGGGAGCGCTTGCACTAGCAGGATCCTGGAGCCGAGCCACGTTATGCTAGCGATAGGTAGGAAATATGAGGAGGCCCATGGGAGCATACTATTCAAGTTAACTAGGTACCATGAGATGGAAGATATGAAGTTCGTTGTAGATAATGTTAAGGAAGCTGTGGAGAGGCTTAGATCGATTAGCCCCTTGGGGAGATGAGCCTAGCTAAAGGATAAGATTATATTTTTAACCTTAGTTATAGTGAGAGTATGAGCACGAGGGTACCCCTCCCATACACGCCTAAGGTACTGGAGCTCTTCAGGGATCCGAAGAACTTAGGGAGGATAGAGGATGCTGATGCTTCCGCCCAAGCGGGCAGTCCAGCATGCGGAGATGTCATAAGCATTTACTTGAGGATAAGAGAGGGGATTATAGAGGATGCGAAGTTCGAGAGTTATGGTTGTGCAGCTAACATAGCTGCTGCTAGCATATTGACGGAGATTGTGAAGGGAAAGAGTTTAGAAGAGGCTTGGAATATAGATTGGAAGCAGATAGCTGACGAACTCGGTGGCTTACCTCCAGTTAAAAAGCACTGCAGTATTCTAGCTGTGGGAGCTTTGAGGAGAGCTATAAGGAGATACTTCGGGGATAATTTACCTGAATGGTTACCTAAGGATTTAACTAGTGTCGAGAGGCAGGCTTTAGAGGAAGAGGAGATGATAGAGCGAATTTACGGTAAGCTAAGGAGGTGATGAGATGAGGATAGTGGCTGAGATAAACACAGCCAAGAGATTGGAGGGGTGCACAGAGTCACCAATAGCTACTTTCCTCAGAGTTGTGAGGGAGTTGAAAGAGGGAGAAGCTATTTTGCTGATTTTAGATGATTCTGCTTTCCCAGTGAAGGCTGCAGAGGCTTTAGCGAGGAAGCTGGGGCTTGAATTCGAGCGATTGGGGAAGGAAGGGGATCTTGAGAGGTGTATGGCATTCAAACCCAGTAGATAGAGAACGTCTAGAGAACCAGCATAACATTTTAATTTAATTTCTTAAAGAAAATATCGTTAAGAAATTTTCGTTCTATATCGATTGAGACCTCTGAGAGCTAAGTTCTTATGGGATACAATGAACGCACTCCCAACGGAATTAATGACATTAGAATTAATGTATACGATGAACGGTAAATGGTAATTCGGTAAAGCGAGCTTTATTGACTTTTTTGGTTTCTCGAACTTTACTATTGATGAGTATACTGAGGAGCTCTTTCCACTCCGCCAAAAATATCCCCACAACTTTACATAAAACATATATAAAAGTTTCAGTCGCTTTTTAGGTGGTTGGTGTGAGATCACCAACCATTGAGAGGGAGTGAAGTGATGGGCCAGAGTTTTCGTCCTATAAAATGGGAGGTAAGTGAGGATGGCTAGCAGTAGGGCCGGTCTTCCAACTAGATTTGAGGAAATACCAACTAAGATTACTGTTTTAGGTGTTGGGGGAGCAGGGATAAAGGCCATCGATAGCTTAGCAAGATCTGGAATGGAATTGGCGAAATTAGTCGCTTTGGACTCTGATCTAAATGCTCTGAGACAAGTTAAGGCCCATGAGATAATTCAAGTTGGGGAGAATACGCTGAGGGGAAGGGGAAGCGGAGGAGATATAAGCTTAGCTCAGAAAGCAGTAGATGAGGATTTAGATAAAGTTATAAGGACTCTGGATATCTGCGATCTCCTCATAGCTGTAGCTGGATTGGGCGGAGGTATGGGGAGCGGCGGATTGCCATATCTACTGAGAGCGATAAGGGATCAGTATGGAGATAAGGCCCCAGCTATGATATCCATTGTAACGATCCCCTTCAGGTACGAAGGGCAGACGAAGATGAAGAACGTCCAATCTGGATTGAGAGAAATAGTCGTCGTGAACGATAGTGTCGTAGTGAACATGAACGATGTCCTCTTGGAGAAATTCGGTGAGATGCCTGCGCAAGTCGCTTACTCAAGGATGGACAATATACTGAAGATGGCCATAAATTACATAGTCGAGATGCTGGATCCCAGGGATACGTTGCAGAGGCTCGACTTCCCAGATCTTAGGGGGATGATAGAGAGATCCGGGATAGGGTTCATAGGCATAGGCTCCCATAGGAGCGTTAGGAAAGCTGTTGAGAGCGCTATAGATACTAGGTTGCTGGATGCTGCTCCTACATCAGCCTCAGGCTATCTCCTCTATATCAAGATACCTCCAACTGCGAGCCTCTCGGAGGTCATAGATGGGCCGAGGCTCATAACGGAGAAGTACGATGTTGAGAAAATTTCATTTGGGGCTAGGTTGAACCCAATGCTCAGGACACCGGAGTCCTTCGTTTACGCTACTGGAGTCGATTCTCCATTCGTGAGGGATATGATAGGTGATGTTAAGGAGCTCTTAAGGGAGTGATGGAGATGGCTGTTAGGAGGAGGACCGTTGATAGGGGGTTGGAGAGTGTAGAGAAAGCTACAGAGGCTAAGATAAATATAGTAGGTATTGGGGGATGTGGCAATAATATAATAAGCGCATTCTACAAGAAGTTCCCGAAGAACGTAAAGACGATAGCTGTCAATACGGACTCCGCTGTACTAAAGAAGACGGATGCGGATGAGAAAGTCCTGATAGGCAGGTACACGCACAAGGGGAGAGGAGCTCAAGGAGTACCTGATATAGGAAGGGAGGCAATGGAGGAGGATATAGAGAGCGTATTGAGAGCCTTGGATGAGAACGTAGATATAGTCATAGGTATAGCTGGGATGGGAGGTGGAACCGGTTCAGGAGGCCTCCCAGTGCTCATGAGGGAGATCGGCTTGAGGAATAAGGAGGCAATAAAGATCTCAGTAGTTACATTACCCATGAGGGAGGAGGGGGAGGAGAGGAAGAGGAATGCCCAATTCTCATTGAGGGAGACCTTAGAAGTCTCTGATGTGACTGTAGTTAATGCTAACGATCTAGCTATGGAGAAAGCAAGAGCTGTAGACCTAAATTATGCATTCTCAATGGTTAATAGGAAGATAGAGAGGAGCATCTATGCTCTCGTTAAGATGCAGAGTGCTGAGACGGGACCCGGTTACGTTAACGTAGATCTCAGTAATTTCTCGAGGATATCCTATCAATCCGGCTTGGGATTCATAGGGGTGGGGAGAGGTCGCTACATATTCGAGGCCTTCGATGACGCCCTGCAAGATGATTATGCTAAAACTGATTTAACTGAAGCGAAGGGAGCGATAATATATTTCGAGGGCAAATCCGTTGATCTGAGGGTGGATCAGATGAGGGAAGCCACTGATATATTGAGCAGGAGGTACAGGATCCCTACTGTGTTCATGGGAGTCAGGCCTACCTTCGAGTACCCTGACGTGAGGGTCAACCTACTCGTGACTCAAGTGAGATCCCAATATGTAGATGATTTTTTAGCTGATTTAGGTTTATGAGGAGGGGGGATGGATATGTTCCGTAGGAAGAAGGAGAAGGAGGAGGAATCTCAACCTCCTGTTCAACCCGCTCAACCTCCTGTTCAACCTGAGCCTAGGGTATCAGTTGCTGAGCTGATCAGCAGGTACTTAGATGAAAATAAAGGCGAGGTCTCGCTAGCATGGTTCGCGAGGCAGGAGAAATTCCCATACATACCTCCCTTATTAGCCGTCAAAGAATACGTTGAGGCGAAGGGAGGAAGTGTAACAGATATGGAGGAGTTAAGGAGAACATTTATGAGGATATTAGAGTCTAAGATGATATCCATGGGAAGTGCGCTATGAGGTGAGCCTCTATGATGTCTAGGTCTGAGTTAGCTAGGGCTTCTGAGCTCTCCGCCCTCAAGATGGTGTTAGTCGGCGTTGGGGGATGCGGTAATAATACTGTGAACAACGTGAAGAGATATGGCGTCAGGGTTCCAACTGTCGCAGTAAATACGGATGCTCCTACTCTGCAGAGGATAAGCGCTGACATAAAGATACTGATCGGGGAGGGCGCTCACAAAGGAAGGGGAGCTGCGGGTTCGCCGGAGCTAGGCAGGATGATAGCAGAGCAAGATATGGACAAGATATTAACCCCGCTGAGGGACAAGGAGCTCATAATGATAACTGCGGGCATGGGAGGTGGCACGGGGACGGGAGCTGGGCCGACAATAGCTGAAGCTATTAAGGAGAAGTTCCCTGACAAGATAGTTATAGGGATAGTGACTCTACCTTTCACATCGGAGGGGCCAACTAGAATAAGGAATGCCCAGTGGGGCCTCTCCAGAATGCTCGACTCTGCTGATATGACTGTAGTCAATGCTAATGATCTGCTCAAGGAGAGAGCAGGCAACTTACCAGTTAGCCAAGCTTTCAGGGAGATGGATAAGCTCTTAGTCGACATAATAGATTCTATAGTTGGCCTGCAAGATATAGTACCGCAACCAGGCCTCGTCAACATAGATTTCAGCAATATGGAAGTCCTCGTCAGGAACTCCGGCTTGGGATTCATAGGGATAGGTAGAGGAAGAAATGCGATGGAGGCTTTCAGAAATTCAATAGCTGCAAATTATAGCGAAGCAGATATAAGGAACGCGAAGGGAGCTATAGTTTACGTTGAGGGCAACCAATCGCAGCTAGTGATGAGGGAGCTCGACAGGATACCTCAGACACTTTCGAGTGATTACAACATAATGAGCATATTCTGGGGAATAAAGCCGAACTGGAAGCTTTATGAGCCTAAGATAATGCTCTTAGCGACTGGAGTCAGATCAGAGCTCGTCGACAGGTGGCTACAAGGAGGGATATCATGATCAAGAGGGAGGAAGTAGTGGGGAAAGAGGTGATAGATAGCTCAGGGAGGAGGGTAGGAGTAGTGGAGGATGTCGTCATAGATCAAGAGGGAAAGGCTAGCCTCCTCGTAAGGGTGAAGATAGCTAGGGGAGGAAGTGAGAAAATCTTGGAGTACACACTCCCCCCATCAAATATTTTAGCTGTTGGTGATGTTGTTTTAGTTAAAGGTGTTGTGGAGGTGAGGAGGAAATGAGTTGGAGGAGAGGAGAGCCCACTGCCCAGCTCAAGCTGGCTGTAGTGGGCATAGGAGGAGCAGGTTGCAATATGATAACGAACATCAAGAGGACCGGCTTCACGGATGCGAAGTTAATAGCAGTGAATACTGATGCAGCCTCTCTTAATGCGACGAAAGCCGATCATAAGGTGCTCGCGGGTGAATCCTTCCTCGGTGGGAGGAGCGCTAGAACTATAGAGAATGGGAGGAAAGCTATGGAGACTGTTAAAGAGAACCTAATATCTATGCTGAGCGATAGGGAGCTCATAGTACTCTTAGCTGGCTTAGGAGGAGGTGCGGGAACAGGAGGAATAGTGACGTTGGCTGAGACTATAAAGGAGAGCTTACCGAATGCTCTAACTATAAGTTACGTTGTTATACCATTCGCGAGCGAGGGAGAGGTGAGGATAAATAACGCTAAGTACGGCCTATCTGAGATAATAGACCTATCTGACGTCACCTGGGTCGCGTTCAATGATGTCCTGAAGAGGAAGTTCACGAATGTTCCGCTGACTAGAGCGTATAAGATGATGGATGATAGGCTCTTCAACGTTGTAAAGGGCCTGGCTTCCCTTCAGAACCTCTCACCACTCCCTGGAATGCAGAACGTTGACTTCGCAGTAATGAAGGAAATTGCCAAGGGATCTGGATTGGGTTACGCTGGATTCGGGGAAGGGAGGACTGCAAGAGAGGCATTCGAGTCCTCCTTAGTCGATCCCTTTGGCGATGCCGATCATAAGGGAGCTAAGGGTGTAGTTGGTATATTGGAGTCAGCTGAGACAGCTGTCTCAGTCGAGGGGATGACGTACGTTCAGGATGTCCTAACGACGAATTTAGGCATACCTGAGGTATACTTCGGCCTCAAGCCGAGCATAGAGATGACCACGCCTAAGGTCACTGTTTACACATTCGGCGTCAAGTCTAGGATGGTGGAGGACTTCTTAAGCTCTATGGGAGGTGGTTAAGCGATGTCAGGGGCTCCTGAGGCTAGAGTGACGATGACTGTTGTGGGAGTAGGAGGAGCTGGTTGCAATACTTTAAACAGACTTAAGGAAGTAGGCGCGCCTGTAAAGACGATAGCCATACATACTGAGGCCAACCACCTAAAAGCGATAAAGTCAGATACCAAGCTTCTCGTCGGGGAAACTGTGACTGGCGGTTTCGGTAGTGGGGGCAATCCAAATGTGGGCGAGAGGGCCATAATGGCGGATCTGGATAGGATAATGGCTGCTATAGGTAGGCCGAACGTTCTCATAGTGACTGGAGGGCTAGGAGGAGGGACTGCTTCAGGAGGGGTTGCACCCATACTCTCCGCAGTTAGGGACAGGTTCCCGGATGTGATAAGGATAGCCTTAGTCTCCTTCCCCTTCTCCTGGGAGGGATTGGGGAAGGTAAATAACGCTAGATACGGCCTCTCGAGGATAATGGGAGTAGCTGATCTCACTATAGTGAACTTAAACGATATACTGAGCAGGAAGATCGGGTACATACAGGTTCAATACGCGTTCAAGTACGCTGACTCATTACTGGCTGCCGTCATCTCGGACCTCGCTAACCTATTCTACATGCCCCATGTCGTAAGCATAAGCTTCGCTGACTTCGAGGCTGTGGTTAGGGAAGCAGGCCTGGGTGCTGTAGGGCTTGGAGTCGGTGGAAGGGTCGCGGATGCTGCTAAGACAGCCCTAGGGAATATATTACTTGATGCTGAGGTAAAGGAAGCTGACTCCGCATTAGTCTACCTGCAAGCGACTCCCAATACGAGTCTGGAGGAAGCTGGCTCTGCTACTAAGCTCCTGACTGAGGATTATCTCCTCGAGAGGGTCTACTGGGGATTCAGGATAGCTGAGGATCTTAACGAGCCTAGGATAACTATAATAGCATCAGGCGTGAGGTCCCCAACCCTGGAAGGCCTGCTTGGGATCTCAGCTTCTAGATAGACCATCCTTTTTTCTTTTTTACGGTAACTTTGGAAATTTTGCAGGAATCCCATCCGAAATTTGGAGATAATATTTTTATTCAGTTACAGTAATTCCACCCGAATGGCTTCGGATGGGAATCTCGATAGGATCGAGCTGAGCTTTCATAAAGCACCGCCTCTCTACCCTGTGAAGCTCAGCCTTGAGATGAGGCAGGAGCTCATAGTTAGGTCTCTTAAGGTGAGTAATTACATAAATATAGCGAAGGAGACTGGCATTCCATTAGTTAAAGTAATGAAGATAATGTCGACGCCTAGCTCACCTATGCCCCTCGCCTTGGTTTTGAAACTAGCTGAACTAGCTAGGATAGATCTATGGGACGTCCTCCGATCTATCGAGGGTATGGGCATAAGGAGGTTCCTCAAGCCAAATTTCGATCTAGAGGCTGCAGCTTCCTTCATAGGTTATGCTGTTTCTAGCAGCTCGAAGTTCAAGGTAGGGAAGGGAAATGCAACAATATCCTTGAGGTACGATGATGACTTCCAGCTCTCTCACATCATAGATCTATCTAGGAGGATCCTCAATATCGAGGTTTCTGATATCTCCGTAAATAAGAGGGAGAGGAGGGTCTATCTATTATCTCAGTTCGGAGTCATACTACTCCTCTTCGGGGCTCCAACGAAGAGGGAATTTTATGACGGTTGGGAAATTCCATATTGGCTCTATAGGTATCCATCTCAATTCTTGAAGACCTTTCAGAGCGGGAGGTTCTTCAGGAGCGTGCCCTCTAGGGGGTGCGCGAGGTTCTACTTCAAGACATTCAACATGGAGGGGATGCTCAAGTTCATAGAGAGGCTCAAGGACCTTTACGCGAGGTTAGGAGTTGGCATGGAGGAGAGGCCCAGGCTCCTCTCGGATAACATAATATACATTGAGATATGCAGGAGAGCTGTCCTCGAGGCTCTACTTTACTCAATAGGCTTCACATCTCAAAGAAAAATAAGGGAGATTTCCCAGCTCTTGGGGAGGTAGTCACTTGATCTTATTCGTTATTGATTGCTTAATCCCTTCTAAATCCTGAACTAACGCTTTTCTATCATCAGGATCTAGTTCATCGAGGCTTCCGTAGTTCTGCTTGAGGTAATCGATCCAGGAGTTAGGTATCTCCCTGTCCTCCTCCTCGAGCATCTCGTTCAGTCTTTGAAGCTCCCTCACTAGATCCCCCACTTTGGGCTTCGAGTAGATGAGCTTGTCCTCAAGAGATTGGATGAACTCCCCGAGCTTGAAAGCTAACCTGGGATCTGAGTACATCCTCTCACCCTGGGGGCTTTATCTCTATCTCATACTCTTCCTTCCTCTTCTTGTATAGTAGGAAGGCAACTGCAACTATCACTACTATCACTACAGCTAGCAAAGCTATCATTATGTTCCTCTGCTTCTCCTCTTCCATCCTCTTGATCTTCTCCTTCTGCTCAGCTACATAAGATTTAGCCTCATTGCTCAGATTCTCTATGCTATTTAGGATGGAGTTCGCTGTCTGATTAGCTCCTATAAGATCTCCGGCTGACCACTTCTCGTATAAAGTTCTCTTCTCTGAGTTGAGCTTCGAGACCTCATCGTAGAACTTATCCAAGGATATGTTAGGCTCGCTCTTTCTCGTCTCCTCAAGGTATGATGTGAACTGGGATAGCTTCGTCTCGATAACCACTATCTTTGAAACGAAGCTCATATAATCATTTATCTTCTTCTCAATCGTTTCAAGTTGCCTCAAGGCATCCTCACTAGCTCCCCTCTCTATCATAGCCTTGACGCTTTCAAGACTCTCGTTAATGCTATTTGCAACGCTCAAGAGCACTGATGAGTCTCCCCCTACCCTATCTAAATCGCTCTTCATGTTAACGAAGCTGGAGAGCTTAAGTTTGACCTCCTCATATTTCCTCTTAGCTAAGGAAGGGGATGAGAGCCAGGAGAAGAGCTCCTTAGTGAATAACTTGTTATCCTTCTGAGAGAGAAGAGCGTCACTGAAGAAATCTACTGAGGATATGACTATCCTCCCCCTACCGTAGCTCTGCCCCACCATTAAGATCAAGTCGCTCTGACGCGGATCAGTCTCAGTGAACCTCCCATTCTTATCCCTATCTATCCATACTTCCTTGCTGATCAGGAACCTCGATAAGTTAGCTGAGAGGCTCAGGGAACTCCCCTTGACTATTACCTCCCTGGAGTACTTGAAGTAAGTCGAGTTAACAATAGCCTCAAATGGGTCGCAGCCACCTATTACCTTTATCGTGCACAACGGATCTTCAGTGGGCATCGCGTTGAATACTGCACTCACTACATTCCTGACTATCAGTAAGGAGTGGCCAGCTCTCACATATGAGTCCAGCTGGCTGATCTCACCCTCGCTCAATGGAGCCGTCTGGTTCACGATCACTAATATATCTATATCCTCGGATATTGTCTCAACATCCTTAACTACGTAGCCCTCGCCCTCAAGTAGCTTCTTCAACTCCGGGAACTTCGCGGAGGAGAGCCCGTGCTTCCTATCGAACCCCACTGTAATGCTCCCCTGAGACTCAGCCATCATCGGTGTTAGTAGGATTAAAAGCGCTAATAGGACTACCACTCGTTCCCTCATGATCAAGATCACCTCCACCCCGTGCATGGGTGGACATTTAGTTGCCCCAGTGAGGAATAATAAAAATGTTGATGGAGCTTTGAATCGCCACCATCCCCAACTCGTTCCTGAATCAATCTGCACTCCTATCGTATCATTTACCTCATTATATTTACTTTTTCATGTTTATTTTGTTAAGAATTTTTACCTAATGACCGTCAATAATTTAAAAATATATGAAATTTAGATAACGAAGGAAAATGCTGCAGCTCCAAATTTGAGATAGTAAATACCCGGGAGGGCTAAGTTTAAGCCTCCGGATGGAGTGATCGATCCTCGAAGCCCCTCGGAGGGCCATGAAGGATTGGAGATGCTTAAGCTGACTGAGGATTTTATGATGATCTACGAGCTCTAGATAGGCACTGATGAATCCCAAGGGCTCATTTAGTCTTAAAGACTGCATAGTCCAGGACCCTAAGGGGATCTCCGTATGCACCCTTCAGGACTATTTTTACTACTAGAGAGGCATGGCTCAATGCGAACCGGTACTCTCCCATTGGCCTCTCGGAGTTGAAGAATAAGTAGGATCTTCGGATTACTCCCTTATTATAATCTAATGGATCCCTTTTTCTTGCTCTCATTCCCATTAGAATCATGCCAATGTATGAGTACATCCTGTCATGTGGGGAGATAGTGAACCTGAATGGGAAGCTGAGGAAGTCCTACAGCGGGTTGGAGGAGGAGTACACTTTGGAGATGAAGGATTACGTCTGGCCTACCTGGGTCAGGGAGCCCAAGGGAGCGATAAGGTGGGAGGGATATGAGGTAACGATGAGGAGGGATTACTTGAGGAAGAGGATAGAAGTTAAAATGAAAAAATCATAATTTTTTAAGCTCTAACCTTAGCCTCGGCATATGATTGAATGGATCTGCTCATTATGTCAGCTCTTACAACTTTGAGGAAGTGAATGAATGCCTCCTGAACTCCATCCCCTCGTAAAGCCGAGATGGGGATCACCTCCGCATCCATCCCCAAGAGACTCTTAATCACATCCGGGGACTTAGCGTCAGGTAGATCTTGCTTATTAGCTAGGATGAGGAAAGGGAATCCCGGAGGTAGCACTTCCTTCGCTTCCTGATACTGGCCGAGAGCGTAGACCAGTTGAACGGGTTGGGCGCTATCTACTATCATTATGACACCATCCTTACCCTTCACTAAAGCCTTCCTGACGTAAGAGAAGGCTATCTGCCCAGGGGTTCCAGTAAGCGTGACCTTCCATATCTCATCGAATGGATCCACATCCTCTATGCTCTCCTTAGGGTAAAGCTCATCCTTCGTAGCGTCCCAGAAGATTATTCCGTAGTCGAAGCCGACTGTAGTGGATAGAGTGCCCTTCTCATAGTCCATCCTCACGGCTGAGGGATCTAACTTCCTTATGAAAGTGCTCTTTCCTGCTTGATGAGGTCCTATTATAGCTAGGGAGATCTTCCTCATCCCTTCACACCCAGCTGCATCTTGACCTCCCTTACCCTCGATCTGAGCTCAGATACTAGCTCCCTGTACTCCGAGATCCTCCCCATCATGAACAAGGACTTCGCCCTCTCAAAATCTTCCCTGATCTTCTTCACGCTCATATCATCTAAATTGGGGAACATTGCCCCTAAATCTGCTAACATATCCTCTATTACCTCTATCTCCATCTCTAATTTCCTCATATCCTCGGGGATTATCCTCATGGCCACCTTATCTTCGTTGATGACTACGATACCCTCATCAGCTAAGTTCCTGAGGACCCATGGCCTCCAGCTCCCGGGAATGAACTTCAAGTCTTGGAGAGATATTTCCCCTCTTTCCCTAAGAAGTGATATTATTTTTTCTCTCCATTTCGGATATAGTTCCAATACTTCACTCATTATCCCAGTATAGCTGACAGTCTCGGGCATCCCGTAAGAGAGCCTAGAGGCCCTGAGGCAGTTGTTGAGGCTCTCCAAGAAGGACTCCGTTGAATCTAATGAGAGCTTGCTTATATCGAGTTTGGCATCCTTCGGCATGTATTCCAGCTCATCTATAACGCTCTTGATCAGGGAACTTATCTTGTTTAGCCTCTCAACTTCCCTCCTCAGGGATTCTATGTGTACCCTCGATCTTATGAGGAGAGGGATCCTGGGAAAATCCAATCCTATATAGGGGATTATCTCCTTGAACTTTCCAAGCTCTGCTATCCCTTCCATCCTCTCTAAGAGATCTCCCTTCATCTCCTCAATACTAGCCTTCAGATCTATCATCTTTTGGGAGATTTGAATAAGCTTCCTTGAATCTTTCTCAACTTCTGCGAGCCTGGAGGTGATGTTCCTCAAATATTTCCGCAGAATCCCTTCCTCGGCCTCTTTAACCCTCTCAATAAACCTTTCTCGCAATTCTAAATAATGCGATAGCCTCTCATATCTCACTCCCATAAGATCTAGCTCTTCTTCGATTGATCTCAATTTCTCAAATGCTTCATTTAGAGATGCTATAGCTTCCTCCTTTAATTTCCTCTGCTCCTCTTTAGGCTCGACTTTCTGCTCCTGGACCTCTTTATGAACCTCGGATTTCTTTAAGATCCTCAAGAAGCTCAAAGCAGCAGGTATCTCCTCATAGCTCCTCAGTTCCTCTACACTCAGCCCTTTCTCACGTATATATGCATTCACCCTAGTGACGAGCTCCCTCTCCAGAGAACTAGCTTCCTCAAGTGTGACCTCTAGGATCCTCCTTACCTCCTTCACTTTCCCCTTATCCCTGAGAAAGGGCCTCATATAAGCTGGATCCCCTATCAGACTTATCAATACCCCCTTCATGGACTGGAATAGTAAACTGGCTCTGCTCGATATATCCCCCCCACTCCCTATTTCCCTTTCAACCCCTGAAGAGATCTCCTCCAGCTTCCTCACCTTTTCTAGTATCTTCTCAAGCAAGGGAAATAGTTCATCCTTCTTCATCAAGCTCTCAAGCTTGTCTATCTTATCTAAGCTGTATCCAGCTTCCAGCAGCGAGGCCCTCAGCGCCTCCCATGGGTTCTCATGCTCCATACAATCCATTCGAGCCAGGCAAATTTTATAAAAATTGCAGACCCGTTTCACCTATATGCTAGAGGAATTCTTCGAAGGTGAGTTTGAGAGATTTGAAGCCTCTCTATTTGAGATCTCAATGTATGAAGTAATAGAAGATATTGTAAATGAGTATAAATTCACGGAGAGGCTGCTAAAGGCATCCCTACGGTTCTTAGACGGGGAAATCCTAGAAGAGATTAACTCAATCAGGAAGGATATATCAGCACTCATAGATAAGCTTTCTAAGGAGGAAGTGCTTTACAGCCAAGCGATAGATCCTTCCGTAGTCTCCCCCATTCTGAAGAACAGATACCAGCCTATAGTCAATGAGATAATGAAGAGGCTCAAGGAGATCAAAGTGAGATCTTTAAGCGAGTTGGAGATGTACATAAATACCTTAATAGAGATAGTGAAGTACTGTGAGGACTGCCTCTCCGCGGGATTCCTCTCAGGACAGCTCAAGAGTATGGTAGGGAAGGTCGAGTTGCTGCCTCCAGAACTTCTAGCATCAACTATAGAGTTGCTAGTTAAACATATACCTCAGGAAGGATCTCCTGAGAGAGTGGTCAAGGAGATAGGTAATATAAGAGTCGCCTTGAGGGAATTCTTCACGGATTTGAAGGAGGAAGATAGGGAGAGGATTAGATCTGCATTGGATACTTTAGATAGGGTGAAGTTACTCATCGAAAAGTTTCCAGGGCTATCGGGAGCTTCAATCAGGTATTTAGAGGATCTGAAGAGGAAGCTATTTGATGAAGTTATGAGCGGGTTAAGTAAGGGGTTCTGAGCTATGTGGTCTTTGAGACTCACATATCTGGGATTCATCAGCTAGCTCCTCCCGAGTTCATTGGAGCCCTCATAAGCCTCCTTTCAGGGTGAACCCGCTCCAAGCTTCATCAACTCTTCGAGGAGCCTTCCTGGAGGAAGACCCTCCATCTGAAGGTATGAGTTTATGGCAGCATTGAGCTGCCTATCCATCCTCAACCCACATTTCTTACATTCATATGATGCTCCTTTCGGGCATTAATTCCACATCTGGAGCAACTCCTAGTTTTTCTGGGGAGCACTCTTATGAGCTATAAATCAAAGTCTTTTAAATCTATTTTGGAACTGTTAACTACGGCTAATCCCTACAGGTGGTAAGGCCGGAGATCCCCGCCGTGTCAAGCTAGCGAAGCATTTGATGACCATCCGTAGAAGTTCAGGGGAGCTTCAGAGTTACTCCGGCTATTTCTAACTCGCTACCTCCGGGTGTTGCGATTAGCAAAGGTTCTGGAGGTATGAGTAGTCTTTTCCCATCCTTCGAGCGGAGTATGGCTTGAGTGGGAGTTATCAGAAGATATACTCTAGGTTCTTTATTATAGAGAGTCCTTATCCTGGCCCCCCTCCCTAGCTCCTGGAAACTGTAAGCTACATCTCTAACCTTAAGCATCCCCGGAAGCTCCAATATCGTCTCTGGAATTTTATAAACAGTGCTTCCAAATTTAACCTCGCATGGTTTATGTATAACCAAAATTCTCGTCTTTCCTGTTTGAATGCCTAGATTTTGAATATCGGAGCCGCAGAACTCGATGCGACCCCTCGACGGCACTATCATCTCAAATTCTATAAGAGTTACGCACTTTTCCCCGCACCCAATGTTAAAAATATTAGCTCTTAAGCCACCTAAGCTAATAACTTTTCCTCTTTCATCCCAGGAGAAGTTCACCCTCTCTACGAAAGATATTTCGCTCATGAGCCTCCCTAATAGGCCCGTTCTTCATTAAAAAATACTCGTCGGGACGGCTGAGTATGGATTACATACCTTAAAGTCATTTTCTTTGAAGCCATAGTTTAGTAAAATTTATCTAGGAATGACAGAGAATATCCTGATAGTTATATGGAAATGCTCAATTTTTAATACTCATTTCCTCCTCTGCCTCTCGAAACAGCTTTAAAGCTTCCCTTCGAGCCTGAGGACGATGGAACCGTCGGGAGAGTTCGAGTCCCTCATAGAAGATGTAAAGAATTCACTCGGAGACTCCCTAATATCGATGAAGGTATTCACATCAGATGGGATAATCCTATATTCTGATTCCAAACAATCCCCAAGTGAGGATTTCCTTGTCGCATCATTCTCAGCCATGGCGGAGATCTCGAGGAGTATCTCGGCCCACCTAAACCTTAAGGAAGAGCCGAGCATCCTCCTCCTCGGGGAAAAAAGTTTCGTATTAATTAGAAGGATGATCAGGGATGTAATACTGATGTTGAACGTTAAAGGGTCTTACGCGGAGCTTTCGGAGGTGATAGTTGAGATCTTGCATAGATTGAGTGAGTTCCTCCATTGATCGGCGAGGAGGGAAGATTTATATTTTGAGGGTTAAGTTGTATTCATGTGTCGTTCCAGAGGCTCGTTTCAGGTATATTCGGGCTCTTTAAGAGGCCAACCACTCTAGTTATTTTGGGCTTAGATGGCGCTGGGAAAACGACTATGCTGAATTACCTACTCACAGGGGAGCCAGGAGTCACAGCACCGACGGTTGGAGCTAATTTCGAGAAGTTCAAGGTCAAGGAACTTGAGTTCAACGTATGGGATCTGGGAGGCCAGAAAGCCCTCAGGGGAATGTGGGAGGAGTACGCTGAGAAAGCTGATGCTGTCATTTTCGTCCTGGACTCAGCTGATAGGGAGAGGTTTCCTGAGGCCAAGGAGGAGCTCTGGAGGATAGTCTCCGTCATAAGGAAGAGTAAGCCTCTCCTCATAATCGCGAACAAGGCGGATCTCGAGAACGCTGCTACGGTAATGGAAGTGATAGAGGCTTTGGAATTGACGAAGTTGGAGGGGATGACTTGGCAGATAGTCTGGGCCAGCGCTTTAACGGGCTTCGGTTTATTCGAAGCTTTCGCATGGATTTACGAGAGGCTGACCGGTAAGGAAGTTTCGCATCCGCTCAGGATAGAGGATCTGATCGTCTTAGATGAGAAGGGGACCCCCATAATTTCAACGAGCTCGACGACGAGCTTGACTCTAAGCGCCTTCATCTCACTAGTTAGGAATTACACGACGGAATCTCTCAAGGACATACCGCAGACGATAGAGATGAGGGACAAGAGGTTGATAATAGCGATCAGAGAGGGCTTGATAGGCGCTGCTTTAGTCCCTCGCTACTCTTCTGAGAGTAAGGTGAAAGCGCTCTTAGTTGATGTCCTCAATAACATAGCTAGAGTGAAGGATAAGGAGAGAGCTAGGGAGGCCCTCATGGAAGTCATAGAGAGGTATGTTGAGAGCTTAGGGACTTGATGGGAGGGATTATATGGCTGTAGTGAAGTTACTCCTCTCGATACTCGATAAGGAGGGCTTCACGGTAATAGGCTTCTATCCACCGGGGGAGCTGAGCGAGGAGATGAGGAAGCTGGTGGTGAAGGCTTTCCCGATGTCGGCATCCGGGGGCGAGGTCGTGAAGTTCAAGCAGATGAATCTGAACTTCGTGGGTTGCACAGTTAGGCTGACTGGGGAGAAGCCGAGGCAGGGGATAGCATCTCTCGTAGCTGTAACTGATGACGAGAGGGAAGTCAGTAGAATAGAATCCGGTATGCTGAGAGTAGCGGAGAGCATACCACCGAGCGATATGACCATAGAGAGATTGAGAGATCTTTTACCGGATATTTTTAAGTTCCTCTCGGCCTATAGGGTTAAGGAAGGTGAGGCTGAGGTGAAGGATAAGGGGGCCTTCGAGAAGGCCGTTGAGAGAGGTAGGGGTTTCTTCTAAGGGGGTGGTATCATTCAGGTGATGGGACTCGATCCTTATGTTCTCGCTCATACGACTTCTCTCCTCTTGATGGCAGCTACTTCAATTTATCACCTCATCACTCTCCTCAGGCTTAGGAGCTCCGGCACTTCATGGCTCAGGGGAGCTGGACCTACCATAGCTTGGCTCCTATTATTCGCACTCTGGGCTGTAACGGAGTACTTCCTCCTCTTATACTACGAAAAAATAGGACTTCCTTTCACGATTTTACCACCGAGGCTCATACTCGATGCGAACTCTTGGTTCTACGCTTTCATAACATTACTCACCTCCTTCGCATTCGTAGCCACGATGAGCTTCTACTTACTGGAGCTCAAAATCCTCTACATTTTACCAGCTGTAGGAGTTTCCTTCAGCTTTTATATAGTTTACCTGATCTACAGGCTCTACGGGATCACGTTATTCACATACCTCGAGATAAATGAGGTATTATCGGGCATGATCGCCCTATTAATTGGCTTAACTCAGCTCTTCGGTTTGATCTCGGTTATCTTGTTCCTCTACATTTACATGAGGACCAAGAGCATGAGGGCTCTTTCCTTCGCGATAACTAGCTTCATCATGGGTCTTCTCCTACTTGGAGTAGATTACGTGCTTTCTATTCTTCCTTTGGCCTTAACGAGGCAGATGCTTCCTTTTAGGGATGGATTCTTGAGGATGCTGGTAGATTGGCCCCTGAACATAATATTTGTAATAGCAGCTCTTCTGATGTTCCTAGGGCAGACAAGGGTTCTCGATGCTATATTCGGACCCTCAACTAAGAAGGAGGCCCCTTGGATAGAGAGAATGATGGAGAAAAGTTGAGCATACTTTTTATTTTTATCCCGCCCCTAAGATCTTATGGACGTGAGGTGGAGGAGCAAATACGTAACTGAGGGACCTGAGAGAGCCCCTCAGAGGTCTTTGTTCAAGGCAGCAGGTCTGGATGATGAGGATCTCAAGAGACCGATAATAGGGATAGCTAATTCTTGGAACGAGATAGTGCCTGGGCACGTCCACTTGGATAAAGTAGCTAAAGCAGTTAAGGAAGGGGTAAGGGAGGCTGGAGGTACTCCACTGGAGTTCAACACCATAGCTATTTGCGATGGCATAGCTATGGGGCATGAGGGGATGAAAGCCCCCCTGCCGAGTAGGGAAGTCATAGCTGCGAGCGTCGAGCTGATGGCTAAAGCTCATGCATTCGATGCTCTCGTTCTAATAAGCTCATGCGATAAGATAACCCCCGGAATGCTGATGGCCGCAGCTAGGCTTAACATACCGGCTGTGATGGTGAACGGGGGCTGCATGCTCCCGGGGATCTATGAAGGGAAGGAAGTCGCGATAAGCCAGTTATTCGAAGCGGTCGGTCAATACGCTTCAGGGAAGTTGAGCGAGGAGGAGCTTAGAAGGATGGAATCTATAGCTGTTCCAGGCCCAGGGTCGTGCGCAGGGCTTTACACAGCTAATACGATGGCTATAGCCGGCGAAGCTCTGGGCATGATCCCCGCTGGTACTTCGACCGTGCCAGCAGTATCAGCCGATAGGATGAGGGCTGGGAGGATCGCTGGAAGGTTGGTCATGAAGATGCTCGAGATGGGGCTGAAGCCAAGGGATATAATGACATATGAGGCATTTGAGAACGCTATAAGAGTGGATGTAGCTCTTGGAGGATCGACTAATGCTGTCTTACATCTTATGGCGATAGCTAGGGAAGCTGGCATCGAGCTTCCTCTAGAATTATTCGATAAGATAAGCAGGGAGACCCCTCACATAGCTAACATAAATCCAGCTGGCCCTCATTACGTCAAGGACCTACATTACGCTGGTGGAGTGCCAGCCATATTCAAGGAGCTCTCAGATATGATGAACCTCGATACTATGACGGTCTCGGGGGAGAAGTGGAGGAGCATAATTGAGAGAGTTGAGGTTAAGGATAGGAATGTCATAAGGCCTAAGAGCGACCCATATCATAGGGAAGGTGGTCTAGCGATCCTCTGGGGCAGTTTAGCCCCTAGAGGCGCTGTCGTGAAGCAGACAGCTGTAGATCCAGAGATGCACGTCTTCAAGGGTAAAGCAAAGCCTTTCAACTCTGAGGAGGAAGCTGTAAAGGCTTTATTCGATGGGAGGATTGAGGAAGGGGATGTAGTGGTGATAAGGTACGAGGGCCCGAAGGGAGGGCCTGGGATGAGGGAGATGCTCACAGCTACTGCGACGATAACTGGGATGGGCCTGAGGAGAGTCGCGTTAGTGACTGATGGCAGATTCTCCGGAGCCACTAGGGGACCGGCTATAGGCCATGTCTCCCCGGAGGCCGCTGAAGGGGGTCCAATAGCTTTAGTGGAGGAGGGAGATGAGATATTAATAGATATACCGGGGAGGAAGCTGGAGCTATTAGTGAGCGAGGAGGAGCTCAATGAGAGGAGGAAGAATTGGAAGCCTATAAAGAAGGAGGAAACTGGATTCCTTAGGATATTCTCAGCTCTAGCTGAGTCAGCTGATAGGGGAGCTATCCTAAGATATCAGTAGAATTCCTCCGGTAGTGCTCCCTTGCTCAACTTCCTCCTGACGTAGATCCTGAACAGCACCATGTAAGCTGTGTAGAAGAAGACGCCATATATAGCCCCCAAGAAGAGCATGGCAAATAGTGCTCTCGCAAATATTGCTCCCCCATCAAAGATAATAGTGCTGCCTATGAGCTTAGCTATGATGGGCTCGGATATCCCGAGCCTGGCTATGGGGAAAGCTATTATCCAAGATATCCAGACCTTAAGAAAGGGGTGCTTTATCCTCTCGGGCATGGGTATGAGCCTCATTATGAGATCTAAATAGTAAGAGAAGAAGAGGAGAGGAGCGATGACCGCGATAGAGTAGAGGAGGCCCTCCAGAGGGGCTGGGGAGAATAAGTATATTATTAGGAGCGCTGACATGGGGATTAATGTAGCTAATAGTCCTATCCATCTCACGTAAACGAACTTAGGGGGAGGCCTGAGCATATGAGGGAACCCTCCTCAAAAACTACTCCATTATCTCGTAGGGTGATTCCGTGGGCCACTTAGGTATCAGGGGGACGAACATTATCCCTCCGACGACAACATATCTCAAAACGCTCTCTCCCTTGTTGAACACTCTGTGTCTCACGCCTTCCGGCAGGAAGACCCCGTAACCTTTCTTGATCTCGTACCTCTCCCCCTCTATCTCGACTTCTCCCTCCCCTTCCAGTATGTAATAGACTTCCTCGCACTTATGCCTATGCAGGGGAGTATGATTCCCTGGATCCACCTCAACTACCCCCAATATCAAGGACTTGGGCGGGGGATCCACTGTCTCCGGGTAAATTACTTTTAGATCCCTCACATTCTTCCTCTCCATCGGAGCCCCTCCTACGATCTCATCCGGCTTGACCACATACTTGGGCATGATCACACCTCCAGATCCTTCTTGAATAACTCATGGGGAGGGGAGAATACCTCCACAACTAAGGAATCTTCTATCGCCTCCGTCTCATGGTCGACGTTCCCAGGGATTACGTAAGCATCCCCTTGGCTCAAATAGTGCACTTCCTCGCCTATCCTGATCTTTATCTTCCCCCTGACTACATAACCTATCTGCTCATTCTCATGGGAGTGAGCTTTTGAGATAGCTCCAGCCCTCAAGTTCACCTCTAGGAGGAGAGTCCTCTCCCCCAATGCTAGCGTCTTCCTCTTGATCCCCGGCCACGTCTCCACGACTTTGGCTTCCTCTCCCCTGAGCATCTTGAACATATGACTCTCAGGGTAAATAAAAATAAAAAATTTCTGTGTGGAGTTATGCTGTCAAACTTCGTCAAGAGTAGAACGAAAAGCTTATATTAAAAACCCCTCATCTTTGCAGTCACAAAGGTGATGACCATGGGGGAGAGCCTGATTCTAGGGAGGTTCAAGAAGCCCTTCGATATCAAGGATCTACCGAAGTTCCCGGGATACGCTGCTATGATAGGGCCCGGTATAGTCTGGGCTGGGCTCTCTCAGGGGAGCGGGGAGCTCATATGGTGGCCCTATATGATAGCTAAGTACGGAGTGTTCTTCCTCAGCTGGCTCATATTCTACGCGAGCCTCCAGTACTGGATAAACTTGGAGATAGCTAGGTACACTATGGCTACTGGTGAGGGGATATTCGAGGGCTTCCACAGGGTCCACAGGATATACGGATGGGCCATGTTCATAATGTCCATGATAGTCATGCTTTGGGTGGGAGGATATGTTTCAAGCGGCGCTACCGCTCTAGCAGCTTTAACTAACTTCCCAGCTGGTTGGGACGCCGCTGGGCAGACTAGGTTCTGGGCTGAGATAGCTATAATCGTGGTATGGATAGTATTCATACTGGGGCCCGTCGCTTACAAGGTAGTGGAATACGTCGAGGTTATAGCGGCTTTCGTCTCATTCGGAGGTATGCTCATCGCAGTTCTCCTCTCGCCAGTTGTCGCAAAAGTTTTTGGTGAGTTCTTCCCTGCCCTAATTCCTTGGTACGCTAGCGGTTTCAACATGCTACCTCCGAACTTCGATCCGAAGGATATGAACGTATTCATCACGTTGATAGCTTATACCGGGGCCGGCGGTTTCTGGAACCTCCTCTACAGTTACTGGGTCAGGGATAAGAACGCCGCTATGGCAGCTCACATAGGACGTGTGACCAGCCCCGTGACGGGGGAGCCGGAGCCCATTCCAGGCGTCGGAGTCGCTTTCACAGCGAGTTCAGAGGTGCATGAGAACTGGAAGAAGTGGATGACCTGGCAGTGGGTGGAGAACTTGATAGGAGTGTTGCTCAACACCATCACTATAGTACTGACGAGCCTCCTCACTTACGCAGTCCTCAGGCCTGAGTATCTAGCGACGGGGAAGCTCCCATCTGGATTCAAGTTAGTGGTGTATCAAGCTGAGTGGCTCGGCCACCTCTGGGGAGATGTGGGAAGGGGTATAATGTACATAGTGGGCTTCTTCTTCCTCGTCGATGCATATATAACTGCGTTGGATGGAGCTGGAAGGGTTGTAGCTAGCAACTTATACACAGTATCAGGGATACCTGAGAAAATCGAGTACCGTAAGATATACTACTGGGTCGTAACTATATTCACAGTAATTGGGATGATAACCGTCCTGTTAGAGCAGCCAGGCGTATTGGTCCTAGCGACCGGCGTGACGAACATGCTGATAATGGTGATATTCACGTGGGTCTTCTTCTACCAGAACTTCGTGATGCTGCCAAAGATACATCCAGCCGGGAAGATGGTGAGGCCCTCTTGGATCGTCTTCATATTCCTGTTGATAAGCGCGATATTCTTCACTTACTCCTTCGTGCTTTACCTGGGAGTCACCTTCAAGCTCTGGTGAACGCAACCTCCAAATTCCCTCTTTTTTATATTTTTTAACTGAGGGGAACCGCAATATTTTTATTATTCACTAGCGTTATCACTTGGTGACATTATGGCCAAGAGGGTATTGATAGTAGCTGGTGATGCTGTCGAAGCCCAAGAGCTTTTTTACCCGTATTGGAGGTTGAAGGAGGAGGGCTTCGAAGTTCATGTAGCTGCGCCAACTAAGAAAGTTCTTATGACTGTTGTACATGACTTCGAGCCAGGATGGGAGACTTATACGGAGAAACCGGGGTATAGGTTCGCTTGGGTGGATAAAGAGTTCAAGGAGGTGAATCCCGAGGAGTACGATGGTTTAGTGATACCTGGAGGCAGGGCGCCTGAGTACATCAGACTTAATGAGGATTTAGAGAGGATAGTGAGGCATTTCATGGAGAATAGGAAACCTTTGGCCGCTATATGCCATGGTCCACTGGTCCTCACTGGTTATAAGCTCGTAGAACCCGGCATGAATGTCACATCTTATGCAGCAGTCGCTCCAGATCTAAAGGCTCATGGAGCTAATTGGCACGATAAGGAAGTAGTGATATGCAGAGGTCACATAGTCACAGCTAGGGCCTGGCCGGATCTACCTCACTGGATGAAGGAGTTCATAAGGATCCTCAAGGAGAGATGAGCCAACTCTATTTTATATGAGGGGTCTCGGAGGGGGATGTCATCCCCCATATTTTATGCATATGAAATCTCAGAAAAAGTAATTAGGGAATTTACCCCCAAGATCGCAGGATATATATGAGGAAGCTCGTCTATACTTACGATGAGTCAGACCCTAAGGATGTCAAGTTATTAGGAGGTAAGGGCGCTGGCTTAGTCCTAATGTATAAGCAGGGGCTCCCCGTACCTCCTGGGATAACGATAACTACGGAGGCATGCAGGCTATTCTACTCGAATGGTGAGAGGCTTCCGGATGGCTTAATGGAGGAAGTGAGGGATGCGATGAGGTGGCTCGAGGAGAGGACTGGAAGGAAATTTGGAGATCCAAATAATCCACTTCTAGTCTCTGTGAGGAGCGGGGCTCCAGTTTCGATGCCGGGGATGATGGATACCGTTTTGAACCTGGGGTTGAATGACGATACTCTGAGGGGATTGATCAAGCTGACTGGAAATGAGAGGTTCTCTTACGATGCTTACAGGAGATTCCTCCAGATGTTCGGTAGCATAGTCCTGGGGATAGAGAAGAAGATCTTCGATGATATATTCGAGGAGATAAAGAGGGAGAGGGGAGCTAAATACGATTCGGATCTCAGTGCGGATGATCTGAAGGAAGTGGTCAGAAGATTTAAGGAGGTGTTAGGCGATAAGTTCCCTCAGGATCCATGGAAACAATTAGAGCTAGCAATAATGGCAGTATTCAGATCTTGGAACTCCCCGAGGGCTGTATTCTACAGGAAGGCTAATAACATAACTCCAGATATCGCCGATGGTACTGCTGTCAGTATAGTGACGATGGTCTTCGGTAACATGGGCTTCGATTCAGGGACTGGAGTTCTATTCACGAGGGACCCAGCTACTGGCGAGAATATTCTTTACGGTGAGTTCCTCCCTAACGCTCAAGGTGAGGATGTAGTCGCTGGGATAAGGACCCCGAAGAGCATAGAGGAACTGAAGAATGAGAGGCCTGATCTATACGAGCAGATATATGATATGGCTAAGAAACTAGAGAGAGTGAAGAAGGAAGTCCAGGACATAGAGTTCACGATTGAGAGAGGGAAGGTATTCCTCTTACAAACTAGGAACGCTAAGATGACCCCTCTAGCTAGAGTTAAGACTGTAGTGGATATGTACAAGGAGGGGCTCATAACTAAGGAGGAAGCTTTAGCTAGAGTGAAGCCAGAGCATATAATAGGCTTATTATACCCAAGGCTCGATGAGTCCTACTTGAAGAAGCATGGGATAAGCCCTATAGCTGAGGGCCTAAACGCGTCCCCTGGAGCTGCTACTGGTAGAGTGGTGTTTGACGCCGATACCGCTGTGGAGTGGAGGAACAGGGGTGAGAGGGTCATATTAGTGAGGGAGGAGACGAGGCCAGATGATGTCCATGGTTTCTACGCATCTGAGGGTATATTGACGAGCAGAGGAGGTATGACTAGCCATGCATCAGTCGTCGCTAGAGCTATAGGGAAGCCGGCTGTAGTGGGGGCTGAGAAGATAAAGATAGACTATGAGAGGAGGGAGTTCAGGGTAGACGGGATAACTGTTAGAGAGGGGGACGTTGTAACTATAGATGGCTTCACTGGAAAGGTCTACTTGGGAGAGATACCCACAGCTAAGGCTGAGCTGCCCAACGAGTTCTTCGAGATATTGAGGATGGCTGATGAGGTGAGGAGCTTGGGAGTTAGAGCTAACGCAGATACGCCTGAGGATGCTGAAATAGCTAGGAGATTTGGGGCTGAGGGGATAGGGCTTTTGAGGACTGAGAGGATGTTCAGGAGGCCTGAGAGGCTCTCAATATTCCAGCAAGTCATAATGGCTAGGGATAGTGAGGAGAGGAGGGAAGCTATGAATAAGTTAGTCCCGTTCCTGAGAGAGGACTTCCTGGAGATATTCAGGGTTATGGAAGGGCTGAAGGTAACAGTCAGGCTCTTCGATCCCCCACTCCATGAGTTCCTCCCGAGCTCAGATGAGCTCTTGGAGAAACTATGCGAAGCTAGGATGAGGGGATCAGATGAGGTGAGCAAGCTCGAATCCCTCTTGAAGAGGGTCAGGGAGTTAAGGGAAGCTAATCCAATGATGGGACACAGAGGTGTGAGGGTAGGGGTGACGTACCCTGAGATATATGAAGCTCAAGTTAGAGCTATAGTTGAGGCATATCTACAACTTAGAAATGAGGGGAAGGATCTGCAAGTCCAGATAATGATACCTCAAGTCTCAGATTATAGGGAGATAAAGTACGTGAAGGAGAAAGCTATAGAGCCAGTTTTCAAGGAGTATGGGGTCAGGATGCCAGTTGGGACTATGATAGAAGTCGTGAGAGCTTGCATAACTGCTGATAAGATAGCTAAGGAGACTGATTTCTTCAGCTTCGGGACTAATGACTTAACTCAAGGGGTATTCACTTTCAGCAGGGATGACGTCGAGAATAAGTTCATGCACGATTACTTAGAGAAAGGGATACTCGATTTCGACGTCTTCCAGACGTTAGACACTGAAGGGGTGGGGGAGCTGATGAGGATAGCTGTTGAGAGAGGTAGAGCTGCGAATCCCAATCTCGAGATAGGGATATGCGGGGAGCATGGAGGGGATCCGAGGAGCATAGAGTTCTGTCATGAGATAAAGCTCGATTATGTAAGCGCATCCGCTTTCAGGGTTCCAGTAGCGAGGCTAGCTGCTGCTCACGCAGCCCTCAAGGAGAGGGGAGTTGAGTTCCCCATTTACTAACCTTTTCTCAAATTTTCCTTAAGGATATCAGGCTTCCCCCTTGAGGAACCTCGCGGTCAGCTCATGCTTCGGGTTTAAAGCTATCTCCTGAGTCATTCCGAACTCCACTAACTCCCCCATGTAGAGGAATGCCACATAATCTGAGATTCTCACAGCTTGATAAGGAGTGTGCGTGACGAATACTACCGTTATATCGTGGCTCTCGACTAGCTCCCTCAATGCTTCCTCTATCTTAGAGGCGTTTATAGGATCGACGTTAGCTGTGGGCTCATCTAAGAGTAAGAGCTTCGGCCTCAATGCTAAAGCTCTAGCTAAGCAGAGCCTCTGCTGCTGCCCACCGCTCAACTTATTTGGAGGATCCTTGAGCCTGTCCTTGACTTCATCCCAGAGCATCGCTCTCTCAAGAGCCCACCTGACGAGATCATCTAGCTCCTTCTTATCCTTCACGAGCCCATTCATCTTAGGGCCTATAGCGACGTTATCATATATGCTCATGTTCGGGAATGGATTGGGGACTTGGAAGACCATGCCCGTGAGCTTCCTAACTTTGTATGGGTCCGATGAGTAAACTTCAGTATCGTATATCTTAACTCTCCCGCTCACTTCACATCCCGGGACTAGATCTAGCAGCCTATTTATCGCCCTAAGTAGCGTGGACTTACCGGAACCGGAAGGCCCCATGACAGCTAATATCCTCCTCTCCGGGATCTCAATATTTATCCCCTTCAATATCTCCTTTCCCCCAATTTTTACCGTTAGATCTCTTATAGATAGGGCGATTCTCCTCATAAAACCACCCTCTTAGTCAAACTCCTCGTGGCGAGGAATATCAAGAGGAATATTGATGTGAGGATCGTGGCTGAACCCCAAGCTACTTTGTGCCAGTTATCGTAAGGGGTCTGTATGAAGTCGAATATTAGCAGGGATATTGAGTCTGTGTAGCCGAGGGGATCTATCGATATTAACTGCCTCTGCTTCCCGACCGTGAAGAGGAGAGGAGCCGTTTCCCCAGTAACTTTCGCGAATCCCATCAATATCCCCGTGAGTATACCCCTCTTAGCTATACTCACGCTTATCTTAAATACCACTTTCGTCCTCGAGAGCCCCAATGCATATCCAGCCTCCCTGTAAGTTTTCGGTACATTTTCCAGAGCTTCCTCAACGTATGTAGTCACGTAAGGGATCATCATTATAGCTAAAGCGAGGGAGCCAGCTAGCATTGAGAATTTACCCATGGGAACTACCATGATCGTATATACGAGCATCCCAACTAAGATAGATGGTATCTGAAGGAGGGCTTTGCTCAAGATCCTGACTCCTCTAGATATTATGTTATCCGGGAACTCGACAGCAAATAGAGCTGAAAAGAAGGAGAGGGGGACTCCTATTAGGGAAGATATGAATGCTAGCATGAAAGTACCTACTAAGGAGGGTCCTATCCCACCGAGTCCCCTTCCCGGAGGGGGAGGGGGATCCACCAAGAAACTAGCTCCCGCTGAGATCAGGACGGGCAGCCCTCTGTAGAAGATCGAGAGGAGTATATGGAATATCGGGAGTATCGCTAATACCGCTAGTAATAAGGAAGTTATTAAGAAGAGCTTCTCCTTCACTTCCCTCAGTTCAACCATATAATTTCCTCACCTTCCTCATCATTAAGAGAGCTAAAGCGCTGAGGAGAGCTCCTATGATGAGCAGAACAAATCCCCCGGCGTAAAGAGTGCTCTGCATGTAAGTGAAGAGATTGGATTCTGAGAATTGATT
>JAVCBY010000024.1:0-1006 GCA_037917625.1 Thermoproteota archaeon | reverse complement strand
TGAGGAGGGCCTTAGCTGCGATGCTCCTCTTGAATGGGTCCTCTATGGGCATTCTCACTCCCTCCCCTAGGGAAACATTAAAGGTAAATAAAGCTTTATCATGCCGGTGACAAACATGGAATCGGGATTGAGGGAGAGGGTCCTGAGGGAACTTGAGAAAGATGGAGTGCTCCATTTGAGTGAGATAGTCAGTAGAATGGAAGTTTCGATATCTGACCTTAAGAAGATCTTAGATGAGATGGTCAATGAGGGGCTGTTGGAGAAGTTCTCCCATGGAGGCTATACTTTCTACAGGATAACCCCGGAGGGGAAGGGGTACTTGCTAAAGGAAGGGTCTGAAGAGAAAGGTTGATCCCTCAACCCATTTTGGAAAAATGATAAGTTCGAGTCTCCGCAGATGAGCTCTTATTCGGGGAACGATAAGGATTTTTTAATTATACCATGAATAGAGTGCTTAAGCGCCTTGGGTGTGTAAAGGAGTCTATATGAGGCATCATCGATAATCATATAAAAGGAAAGATAAGGGTAGCTCATCCCTTCTGTAATACGCATTGTAGCGCGAATTGATGATGGAAGCGGGAGTATAATGTTATTATATATGGGCGGCCGAAGCTTCTGCTCGCTAGGCCGGGATAGCGAGTGTAGTGGGAGAACCCTACCGAGACCCTTATCGCCTTCCCCCTTATGCGGGAAGCACCTCCATCCGGATCATCCGGATAACCAAAGCGGTTATTACCCCAGCCTGCATGGTAACACTTGAGGTTAAGGTTAATCCCCTTACAGTAGTTTTCCTCACTCCATAGCTCCGCCTCGAACTTAGTGAGATATTTCCTAATAGTTCTGATTATCAGATACACTGTATTCCCGTCCTTATAGGCATAGTCCTTTAACTTAGCCTGCACGAAGTACTTCACATGTATCTTGAAGTAATTTGGATAATTTTTTTCAACATATGGCTTTATCCAGTTATTATAATGCTTATAATCTGGAAACGTCTGTATACCAG
>JAVCBY010000036.1:0-1030 GCA_037917625.1 Thermoproteota archaeon | reverse complement strand
CAAAAACATAGTTCCCCGCGAGCCCGCAAGGGTGTGTACGGGGGATGAGGCCTGGCCAATGCCGGTACCTGAAGCCCCGGTACAACGGGGTGAAGGGCCGGTGAAAGCCGGGAGTAACTCTGACTCTCTTAACGGTGGGTCCCCGCTTCCCCCGAGAGATAAACTGGCATCAAGTGACAGCGTGGATGATAGAATGAAGGCTTATGAGCTCTCCGATCTCAGTATGATCGAATATTGGATGCTGCCTCTTGATGCTTAACAAGCGGGGACCGCCGGGGGAAAGGTAGCCATATGCCTTGCCGAATAAAAATCGGCGTGCATGAATGGCTTAACGAGGTGCCCGCTGTCCCCTCCCGCGGGCCGGTGAACCCGCATCCCGGTGCACAGACCGGGACGCCCCAACGGGGAGAGAAGACCCTGTGGAGCTTCACTGCAGCCTGGTCTTGTGGTGCAGCTGGGGATGCAGAGAGTAGGCGGGAGCGATGTAGCTACCCTCCAGGGGGTAGCTGAAGCGCCGATGGAACACCGCCCTTCTCCAGCTGTACCACTAACCGCTCCGGCGGGACAGGGCCAGGTGGGCAGTTTGGCTGGGGTGGCACGCCCCTGCAAAGGTATCAGGGGCGCCCTAAGGCGAGCTCAGGCGGGACAGAAACCCGCCGTAGAGGGCAAGGCCAAAAGCTCGCCTGACTGGATCCCTAAACGCGTGGGATCCAGGGGTGAAAGCCGGGCCTAGCGAACACTCGAGCCCTCTCGGTGAGGGCCGGGTACGACAAAAAAGTTACCCCAGGGGTAACGGAGCTGTGGCGGGCGAGAGTCCCCATCGGCCCCGCCGCTTGCTTCCCCGACGTCGGCACTGCCCATCCTGGAGGTGCAGCAGCCTCCAAGGGTGGGGATGTTCGCCCATTAAAGGGGAACGTGAGCTGGGTTCAGAACGTCGCGAGCCAGTTCGGTTTCTCCCTGTTGGGGCTGCAAGGCCGCCTGAGGGGAAGGGACCCTTAGTACGAAAGGAACGGGGTGCCGGGGCCTCCGG
>JAVCBY010000078.1:0-1031 GCA_037917625.1 Thermoproteota archaeon | reverse complement strand
GCGAAGAAAGGGTTAGTAGAAGCTCTAATATGATCTCCGAAGAGCTCAGAGGATCCTAGCTCCAATATCCTGAAGATAAGCTGGAAGATAATATCCTTATGCTAAAATCCCTTTTAGAGATCAGCTTCAGGAATTCATTGAATGCTCCCCTCAGCATTTCCTTAATAGCGAAATCATACTCCTCCCACCCCATCGCTGAGAACTTGGGCCGAACGATTCCGCAATAAGCCTCATCATGAGAGTGGCATCAGCTCTCTCGCAAGCGGATGATTGCGTGAAGTACTCATCCCCTCACGGCTCCAGCCTAAATCATCCATATTCACATGCCTCAAGATCGCCGTCACATATTAAGCTCCTCCCAAAGGAGTTCAGGGCTTAGGTAATACAAGAATTTAATAGCGTTAATGAAAGGGAGTCCCATGCTAGGTAGGTGCTGCATCTTGATCGCACTCCTGATCTTAATAGCTCTTCTAGTTGCATATAAGGGGATCCCATCACCCGCTCCCGAATCATCTAGAAGGATTAAGATATTCCTCGCGGGCTCGCTCCAGATCCCCCTAGAGGAAATAACGGGACTCTACAGAAAGATTAAAAATCTGGATTTCCAGATGGAGGCTAGCGGGAGCGTAGAAGCGATAAAGAAGGTGACGGAACTCGGTAAATATGCAGATTTAATTTTAGTAGCTGATTACAACCTCATCCCTAAACTCATGATGAATCAAACTGAGTGGTACGTGGCCTTCGCAACTGACAGGCTCGTCATAGTTTATACTGAATCGAGTAAGTACGCTAGCGAGGTGAATGGGACTAATTGGCATCAGATATTGATGAGGGAGGGAGTCAAGGTCGGTATATCTGATCCCAATAGGGACCCCTGCGGATATAGGAGCATAATCTCCCTTCTCTTAGCATCTAGGCTTAGGGGGATGGGCCTAGAGGTGACTTATAGGATCGAGTTCGGTAATCCGAGGGATATCGCGACTTCCTTCGCTAAAGCGGATATATATGATTTCATACTCGTGATAATAGGT
>JAVCBY010000096.1:0-1049 GCA_037917625.1 Thermoproteota archaeon | reverse complement strand
GTTGATCCTCTGATAAGCGAGAAGGTAGCGAGAGGGGAGCTAGGTATCAGCTCAGGCAGGGGGTTCTTCGATTATAGTATTAAGCAGAAGGAGTTCGGTCCGGTGATCTATAAAGAGAGCCCCCCGATAGCTTGGATAAGGTTGAACAGACCTGAGAGATTGAACGTCCTAGACGATGATATGGTCCTCGGGATCTTATCAGCGCTGGAGGAGGCGAGGAAGGAGGAGATAAGGGTAGTCGTGATAACTGGGGAGGGTAAGGCATTTTGCGCAGGAGCTGACATAAGGGGTTTCAAGGGCATCAGTCCCGTAGATGCGTTCAACTTATCTAAAAGGTTGAACAGGGCTTTCAGGGAGATATATGAGTTTCCAAAGCCCGTCATAGCTATGATAAATGGGTTCGCTCTCGGGGGAGGGCTTGAGTTAGCGATGGCATGCGATCTAAGGGTGGCGAGTGAGAGAGCACAATTCGGCCAACCTGAGATAACTCTGGGAATAATAACTGGGGCTGGAGGGTCCTTCAGGCTCCCCGAGTTAGTTGGCATCTCTAAGGCTAAGGAACTCATGTTCACTGGGGATATGATAACTGCAGATGAAGCTCTGAGGATAGGTCTCATCAATAGAGTCGTTAAGCATGAGAGCCTAGAGGAGGAGACTAGGAATCTAGCGATGAAGATAGCTGAGAGGCCTCCAGTAGCTATCTCGCTATATAAAGCTTTACTAAATGGTCAAAAATATGACGCTGAATCCCTAGCCTTCGGCCTCGTCTTCTCAACTGAGGACTCGAGTGAGGGGATAAACGCCTTCCTGGAGAAGAGAAAACCGGAGTTTAAGGGGAGATGATCATATCTCCACTATATATATGTCCTTACAAGCCTTTACTGAATCGTAAGGGATCCTCCTCTTCTCCCCCCTCCTCCCTGTGTTTATCTCTATTTCAACGAGTCTACCCTCTACATCATCGAAAGTGAAGTCCTCAGTGACTCCTAGGAAGACGCCATCGCTCGAATATACCTGCATCTCATATAGCTCCGATATCTTCCTCGCCA
>JAVCBY010000069.1:0-1061 GCA_037917625.1 Thermoproteota archaeon | reverse complement strand
CTATTAGGTCTCCTGGCTTAATTGATGAATGTCCTCCGGTGATTCCATCTATTCTTACTTTGTATAAGTTCTCCCTAGCTTTCCTTCCCATCATACCTTTCCATCCTTTCGATATCTCCTCATCTCTTGGATTTTTCCTTGGCATGACTTTTCCCCATTGAACCTAAATGATTGGAGAGTTCCAACTTAAAAAGATCCCGATCAATCTTCCACCGCTACGCCCATCAGATCCATTACATTGGTCAAAGTGGGTCCCGTTATTATCGCATCACCTAGCCATGAGAAGAAGCTGTAAGAGTCATTGTTCTTAAGGTACTCCTCAGGCTTTAGTCCTTCCCTTAAAGCCCTCTCAAGTGTGTGGCCATCGCATATAGCCCCAGCTGCTTCCGATGTACCATCTATTCCATCGGTCCCAATAGATGCGATCGCTACTCCATCTAGCCCAGCTACTTGCCTTACTGCACCTAGGACGAGCTCTTGGTTCCTCCCACCTACACCATTCCCCGTCACGGTAACAGTGGTCTCCCCACCCATGAGGAGAGCTGCTGGAGGGGATAAAGGTATTCCCTCATTCCTGATGGAGGAAGCTAGTCCTGCTAACATCTTCCCCACGTGTCTTGCCTCCCCCTGAACCCTAGATCCCAAGACCAATGTAGTATATCCGAGGCTCCTCAAGACACCCTCAGCCGCCTGAACAGCTTTAAGGTTATTAGCGACTACCATGTTAGTTACGTTCTCGAATATCGGATCCCCTGGCTTTGGGGTTTCGGGGATCCTCCCCTCCATACCATCCTTTATCACCTTTATGATGGATTGGGGCATCTTCTCCACTAATGAATAGTTCCTCAGCACCTCCCAAGCATCTTGGAATGTCGTCTCATCGGGCGCTGTTGGGCCGGATGCTATTGTATCCAAAGGATCCCCTATGACATCTGATATTATTAAGGATACGACTCTCGCTGGATGTGCGGCCTCAGCTAGCCTCCCTCCCTTCACCCTCGAGACGTGCTTCCTAACGGTGTTTATCTCCCTTATATCCGCCCCGCTTAGGACAAGTAACC
>JAVCBY010000115.1:0-1098 GCA_037917625.1 Thermoproteota archaeon | reverse complement strand
GCTTTTCTTCCAACCTTAATAAGAAGATCAAGGAGCTCATCCCCCAATTCAGTCCTGGGAAGAACTCTTATGTACCAATCATCCAGTAGGGAATCGTGCCTATCGACTATTGAGACATCCTTGCCCAAGATTCTTGAGAGTATATCCTCGAACTCCCGCGGAATATCCTCGAAACTTCTCAGTAAATGACCTGAAACAGTGAATAAGATGGAATTACAGATCCTCTGTGCAGTGACCTCGAAGTGCTCAGATCTCTCATAGAAGAGCTTCCCAATGCAGCATTCTGATGCTCTCTCAAAGCCAAGGGATATTTGATCCAACAACTTCTCAACGACTCCTCCAGAGGGAAGGTTCCTCTCATGAGAACATGATCTCCTCAGGAACAAAGTTTCAGATCTTTCATCAAATCTTTCAACCACTTTGAAAGGTAGATCGTAGCTACCGAATTTAAATGGACCTGGATGGACATCCATCGCGATTATAGACTGGTCTCCTAATATAATGACGTCGAAGCTGACCTTGCCCTCTCCACTCCTTCTCTCTAATGCTTCCTCTATTATCTTACCTCTACCAGCTAGCACCATCTCAGCCAGAGCCCTCACAGCTTCAAAGCCCCTCAGACCTATAGCATTTTCAGTCATAGCATCCAATATTCTTTTGAAGAGATAAATTGAAATAAAAGATGCCGATATGGATAAAAACATTCTCATAGAAGGCTCAATTAATAGGAAAAGCGTAGCCAGCAAGAATGAAAGGGATTTTGACCTGATAGTAACGCCCAGAGACCATGTTATGAGGGACGCTAGGAACATTATAGTATAACTCATTGAAAAGGCCGCAATTCCCATTGAGCTCAATATGGAATCGATTACTAGAGGAAGCGAGATGAACACAGATGTCCATAGAGATCTCCTAGTGTCTAGATAATCCGCATCTCCATTCGTCATGATGAATGATAGAAGGGGAACAATAGTGGATAAAATTAGGTATTTATGTGATAGCAGTGGTCCCTTAAATAAGTATGCGAGAAATGTGGAGAGCAAAATAATCGCTATGATAAATAATATGGCCTCTCTTTTCCCGGGGAGCGAGAAAAGA
>JAVCBY010000072.1:0-1104 GCA_037917625.1 Thermoproteota archaeon | reverse complement strand
GCGTGAGGATGAGGCTCAAATCTATCTCGCGCATCAGACGGATATCACCTCATACCACCCAAATCCAAAGCTGCTCCTCTTCCCTATGTGAGAGAGCTGGCAGAATAGTAGGGGCCTCCTCGCGTGAAGGGAGACCCTGCCTGAGTAAACTAATTCCCCGGAGAGGAAGACTTGATCCTCGTCCTTATACCTGAAGGAGATTTCCCTCAACCTCTCCCCCCTGAGCTTGACCTTCAAGCTCTCCTCCAGGGCCCTTCTGACATCTATATCTAGAGAGCCTACGTACTGTTGCATCATAGCTGAGTACTTCCTGAGCATGAATGGGAAGACTTTCTCGAACCCCATATCCCTCACTAGATCTCCGTTTTTGATCAGCCTGAAGGGAGTGATGAACTTTAGCATGAAAGTCTAGATTAACGGCAATTGCCGAGAGATTTGGCTTGAGCTCATGGGAGGAGCTCGAGGATCTCTTCAGAAGAGAGATAGATAACCCGGAAATCGATCTGGCTTGGGCTGAGTATCGATATCTTAAGGATAGACGCGAATCCCTCTTGAGGGATAGAGAGAGGGCCTTTCAGCTTCTCTCTGGGGGCTAAGGTTTGTCTAGACTTACTGAAGTGCTTAAATTAGTGAGGGAAATTCTCGGTGAGCATGAACCCATAATAGAAGTTATAGAGCATTCTCTGAGGGATGATAGAGAATATCTAAATATTAAAATGACTATTGAACGTAAAAATGCTGTAATTATGATCAGAGAATACGTACGCGAGGGGAATATAGTCGCATATGGGTACTACTTCAGGACAGCCGGTCATGAGGAATTATGGGCAATAGGCCGCACAATTGGGAGGTGCCCACTTACCCAGATCATGAGCATGTTGATGGAAAAATCGAGCCACTAAAAGGGCGATCTATTGAGGAATTCCTCCGTCATTTGGGGGAATTACTGGAAGAATGATGAATTCACGGGGGATCTTATCTTTGAGGATGAGGCTCAAATCTATCTCGCGCATCAGACGGATATCACCTCATACCACCCAAATCCAAAGCTGCTCCTCTTCCCTATGTGAGAGAGCTGGCAGAATAGTAGGGGCCTCCTCGCGT
>JAVCBY010000066.1:0-1124 GCA_037917625.1 Thermoproteota archaeon | reverse complement strand
AGGCACGTGAGAGAGGATAGGGAGGGACGCTGATGGCCTACCTCTTCGATGCCTCATCTTTGGTCAAAGCGTTGAAGCTCAGGAGAGCGGATCTATTAGCTAAAAATTACATACAATGGTTGACGATATATGAGGTCTTAAACGCCCTTTGGAAGGAAGTTCATCTACTCAAAGCGATTCCAGAGGACAGGATGATGGAGTTCGCGAAGGTATTGAGGCAGATCACTGATTTCATGAACGTCCTAGAAATAAAGGGGTTAGAGGAGGAGGTCTTAAGGGTAGCGATGCAATTGGGGATCACAGCATATGACTCCTCTTACATAGTGCTCGCTCGAGAGCATGAATTATCGCTGGTAACAGAGGATGATAAGTTGAGAGCTAAAGCGGAGGGGCTGGTAAGATGTGTAAGCATAGAAGGATTGATACCCTAACTCACTGGATCGCTGAGGCACGCATCATACATGATGTTTTTCAGCAGCGGTGAATCGTCGCATTTATCAAAGTTTTTGCTAGAAAACCCACGCCATTCAGGTGGGGTGAATGCGAAAAATTTAAAAACTAGAGAGCCCAAGCAGTTGGGATGTTCCCATGAACGCCTGCATAAATATAGCCCATGCGTTAACGAGATGCACGGGATGGGGGAGCTGTGACACCCCCGAACTCCCGGAGGTGGCTAGATGCTTAAAGCACTGGCCGAACGGGAGAAGCCCACACGCTTCAGCAGTGGGAGTGTCACAAGCGGTCGCGATTAGCAGATAGCTGAGTCGCATGATGCGAAGGTGAGAGAGGAGGTTGTCGGGAAGGCCGAGAAGCCATACATATCTATCTGAGCTCCCGCGGGAGATCGAGGTAGATCGCGAGTTTATCATTCGGAGGCTCGGAGAATGTGTAAAGGATATTGAGGAGCTCTTAGGGGATGAATTCCTTGTGTTGATTCTCTTCGGCAGTTGGGCCCGCGGCGAGGCTAAAGAGGACAGCGATGTAGATATCTTCATAGTGCTGAGGGGTCTCGGGGGCGTCGAGGTCCGCTCAGCTATATACAGAGTGGTGTCCAGATGCTTAAAGAGAGCTGTGACGCTGATAGATGCGAGGGCAGATGAACTCCTCAAGGAAGAGCTGGAGTT
>JAVCBY010000061.1:0-29254 GCA_037917625.1 Thermoproteota archaeon | reverse complement strand
GGGAAGAAGTGCGTTATAGGTGCGGGAGTAGCTTTCGATCCTGAAGTGTTCATGGAGGAGATGAATGAATTGAGGAAAGAAGTTAAGGATATCGATCTCATCGTATCCATGAAGGCGACTCTCCTCCTACCCTACCACAAGGAGCTGGATGCTGCTACAGCTGGTGAATCCCTCGGGACCACGAAGAGGGGGATAGGGCCCGCATACCAGGATAAGATGGCAAGGATATCCGGACTCAAGGTGAGGGACCTCCTCTCCGAGGACTTCCCTGAGAAGTTGAGGAGAGTCATGAAAGTGAAGGAAGCTGAGTTGAGGAACTCTGGCGTATTGAAGGGGGATCTAGATGAGTACTTGAGAGAGATCCTCAGGAGGGCTGAGACTTGGAGGGAATTCCTCAGGCCCTTCGTCGGGGAAGATCACATGGAGGTCAACGAAGCTATAGCGATGGGGAAGATCGTGATATTCGAGGGGGCCCAGGGGACTATGCTCGATGTGGATCACGGTACCTACCCTTACGTCACTTCATCTAACACGATAGCTGGAGGAGCTTGCACTGGCGTTGGTGTGAGCCCTCTCTCAATAGATGCAGTATTAGGGGTCTCAAAGGCTTACACATCTAGAGTAGGGGCTGGACCCTTCCCAACGGAGCTCTTCGGGCCCGAGGCCGATATGATAAGGGAGAGAGGTGGTGAATATGGTACCACGACTGGGAGGCCTAGGAGAGTGGGATGGCTGGACATACCCATGCTCAAATACTCAACCCTGATAAATGGTATTGGATACGTCGCCCTGAGGAAGTTAGATGTCCTCTCAGGTCTGAGGAAGCTGAAGATAGCTGTGGCTTATGAGATAGATGGGAAGGAGTTCAAGATAGCTCCTCCTTATGCGGATGAGCTCGGGAAGGCGAAGCCCGTCTATGAGGAATTTGAGGGATGGAAGGAACTTGATTGGAAGTCTGTAGTTAGAGATGGATGGGAGAGAATCCCTGAGGAAATGAAAGCTTACATAGAGTTCATTGAGAGGGAATTGAATGTTAAGATAGTGATGATCGGTTTAGGGCCTGAGAGGGAGATGACCGTGGTGAGCCCCGCACTTAAAGAGCTATTGAGACCCATAGCTGGACTTCACGATGAGGGACCAAAGATTATATAGAGGATAGCGGACCTTATGGAAGGGTTCCGATAGGTAGCAAGCTTTCATCTAGGTGTTCTTCCCTCGATTCTAGGCTCATCCTAGCCCTGGACTTCCCATCTAAGGATATCAGGGGAATACTGAGTGAGCTTCGCGACTTAGCGGTTGGAGTCAAAGTTGGCTTCCCGATAACTCTCTCCCTGGGGTTCGATGGGATAAGAGAGCTCATAAGGGATTTCCCAGATTACTACTGGATAGCTGATTACAAGCTCGCTGATATACCTGAAGTCGTCCATTACATCCTCAAGGGATTGGAGCGAGAGGGCTTCGATGCCTCAGTAATACACTTATTCACGGGCCATAGGAGGTACGATGTGAGGATGGAATTGATAGGAGTTGCAGCTATGAGCCATCCGGAGGCGAAGTTCTTCAGGGGGAATTTCGAGAAGTTGCTAGATGAAGCTGAGCTTTTAGGTGTTGATGGGATAGTAGTAGGCGCTACCAGACCGGAGATGATAAGAGAAGCTAGAAGGAGGCTCCCAAACGTTAGGATATTCTCCCCAGGCGTAGGAGCTCAGGGGGCTGAACCCGGCTCCGCTATAGCTGCTGGGGCGGACTTCGAGATAGTGGGGAGGAGCATATCGGGGAGCGAGGACCCTAAACTGGAAGCCACGAGAGTTGTCGAGGCTCAGAGGGGTGTCATCCATGGACGCTCATGAGTTGGGGATGATCCTGATCTCGAGGGGTATGCTGAAGTTCGGGGAGTTCACACTGACATCTGGGAAGAGGAGTAATATATACGTGGATCTTAGGCCTCTTCCATCTTTCCCAGATGAATTCATGAAGATAGCTACGGAGATTTCTAAGAGAATGGATGGGGATTTCGGTATCTGCGGAGTAGCTGTAGGCGGGCTTCCACTAGCTACAGCTGTCGCGATGATATCTAGAAGGCCCCTAATATACGTGAGAAAGGAGAGGAAGGAGCATGGGACTGAAAGCCTCTTGGAAGGCTCCTTGAACATGAAGAGCTACGTAATAATAGATGATGTAGCTACGACAGGAGGCTCAATACTGAACGCTGCTAGGATCGTTAGGAGCTCCGGACCAGATGTCAAGGAAGCTTGGGTAGTGATAGATAGGATGCAGGGAGCGACTGAGAGCCTTAAAGAGGAGGGTATAGAATTGAAGAGCTTAGCGACCCTCCCAGATATAGTCAAGCTAGTCCTGGATTCCCTCCCGGAGAGGGAGAGAGTTTATGCTCTGAACTACCTCAGGGAGGTAGGAGTATGAGTTTGAGGGGTAAGGATATAATCTCTATTTCCGATATAAGGAGGAGCGATCTCGAGAGGCTTTTCAGGGTAGCTTCATCTAAGTTTCAGGGGGATGAGCTCAAGGGGAAGATAATAGCGATGGCCTTCTTCGAGCCGAGCACTAGGACTAGATTCAGCTTCGAGACAGCTACTTTGAGGTTAGGTGGCAATTATATAAGTTTTGAAGCTGCTCATTCCACATCTATAGCTAAGGGTGAGAGCTTCTCAGATACCATAAGGATGCTGGATTCTTACGCTGATGGGATCGTCGTTAGACATAGCTTGGAGGGGGCAGCGAAGCTCGCAGCTGAGCTAGCTGAATCCCCCGTCATAAACGCTGGGGATGGGACGAAGAATCATCCGACTCAAGCCATGATAGATCTCTACACAATATGGAAGGAGAAGGGTAATTTGGACAACTTGACTTACGGTGTGCTGGGAGATTTAAGGTATGGGAGGGCTGCTGCCAGCTTCTTAAAAGCTCTAAACCTCTACTCTCCGAAAAAAGTTTATCTAATATGTCCAGAAGGATTAAGACCTAAGCAGGAGCTCCTAGACTCCCTTAAGATGCCATGGGAGTTCTCAGATCTCAAAGAGGTTCTAGCGGAGCTCGACGTCTTATACGTGACTAGAGTTCAGAAGGAGAGGTTCCCGGATCCCTCAGAATATGAGAGAGTTAAGGGCAGTTATAAAGTAGATTCTTCCATCCTAAAGGATGCTAAGGAGGGATTGATGATACTTCATCCTCTCCCTAGGGTCGATGAGATCTCCTTAGATGTGGATTCCACTCCTCACGCTTATTACTTCAAGCAAGCAGCTAACGGGGTTCCCGTCAGGATGGCCCTATTATCGGAGGTGATACCATGAAGGAAGAGCTCGTAGTTAGGAGGATAGCGGATGGTACCGTCATAGATCATATACCAGCTGGGAGAGCGTTGAGGGTGCTTAAACTTCTAGGGATAACTGGGGAGAGGGATGGCGTCGTAGCTCTCGTGATGAACGTTCCTAGCAGGAAATTGGGAAAGAAGGACATAGTCAAGATAGAGGGAAGGGAGCTCAGCAAGGAGGAAGTCGATAAGATATCCTTAATAGCTCCATCAGCTACTATAAACATAATCAGAAACTTCGAGGTAGCTTCGAAGAGGAGAGTCGAGCTACCGCGGAGGGTAGTAGGTATATTGAGGTGCTTAAACCCGAATTGTGTCACTAACGCCCCTAGGGAGGCAGCAAAACCTTCATTCACTCTTCTATCTGAGAACCCCCTTAGGATGGTATGTGAGTACTGCGGGGAGTACTTGAGAGAGGAGGATATAATTGAGCAATTATCAGGCGTATAAAGTGATGAGAATAATTGAGAGTGAGAAGCTCAGTGAGAAAGTTAAGAAGATAGTCTTAGAGGGGAATCTAGGGTCTTCTCCTGGCCAGTATGCGATGATCTGGGTCCCCAAAGTGGGTGAGATACCAATAAGCATAGCTAGGGAGCCGAGGGGAGAGACTTGGATCTTAGTAGCTAAAGTGGGTAAGGTCAGCTCAGCTATCCACTCCCTCAAAGTTGGAGAGGAGCTCTGGGTCAGAGGACCTTATGGGAGGGGTTTCAGCCTCAGAAATGGAAATTGCTGCCTCATAGGCGGAGGCTACGGTATCTCCCCACTCATATCCCTATCCGAGAGACTGAAGGAGAGGGGTGACGCTAAGATAAGGTTTTATGCTGGGTTCAAGAGGAAAGAGGAAGTTCTTCTAGAGGACTTACTGAGCTCTATTTCCGATGAGCTCATAATAACGACTGAGGATGGATCGTATGGGCTCAAGGGGAGAGTAGTTGAGCTCATAGATTTCGATTGGCCCCAAGCGATATATTCAGCCGGCCCAGAGGCTATGCTCGTCGAGGTAGTCAGGGAGGCCCTTAATAGAAACATATACGCTGAGATCTCGATGGAGAGATTGATAAGATGCTCTATTGGGATCTGCGGATCCTGTTCTCTTGACCCCTTAGGCCTCCTCGTCTGCAGGGATGGGCCCGTCTTCGATGCGAGGACCCTCAGCTTATCTGAGGACTTCGGGAGATACTGGAGGGGATTCGATGGGAGGAAGATCCGGATAGGAGGTGAATCCATTGGTATGCTTCTGCGGTAAGCTCGCGTTACCTTGGGGTTTGATGGATGGATGCATTGAGATCGAGGGTAGGATAAGCTCCCTCTCCATTGGGATGAGGGGATGCGAGGAAGTCGATTTGATACTACCGGGCATGGTGGATCTGCACGTGCACATGAGGGGGATGAATCAGAGGCATAAGGGAGATTGGAAGTCGGAATCATTAGCTGCTCTGAGTGGAGGGGTTACTGTCGTAGCGGATATGCCCAATAACGTCCCGAAGATAGATAGTAGGGAGAAGCTCGATATAAAACTAGAGGAGGCTAGGAGGGAGAGTTACGTAGACTTCCTCCTCTACACAGCATTTCCATATTTGGATGAGAGGAGTTACGTCATAGGTATCAAGATATATCCAGAGGATATGCATGAGGACTTGAATATCGTTTTCAAGAGAGCATATGAGATGGGGAAGGAAGTCGTAGTTCATGCTGAGGACCCTCTGATACTCAAAGAAGCTGAAAAAGTCTCCGATGTCAAGGAGCATAATAGGGCGAGACCGGAGCTCGCTGAGAGGGTAGCAGTCGATAGAGTCATCTCGCTCGCCCGGAGGCATGGAGCTAAGCTTAGGATAGCCCACTCCACCCTCCCATATACTTTAGCGGCAGTTAGTGAAGCTAGAGCTGAGGGAATCGAGGTGACAGCTGAGGTAACGCCGCATCACCTCCTCTACAGCTCATCGGACGCTGAGTCGCTGGGGAGCCTCTTCAAAGTGAACCCCCCCATAAGGGATGCGAGAGAGAAGCTCTTAGGAATGGTTAGAGCTGGATTTGCAGATTTCTTAGTGACAGATCATGCCCCTCACAGCCCGGAGGAGAAATCTAAGGGATATGAGGAGATGCCATCAGGCATTTCATGGCTAGATGCTTTCACTCCATTCTTAATACAGTGCGTTGAGGAAGGGAGGCTTCCCTATAGAGTCTTATCTATGTACAGCTTGAACCCAGCTTTGCACTTAGGCTTGAGGAGGGGATCATTGATACCCGGTAATTTAGCGGACCTCGTGATACTCAGGAGGGAGAGGTGGGTGCTGAGGAAGGAGGATCTCCATACTAAAGCGAGAGCCAGCCCCATAGAGGGGAAGGAGTTGAAGTGGAAAGTTAGTAAGGTATTCATCAGAGGGGAATTGGTATTTCACGATGGTCCCGTGGTCTCAGCGGGCTTCGGAGTCCCAGCTCTCTGAAGTTCCCTCACGCTCAATATCCTGAGGGTGTTCGTCTTGGCCTCACCGTGAGGATGGCCGTAAATCACTACGATGCGATCATCCTCGGACAATATGCCCCTATCCATGCAATAGCTCAAGGCGAAGCTCAAAGCTTCATCTAAGTCTCCAGTCACATCTATCGTCTCGACACCCCATGTGAGTGTGAGAAGCTGACTCGCTCTCTCATTGCTGCTGAGGGCTATTATTCTAGCTTTGGGCCTGTGCCTAGCGACGCGCCTCGCTGTATAACCTGAGTAAGTGAAGCAGAATATCACCGGACACTTGAGGACATCTGAAGCCTCTACAGCAGCCTTCCCTATGAAAGAAGGTATATCATCTATTGGGAAATCTAGTCTGCTCTCCAGAGAGCTCTCAGCTATCTCAGCTATTATCCTCATCCATCTAACGCTGAGCACGGGGTACTTCCCTACAGCTGTCTCAGCTGATAGCATTATCGCATCGCTCCCATCGAGTATAGCATTGTAAACGTCAGTGACTTCAGCCCTAGTCGGTATAGGGCTGTGGGTCATGGACTCGAGCATCTCGGTCGCTGTTATCACAGGCTTAGCGTTCTGATTAGCGAGTCTTATCAAATTTTTCTGTATCTTCGGGACCTCTTGAAGGGGCAATTCCACGCCCAAGTCCCCTCTAGCTACCATAATTCCGTAAGATACATCCAGTATTTCCTTTATCCTCTCAACAGCTTCCTTGGTCTCTATCTTAGATATTATAGCTGGAGGATCATCTGAGATCGATCTCATGAATTCCGCAGCCTCCATCACATCCTCAGCTGATTTAACGAAGGATAGGGCTATGAAGTCAACTCCCTTGCTCATTGAAGCCCTTATAGCCTCCTTATCCTCCTCCGTCAAACCTCTGAGTTCGAAAGGCTTTGATGCGTGTACAGACCTCTTATCCCTGACGAGACCTCCCTGAACGACCTCGCACTTGAGGAGCTCGTTATCAACTTCCCTCACCCTGAGCCTTATCCTCCCCTCATCTATGTAGATCTCATCATCCGGTTCTAGATCCCTTAAAACGCTCGATGGCTTTATCTTTATCTCTCCAACTCCCTCTTTACCGCTCACGGTGACGAGGTCTCCATCCTCTATCTTGAGCTCCTTCCTTCCCATATGCGTCCTGACCTCAGGCCCTTGGAGATCGGACATAAGGCCCACTCTGATCCCCAGCTCATGTGAGGCCTCTCTTACCATTTCTATCTGCTCCATCTTCTCCCCTATGGTTCCATGGGAGAAGTTCAGCCTGGCTATGCTCATTCCCTCAGCTATCATTCCCTTCACTACTTCTATTTGGGAGGAGGCTGGCCCTATCGTCCCTATTATCTTCGTCCTCTGCATGAGCATCCAACTCACGATACAGTAAGGACTAAAAGTTATTGATGTGATGCTCGAAAGTGCCGAACGAGAGAGTTTTCAGATCCGATCTGAGGAAGCTCGCCTCGAAGTTGGAGGAGAAGGGAGTGGTGCCAAGCGACAGGCTTGATCCCTTGATAAATAAGCTCGTTGGTCTGCATAAGAGGGGATTAGTTAAGATAAATCACTCCGCTATGGAGATGGTGGTTGCAGCTCATTTCATCTCACAGGGATATGAGGTGGATGTTGAGGTCCCAATAGATGATCTGAAATGCGATCTCTTATGTTCAAAGGATATAAAGGTGATAGTTGAGGTGGAAACTGGTTATGTCCCGCCCGAGCATGCTCTAGATCCGGATAACTTCTGCAGAGCTAGAATAGCGAGCAAGATAGCTAGATACAGCATCCATTCAGATAGGTTTTATCTAGCTGCTCCTCCCACATACTTAATGGAGATACCGCCCTTCGTTTTATTGCCTCCAGATGAGAGGAGCGAGGATGAGCTGATTAAGTGGAAGTCACTCCTGGATAAGTACTACACGAACCCCCCGATACCGCTGGATGTATTGAAGATATGTAAGCTCAACGGGATAATCATAACATCAGTTGACGAAGGAAGGATAACTGAGTTGAGCCCATCTACTTACTTGAGGCTCCTCAAGGGGATATGAGGGGCTTTCGGGGGTTCCCGTGGATACGGGAGTCAGCAACTCCTTAGAGTGCTGTGCTATCAGAGGTCTCCGATATCCCCCCTCTCCCGGCCCCGGGTAGTGTGAAGCGCTGCCTAATAAACTTTCCCATCGACTCAACCGATGGGAGAGGACTTCCTTATGGAGTTGATTTCGCATGTATGCTCATCTTGAGGATCTGGGATTCTATGGATAAAGGTAGTTCTGAAAAATTCTTCTATTGAAGTTACCTTAGGTGCTAACTCATGCCCCACGTGCCTGAGAGCTTTAAGTGAGGTCGTCAGTACCTGCTCCTTCCTGAGGCCTAACCATATCTCCACTGCCTCATCTATAGCATTTATGAGCCTCTCAGATGGCCTCCCAATAATGATCCCGGGGCATCTGGGATCTACGTAGATGTAGAAGGTCCCCAGCTTATTGGAGAAAGCCGCTTCCTCCCTCCTCCCATATTCCGGGTTTTTGAATATGTAGAATGGCCAGAGCTTGCACGCTCTCGGCTTTATACCGAGCAACTGGAGATAACAGAGGCTCATATGGGAGCTCAAGAGGAAGGGGCAATTCCTACCTTCCTTCTTCAGGAAGAACCTATCCTTCCTGATCTCTATGTAATCCCTTCCGAACTTTCTAGATATCTCTAGGGCTTCATCGGGCCTCAGGGGCACTGAGAAGTGCGAACAACAGATCCCGCAAGCATCACACTCGAAGGAATGGATGTAGCTCCACGGGAGGTACATCATACCTCCGATCGATCGATTTGAGAGGACTCTTAAGCTTTTCCATGGGTGGCAGTACCTCGGATTCAAAGAGTTAGCCCTTCTGCTAACCTTTAAAATGATGTGAGCTATGCCGAAGTAAATATGCGAAAGAAAGATGGAGGATCATGAGGAAGGGACATGCAGGCTCGCTAAACGAGGTGTGGACGGGTACTTATAGCCGCCCTCTGAGAGGGTATAATCGCGGCAAAGAGAACTATTGGAGGGGGTATTACATTCGTATTATATCTCGTGAGGGACGCTGTGATCTACTCCGAAGCCGAGAGCTACTACTGACATCGACACCAAAGTTCCAAACATACCTTACGCACGAATAGGGATGAGTAGTAGCGATAGGATGATATTGAGAGCTCTACTCAATCATCATCCCTCATCGTAGGAAAGAGTAAGAATATATAAAAGGTTCATAGAAAACTAAGATTTTCAGAGTATATCCAAATGCTAAAAATAATATTAGTTAGGGCGCTCTGAACTGAAAAGTTATGAGAGGAGGAGCACCAAATAATCCACTAATCCCAAGCCTAAGACGACAGAGAGCACTCCTACTATAGCTAGTACGTATAGCTCCGGGTCCCTGGAGCTCTCTTTAGCCTCTAGATCAGGGGGGTTCGCGAAGTACATGTACCTCAAGACTAACGCATAGTAACCTACGGATATCCCGCTGTTTATCACACCCAGTAACGCTAGCCACGGAGCTATGTCCATCACCGAGAAGAATATGTACATGAACTTACTCCAGAAGCCTATTAGAGGTGGCATTCCCATGAGGCTCAATATTAGTATCGCGATCATGGATCCCGATAGCCTCATGATCCTCCCAGACCCCTTTAGCCCATCTAGAGTGAGCTCGAAGCCCTTCCTACTCAAGTAGCTGAGCCCCACGAATATCCCTATCTTAGCGAGCACATACGTAGTTACCTGTAGCCCTATAGCCTGCAGAGCTAATTGCGTGGAGCTGGATAGAGCTGCGAAAGCTATGAGGAAGTACCCAGCTTGAGCTATACTCGAATACGCCATCATCCTCTGGACGTTCCTCTGGACAAGAGCAGCTAGATTTCCATAGAACATCGTGAGTATAGATAGAATAGCCATCGCTGTGAACCAGTAATCACTTATAGCTGGGATTAGGGGTTGCAGGACTCTTATAAATGCTCCTATACTTATCAGTTTCACTACTCCAGAGACGAAGGAGACTAAGAGGGGATTAGCACCACCGTAGACATCTGGCAGCCAAGCGTGGAATGGGAAGACTCCCATCTTGAAACCTACTGCAGCTATCAGTATGAGAACTCCCAGTATTAAGATATCCCTGAGCTGAGTCGATACATAGCTCAACTGAATCGATTGACTCTCCTTAGTCACCCCGAGGACGAGAGCGAAGCCGAAGATTAAGAGAGATGACGAAGCCACGCCCATGAGGGAGTACTTAACTGAAGCCTCTAGCGATGCTTCATCCTTCCTCATGCCAACTATTACGTAAGATGCTATCGCAACTAGAGCCCAAGAGGCTATCACCACGGAGGCATCGTTAGCGTAGAGGATGAAGAGGACCCCGAGGAGGGAGAGGAGGATGAGGGAGTAGAGGCTAGGAGCTGTGCTCCAATCTTTAGCTTGAGATAGTGAAGCTAGAATTACTAAGAAGGAGCCGAAAGCCGCTATGAATGCTATGTACGTCGATAGTGGATCTACCCTTATGAGTCCATTGAATATAGTTCCGCTCTCCCTCATGAGAAAAGTTAGGAGGATAGTGGATGCTGCAGTCGATATTAGAGCTATGTAAGGGCCTGTCCTCACTCCCTTAAGGTAATCTATAGTTGGTATTATGAGGCCAGTTGCCGAGAGGATCGCGAATATCGACCATGTTATGAGCTCCATCATCCCACCCATATTATCAACAGCAACACCACTAGGAGGCCCAGGACGAATATCGTGAGATAGTGGTTCACTAATCCCGTCTGCATCCTCCTGAGGAAGGATCCAAGGGAGGTGAATCCTCTCACGACCCTCTCATGGTAGGTATCATCTACCACTTCGGTCTCGAAGTACTTGAAGCCGAAGTAACTGAGCAGCTCAGTGAGCTTAGGTATTAGGATATGGTAGAACCCATCTATTATCAGAGAGTCGAAGTACTTGAAGACATTCCTCGATAACCAGGAGAGGGACCCCACTATCGCTTTATAGTAGAGGGCATTTATGTACCACCTATCGTAGAGGAAGTCGTGGATAACTTTTCCTAAGGAGCTATTCCTCATAGAGGATATCCTACTTAGGCCTCCTTCAGTCAAGTAGAGGGATAGAGCCACTATTATACTGAGGGAGACGATGCCTAAGGATGATATCAAGAGCTCTGGATCTAAGTGCAACTCCGGGTGGAACTCCTCATGCATCCCTATGACTTTCAGCACCATCCCGGAGAGGAGGTTTAATCCTAAGATGGGCCATAACATCCCCAATAGGAAGGATATCGCTGCGAGGGTTAAGTAAGGGAGTAGCATTATTGGATGGGCTTCGTGAGCGTGATGGGCTTTTCCAATTATGAAAGTCCTTATTAAGAGCCTAGTGGAGTAGAAGGCAGTGAGGCCAGCTGTTATGAGGCCGAGCGTGTAAGCAACATATATACCAGATTCCTTAGCCACTTCTAACACCATGTCCTTCGTCCAGAACCCCATGAACGGGGGGATCCCCATTAAGCTCAGGGAAGCCAGGCTCATGGAGAGGAAGGACCATTTCATGAGCTTCCAGAGGCCGCCCATATCGTCTATGAACCTAGAGTGCACAGCATGTATCATCGCACCAGCTACGAGGAAGAGGGATGCCTTGAATATAGCGTGACTCATCAAGTGGGAGAAACCAGCTAAGAAACCCAATGGAAACTCTGCTATGAGGCCAGCGGCCCCTAAAGCTAGGAACATGTAACCGAGTTGAGATGCTGTTGAGAAAGCCAGTATTAGCTTCAGCTCCCTCGATACTAGAGCTTGGGAGGCCATCAAGAACGCTGTGAAAGCTCCTATTATCGCTACGATTGAGAAGAAGCTGTGAACTTGGCCCACAGCTATAGGAACTTCGTGAGCAGCTAGCACGAATATTGGGGAGAACCTGAGCAAGAAGTAGACTCCCGCTTTCACCATAGTAGCTGCATGTATCAAAGCGCTGACTGATGTTGGACCAGTCATAGCTGTGACTAACCACTCGTGGAACGGGAATTGAGCTGACTTCGCGAAAGCCCCTAGTGAGAATATCAGGAGGAAGGGGAGGAGCAGACCGCTCTCAGCCATGGGTCCAGCCCAATCAGCTACTCTCTCTGAGATCTCAAGTATCGAGAGGCTCTTAGTGAAGTAGTAAAGGACCCCTATCCCAGCTATGAAGCCCACATCCCCTAACCTCGTGAAGACTATAGCCCTCAGCCCGCTGTGACTAGGTGTGAACCACATCGGGATTCCGAAGGCCTCCCTACCTATATCTCCGACGCACCTCTCCTCCTCATCGGTGTACCAGTGGCCTATCAGAGCGTATGAAGCTAATCCAGTCCCCTCCCATCCTAAGAACATGGTCACGAGGTTATCCGCTAAGACGAGGAGGAGCATGCTTCCAACGAAGAAATCGAACAAGAACCAGTATCTAGTGAGCCCGGGGTCCCCTTCCATATACTTCAGACTGTAAGCAGCTATTAGGAAGCTCAGCCAAGAGACTATAAGGGACATGAAGCCGCTCAAGGAATCCACGTAAGTTCCCATGGATATGCCGAGCGATGGTATCCATTGATAGCTCATGTGAATGGGCTCCCCAGCCCTCAGGAATTCCTGAAGTGAGAGAGTGGAGAAGATAGCTGAAGCTAATATTGCGAGCACAGCTATTATGTCCCTTACCTTCCCCCTAAGGATGAGGGAGAGCAGAGCCCCGATGAAGGGGAGGGACCAAGTTAGGAGGGCATAATCCATAGCGTTCACCCTAGCAGATGGCTCAGGGATCTTATCATCGGATCTATCAGGAGTTGAGGTACTAAGAAGAGCAACAGGCCCATAGCAGCTATAACAATCATGGGCAATAGGAGGTCGTAACCCGCTTCCTTAGCGTGCTCAGAGGCCTCTGATTCGCCACCGAAGAAGATCCTCCTCATAGTCACGAATGAATATGCTGTAGATAATCCTATGCCCACGAGAAGGAGCATTACTATTAGAGTGAATTGGCTTATCCTCATCGCTAGATCCGAGACACCAGCTAATATCAGTATCTCGCTCCACAGACCTAAGGACGGCGGTACCCCAGTTATGTGCATGAAGCCTATCAATGCTAGAGCTGCAGTCATCGGCATCTTAGTTTCCAGGCCTCCCATCTTAGAGATACTCCTTAGACCGTGGAGCTGGGTTATCAGAACGCCAGCTGTCGCGAAGAGGAGGGCCTTGCCCACAGCGTGAGCAGCGTAGTGAAGGAGGGCGCCTGCCATTCCAACGGAGGTAACGCTAGCTATACCCATAAGCAAGTACCCCATTTGAGAGACGCTGGAGTAAGCTAGGAACCTCTTGAAGTCATCTTGAGCTAACGCCATCAAGCCTCCGTAGATTATCGTGAGTAGAGCTAGCCCTAGAAGGTAGGGGGAGAGGTAAGCGAAATCCGATGGGAATAGGACGTAAGCTATCCTTATTAGAGCATAACCAGCTATCCCTATCAAGTTCGGAGAAAGGAGAGCTGAAACAGGCGTGGGAGCCTCAGCATGAGCGTAAGGTAACCATATATGAACTCCAAAGACCGCCATCTTCACGAAAAGGCCTATTAGGATTGCTATGAAGACTGGCATTCTCATGGCCTCAGGCAGGAGCTCACCTAAGCCCATATTAGCTACTCCCCTGATCGGATTGAAGAAATCGAAAGTCCCAGCATCGAGCCCAAGTAAAAGGACTCCTATTAAGAATGCTAAAGCTCCTACATGCGTCCAGATCAAGTAGAGAAGGGCTATCCTCTCCCTCTTACCGTAGCCGTAGAAAGCTATGAGGAGGAAGCTGGGGAGGAGTGAGACCTCTAAGAAAAGGTAGAATTCCACTAAGTTCGTAGATAGGACAGTTCCCATCATAGCAGCTGAGAACATGACGTATAACATGAAGTATATTCCCCAGCTAGCTGGCCTCTGCCCCTCTCTTTCCATCTCCTCGAACCTGTGCTCCATGTACCTGAGAGAGTAGATCGATATCATCGAAGTGACTATGCCTATCGAGAGAGCTACTGGAGCTGATATCGGATCTAAGAGCATAGAGAAGTTCCCTAGCGCGGGATTCGATAGTACTACGGGATCTAAGACGGGTTCCCTCAAGCCTGATGTGAAGGAGAGCCATATCACAGCTGCGAGCGGTATCAAGAGCAGTACAGTGGATATGATAGTGAGCTCCCTCTTCCCCTTCAAAAACGGGAGGAACAGGGAGGCTAGAATGGGCACAACTACTGAGAGGAATAATATCGGAAAATTCAGGATCATGATTTTACCCCCTGAAGCTCCTCAACTCATACGTATCCAGGGTCTCCCTCATCCTGAACATCATTATAGCTATCGAGACGATGACCCCAACCTCCGCGGCCGAAAGGGATATCGATATTATAGCGATAGCACCTCCTATCGGCCCGTAACTCGCATCCAGGGAGGCTAGGGAGAGTAGGGACAGGAGGGCCGCATTAAAAATTATCTCGGCTGAGAGGAGCATCCTTATCATATTCCTCTTGGTCAGGAGACCGTATATACCGAGAGATAGGAGGATAGCTGACAATATGAGGTACCAATAGGCTTCCATGATCACACCTCCCTCCTAGCTAAAGTTATCGCTTCTATGAGAGTCGTAACTAATGCGAGAGTTGCTATGAGGAGAGCTAACCAGTATCTCTCCATCAGGAGAGATGTGAGCCCCCTGAACTCCAAGTAGAATGAGGGCCTCCCTATTGGAACTAAGAAGATGTTTGAGAGAACTAAGATCATGAGAACTATGGAGGCAACTGCAAGAGCCCTTATCCCTGGCTCGATTGTAGGAGCTTCCCTCATCATCACGAGCGAGAATAGTATGAAGGTGACGGCAGCACCCACGTAAACGACTAGATGGAATAGGGCTATTATAGGGAAACCCAAGAGCGTGAATAGTATTGAGTTCGCTATCCCGAGCATGGAGAGGAAGAAAGCCGAGTAAACTACGGATCTATGGAATACTATTAGCACTGAAGATATTAGAGCTAGAGCTGAGGATAGAAGGAATATTATAAAGTTAGGATCCACCTGAAGGTTCATACACAATCCCTCTTCTCTCATCTAGTATAGCTTTAACCTTCTTAGGCTCTCTATCGTAAATTGGCTTGGGGACCCCCTTACTGAACTCTTGAGGAGTATATATCTGCTCCTCATACGTATAATAAGCTACATCGTGAACTCCCGTGAATCTCAAGGAGTTAGTTGGGCATATATCCACGCAGAAACCACAGAAGACGCATCTAGTGTAATTTATCCCCGGTCTCTTGACGACCTTTCCTTCCCTCTCAGATTCCTCCTTCGATAAATACATTTTCATGGCATCAGCCGGGCATACCATAGCGCAGAGGGAGCACTTTATACAGGAATCCCAATCATACTCTATCATCCCCCTGTAACCCTCTGGAAGTTCCTCTATCTCATCAGGGTACATTATAGTCAATCTCGGCCCTAGGAAGAGGTACTTCATCCCGGTGAATATAGCCTTCAGGTGCCTAGCCGCCCTCTCAACTTGCAAACCTGACACCTCCCAGTATCAGTATCAATGAGAGCAGGATTGATAGGAGGGATAGAGGAAATGCTATCCTCCACCCTATGTTCACAGCTTGATCTATCCTGAACCTCGGGTAAACAGCCCTTAGGAAAGCTCCGAAGGCTACTAGTATGAAGGCCTTCAGGAAGAGCACGCCCCCTGAGATGAAGGGATCCGGAGAGGGGGATGGGTTCCAACCACCTAGGAAGAGTATCGCATAGATTAAGCTCAATACGTATAACTTTATGTAAGATGCGCCCATCACTAATCCATAGATTATCCCGCTGTACTCAGTATACGGCCCCGCCACTATCTCGCTCTCCGCCTCGGGTATCTCGAATGGGAACTTCGATGTAGACATGTAGATCAGGACCAACATATTGGCTGCCGCCACTGGATTCAGGAAGATCCCCCATGTCCTCCTCTGGGCTTCGGCTATCTCCACGAGATCTAGCGAGTTATAGAGTACTGCCATGGAGAGAGCGGAGAGGAATATCGGTATCTCATATGAAGTAACTAGATAGCCCTCTCTAACGCTCCCTATCAAGGAGAACTTATTGTTACTGGCCCACCCCATTATGAGAGTGAAGATAGGGGCTAATGTCGTCAGAGCGAGAGCTATTAAGAGGGAGAGATCGCTCCTGAAGGCGTAAAACGTGGGACTGATCGGTATTATGACTAGAGGAAGGTAAGCTAAGCCGAAAAGGAAGACTGGAGTGAGTAAGAAGGCTGCTTTATCCACATCCTTAGGTATTATCGGCTCCTGAAAGAGGTACCTGAGTAAGTCAGCTATAGTCTGTATGACTCCTCCTAAAGGTTTCAGTACGTAGAGCGGACCATATCTGAGCTGCACTTTAGCTGCTATTTTCCTCTCGAGCCATATTATTATGAGCAGTAGGACGAAAGCTGCTATAAGGCCTGGAAAAACCAAAGGAATGAATATATATGGCTGGAATAATAGGTCAACTATGTTCATCACCTATCAGCCTCCGGAGGGAAGTAATCCAAGCTACCGTAAATCGCGGGAATATCAGCTACTCTCGCTCCCCTCGTTAAATGCTCGAATAATATAACATTCCTGAATGAGGGGGTGACCATCCTCATCCTGTATGGGCTGAGCTTCCCATCGCTTATCACGTGGAAGACGACTTCCCCTCTCCCACCTTCAACTCTAGATACGGCTTCCCCAGCCGGGACCCTCAAGTTCGCGAACACGGAGGGGAACTTAACTACACCTCTCCGCTTCATCTCCTCCCTCAGCTTAGGTGGTATCAATTTTTCATAGCTTTCATGTAGAATTGGTCCCTCAGGTATCTCCTTGAGTACTTGCCTTATTATCCTGATGCTCTCCATCGTCTCCCTGACCCTCACCATCACTCTAGCATAGCAATCCCCTTCCTCCTCCGTGATGACATCGAAATCTAGATAAGGATAGGCTGCGTAAGGCTCAGCCCTCCTGACATCGTAAGCAACTCCGCTAGCCCTCAGATTGGGACCTGTCACCCCGAGTTTTATCGCATCCTCCTTGCTCAGTACACCCACGCCCTCTAGCCTCGCCCTGACGACGGGGTTGTTGAAGTATATATCGAAGTAATCCTTCATCCTACCTTCTAAGTACTTGAGTGCCTTCTCAGCTCTCTCAGCGAACCCCTTCGGCAGATCCCTCCTCACTCCACCGGGTATTATATATGAGTAAGTCAATCTAGCTCCAGTCAACTCCTGAGCTAACTCTAAGAATGGCTCCCTGTCCCCGAAGCACCACATATAAGCTGTTGAGGATCCTATCATTATGCCGTGAATTCCTAAACCATAAAGATGGCTATGGATCCTATTTATCTCAGCTAGTAGCGTCCTCAAGTACTTAGCTCTCTCTGGAGGCTCTATACCGAGGAGCTTCTCCAATGCCATTACGTAAGCTAAGTTATTAGCAGTAGTGTCTGCTAGAGAGGGCCTCTCAACTAGAGGAATTATTTGGAGGAACTTCTTGACCTCAGCTAACTTCTCAACCGATCTGTGGACGTAACCTATGTTAGGCCTCAGCTCAACCACTATATCGCCATCTATCTTAGCTACGAGCCTCATATGCCCCGAGGCTGGATGCTGGGGGCCTATCAAGAGTTCGAGAGTCCTCTCCTCTAAGCTCATGCATCTATCCCCTCCACCTTGACTTTGAACTCCTTCCTCAGCGGGGGTATCCCCTCGTAACTCTCGGGTAGGAGGAGTCTCTCCCCCATCCTAGGGTTCCCCTCGAACTCTATGCCCATCAGATCATGTTCCTCATGCTCCTGATATAAGACGCTAGGCCAAACACTTAGGAGGGAGCTCATCCTCGGATCATCATATGGAAGGGAAGTCCTGAGGCTCACTAGGAAATATGAGAGAGGCGATTCATATGAAGATACTATGTAAATGACCTCGAACCTCTCCCCTGGGTAATCTACGGCTGTTACTGATTTAACATGATCGAATCCCTTCCTCTTGAGCCTCTCAGCTACTTCAATAATTTTATCTCTGCTGACTTTCACATCAATTACATTAGGCTCTCTAGCAGTTATTTCAACATCAATCCCCCTGAGGTTCTCCTCAATCATGTCTTTCAGATCCTCAATCTTCATACTTCACCAACTCCCCTTTCCTTATCTTCCTCTGGAGCATTATTATCGCTTGAGCGACGGCCTCGGGCCTAGGCGGGCATCCAGGTATGAAAACGTTGACCGGTAGGATGTCCATGGGCCTCACTATATTATAGCTATTCCAGAATATCCCCCCACCTATCGCACATGCCCCCATCCCGATGACGAACTTAGGCTCGGGCATCTGCTCATATATCCATATCGCAGCTTCAGCCATCTTCTTGCTCAGAGTACCCTCGATGAATAGGAGGTTACACTGCCTTATCCCTATGAATGGCAGGAATCCCAACCTCTCAGCATCATATTTAGGTGCTGCTGAAGCTGCGAACTCAGCTCCGCAACATGCCGTCGTGAAATGAACGGGCCAGAGTGAGAAAGATATTCCCCAATCCCTGAGATCCCTTATAGGCCTCTTATTGACGAGCCAGGCCGCAGCCTTCCTGGCCGATCTCTCTAAGTTACCGATGAGGATTGTACCCTCTAGGGCGCAGACCATAGTTCCAACCTCCTCGCCGAATGCAATCCGAAGATCAATGGAGGGATCATAAAGCCCAAGATCCCTGCAAAGAGGAGGAGCGTATTCAAAGGATACTTATAGCTCTCCAAGAGGAAGAGGAATGAGTATATCATTATGGGCTCTATGGTGAGGAAGAGGAGGAGGAATGGATAATATTGCATCATCAATAGTCCTCTAGCCCTCCCTATAGGAGGATTTGCGCACTCATACCTCTCCCTCTTCTTCGGAAAATCTCTAGAGGGTGAGGCAATTTTCCCGAGGACTATGCCTATGATCCCTAATCCTATCCCCAAAGTGAGGCCTATTGAGAGAGTCACCAAGACCAGTAGTTCCTGAGGCATAGCCACCATGCGATTTCCCCAGTGGTACGAAACTGGATTGTTAAAAACTTTCCTATTTGTATCTCGACTTTCTTTTAGAGAAATTTGTAAATGAGAAATAATAAATTAATGTTATTGGCTCTTAGCTAATTTTATTTTATATTCCAGTCATTCTTATAGAAAAGTTATAACAGAGAATTTATGATAGAAATTTAGAATTAAAATTAAAGTTTAAATATAGCTAAGGGATATAAAATTAAAATTCTATCCCTTTTCTAGCCGTAACCCCTCGAGCATATGGATTCTTGATATCCAGGAACTCGGTGACGTAATCAGCTAACTTATAGAAGGACTCCGGTGCATATCTACCCGTCAGCACGACCTCAGTTGAGGGGGCCCTTTCACTCAAAATGTTTAAGACATCATCCTCCTTGATGATCTCCAAGTGAACAGCCATGCATACCTCATCAAGCACGACCAAAGTATAATTTCCCGATCTCAGAGCCTCTCTAGAATCCTCAAGCGCCTTTTCAGCCATCTCATATTCCTTCTCATCCACACGCCCCCTGATGAATTTACCCGTCCCATACTGCCTGACCTCTATCCCTAATTTAGACGCTGAGATCACCTCACCACTCGGCAGTCCCTTCAAGAACTGTATTACTAAAACTCTACCTCCCCATCCAGCATTCCTCATGGCCAACCCGAAGGCAGCTGTCGTCTTCCCCTTTCCATTGCCCGTGTAGAGGTGGATCATCTAAGTCACCACGCAAGCTGACCAACCGCAGTCCAGGCAGGTGACACAATCCTCCTTATAAATGAGCCTAGTGCTACCGCACTCTGGACATGTCTCAACATGATTGGGCTGCGTTGGGGGCTTGAAGACAGGTTGAGCCTGTGGCTTCTCCTCAACTTTAGCCCTTCTTAGCTGAGGAAGTTCTATTCCAAGGGAATTCATCATCTTGAGCGTCTCATTCTCTATAAAGCTCGCATACTCCCCTCTCCTCTGCGCAGGGGTTATCAGTACTTGAGCCGATTTAGAGCCATCCCTGTAGACAGTTATCCCCTTCAATCCCAGCCTGTGAGCGAAGAGATACGCCTTCTCTATATCAGATACGGAGACCCAGTTTGGCATGTTTATCGTCTTACTCACGGCTGCGCATATCCATCTCGATATCTCAGCCTCAGCCCTTATGTGATCCCACCAGGGGATATCGTAAGCGACTAGGAAGATACTCTTCATCCTCTCTATCACATCTTCCTTACCCTCTGGGGCCTCTATCCCATATATCGATCCCCCGTTCTCAGCTATATCCCTCAAGATCTTCTCACTGTATAGACCATTTTCCTTGAGCTGTCTCTCGAATTCCGCATCCAAGTAGAAGAAGGAGCCTACTGTCACCCTCTTCTCAAACACTAGAGCAAATTGAGGCTCTATCCCTGAGGATACTTCAGCTATCATTGAAATTGAGCCTGTTGGAGCTATAGTAGTTACTTCAGCGTTCCTTATACCGTTCACCATTATCTGCTCCCTCAAGAAATCCCAATCTAGGTTCCATATCTCTGGGTGGTAGAATCCCTCGATTGGCATCTCTCCCCTCACATAACCAGATTTCGAGAAGAGTGGGAAGCTCCCCCTCTCCTTAGCTCTATCCACGCTCTCCAACATAGCGAAGTATGTGAGTTACTCAGCAGCTTTCCTCATGAAGCTGAAACCCTCCTCACTATTGTATGGAATTCCCAATGCGAATAGGGTATCTGCGAGGCCCATCAATCCGAGGCCCACCTTCCTGGTCTTCTTAGTCATCTTCTCGATCTCAGGTATGGGGAACTTATTGACGTCGATTATGTTATCTAAGAAGCGTAAGGCCTTCCTAATATCTTTGGAGTATTCATCCCAGTCGAAAGTAACTAAACCATTCTCCCTCCTTACGTAAGCGTATAGGTTCATGCTCCCCAAGTTGCACGACTCATAAGGATAGAGGGGCTCCTCTCCGCAAGGGTTCGTAGACTTTATTTCCCCTAGGTGCTCCTTCAATATATTCCTCCTATTTATATTATCGGCGAACAGGACTCCGGGATCTCCAGTCCTCCATGCCATCTCAGCTATCTTCCTGAAGACCTCCCTAGGATCTATAGTGCCCCAAACCTCACCGTTCCTGGGGTTTATCAACGGGTAATCTTTCCCCTCCTCATAGTACTTCCAGAAGTCCTCCGTTATCATTACAGATATGTTGAAGTTCTCGAGGTTCCCCGGCTTGGCCTTAGCCTCTATGAACTTAATTATGTCCGGATGCCATATCTCAAGTATCCCCATGTTAGCCCCTCTCCTCCTCCCTCCCTGCTTCACGACATCAGTTATCACATCTATTATCCTCATGAAGCTGACCGGTCCAGATGCTTGACCTCCCGTAGATCTAACTATATCCCCCTGAGGCCTGAGCTTCGAGTAGTTTATCCCGACTCCTCCTCCAGATTTGAATATCATAGCCGCTTCAGTTGCGGACCTCATTATTGACTCTAGGGAGTCCTCTATTGGAAGGACGAAGCATGCTGAGAGTTGTCCGAGCATAGTTCCGGCGTTGAATAGAGTAGGTGAGTTCGGTAGGAACTTGAGATCCACCATGAGCCTGTAATAATCTAAGAAGTCCTTGTAGTGATGATCGAATCTCCCATCTCTCAGCATCTCAAGGAATTCAGACCAACTAACTCTCATCTTACCTTGGGAGTTGAGCTCATCGTATAGCGCTTTCATCCTCTCTAAGTGATGAGCGTTCCAAACGAAGGGAGGCGCTAAATGATTCTCAGGATCCCCTCCTCCTAGCCCTAACTTCCCAGCCCACTCCTCAGGATTGAAATGCTCACTTGGATGGACCTCCTGTTTGCCCTCCTTATCGAAGATGAGTGGGTCGTATAGGATATCTGGTATGACGACTAAGGAAGCTACCCTTATGAATAACCCCTTTGGATCCTCAAGGAACCTTCCGTCAGGTCCCTTCTGGAGATATCTAGTAGCTAAAAGCCTCACAGCATTAAGGGAAAGCCTCTTATCCACATCATCTACGTAATCCTTCCCTAGAATTGCCATCTTTTCCTTCCTTATCTTCTCCCTCTCCTTCCTGTAGACTATGTAAGCTTTAGCTACCTCGAATAGATCGTATTTCATCAAGGCGAGCTCTACTATATCCTGGATCTCCTCCACATGCGGAGGTCTCTCATCGCTGAAAGTCCTATCTATGACATCTAGGACATATTTGACGACTTTCTCGAGAGTTGCCTCATCGAACTTTCCGACTTCACGCATAGCCATCTCAATTGCTCTCCTAATCCTGAAGGAATCGAATTCAACGATTCTACCATCCCTTTTGACTACCTTAGTTACCCTCATTCCGCTCCACTCAGTTATAGGCGTACTTGCTTTATGAATTGTTAGGTCTATTTTCAACTCCGAATAATCATCTGTAAGTTAAATTTTAAGCAAGAAGTCGGATAATTAAAAAAGGAAAATATGAATAATTCCGGAAATCTGAAACCCAAAGCGCACCCCCTTATATTAGGATGTTAAAGGATGATCTTGAGAGGAGATAGGCCCCATCTAATATGAAACTACTTTTCCAATCTCTTCGGAAGCGTGACTCCCCTCTGCCCTTGATACGCGCCAGAGTAAGGCCTCTCAACCTTCCCCTCGGTCCTGAAGAAAACAACATGAAGGAATCTTATGCCCCTATAGAGCCTCACTGGAGCGGGTCTAGTCCACATCACCTCTATCGTTAACTGACCCTCGAAACCCGCATCTACGAGAGTAGGAGCTGCTATGAAGCCCCACCTAGCTATTGAACTCCTCAACCCACAGAGGGCTGCGACATCTTCGGGCATCTTTATGTACTCCTCCGTCACCAAGAGGATAGATGTATTTCCCGGTATTATTATCCCCTCATCCGAGAACTTCCTCACAGTGAAGTGGAGAGATGGATCATCCTTGGTCGGATCCATGACCTCCCCTCTCACGATAGGAAAGGCTATTTCAGGCCCTATCCTCATATCCACACCGTTCTCCCTGATCGAATCCTCATATAACGGATCTATTATGAGCTTACCTTCCCTTATGAGAGACCTTATAGCCTTATCTGATAGGAGCATACCCCTTAAAACATGAGAAAAATAAAGTTTTGTTATATGAATTTCTTGGAATGCATGAGCTCCGCTAAGAGCACTGCACCTCCAGCTGCACCCCTTATCGTATTGTGACCATGTGAAATGAAGAGGAGTGACCTTTTATTGGCCCCTCTCCTGATCCTACCTACGGAGACGCTCATACCTCTGCCGGCTAGTCTATCGTATCTAGGCTGCGGCCTGTCCCTCTCCTCCCTCACTATTATCGCCTTATCCGGGGAAGATGGTAGATTCCTGACATCTGGGCCGGGATCGAATCTCTCAAGCACTTTCTTAGCGTCCTCCGCATCCACTTCCTCCTCGAACTCCACATGTATAGCTACCGTATGCCCATCCAGTACGGGAACTCTGACACAAGTTGCCTGAACATCGAAATCCGCGTTTTCAATTTTACCATCTACTAATCTCCCGAGCATCTTCTTGGATTCCCTCTCGACTTTCTCCTCTTCCTCTGATATGAAGGGGATCAGATTATCGACGATATCATATGATGGCACCCCAGGATAGCCAGCGCCGGATATTGCTTGGTAGCTAGCTACATCCAACCTCTTGAGCGAGAAAGAATCGTCCAATGGTTTGAGGGGAATCACTATCATCGTGGTCGTGCAATTAGGACTAGTAGCTGTGGGCCCAATCCCAGCATCTCTCTGGAGATCTAAGAGCGCTAGATGGTCCTTATTCACCTCTGGCACAACCAAGGGCACGATCGGATCCATCCTTAGGAAGCTGGAATTACTGACCAGCGGCATCCCTGAGTTCATTATCTCCCTCTCTATAGAAGCTTCTCCCGAGGGGAGAGATGAGAATACCAGATCCACTCCCTTCAAGTTCCTCAATTCCGTCTCCACGATGACTAGATCTTTGACCCGATCCGGCACATCACCATCTAAGATCCAGTTGACAGCATCTCCGTACCTCTTCCCAACGCTAGTCTTCCCCGTTATCACCTCGATCTCGAACCAAGGATGACCAGCTAGAAGTTGGACGAACCTCTGGCCGACGGCACCTGTCCCTCCTAGGATAGCTACTTTCAATACAATCACCCCAAGACTGCCTTTAGTTCAGAAGCAGCGATTTCCTTGCTCTTCCAATCGACGAAAATCGCTATCTTATTATGGACCGTCTGTAGACCATGTATATTTATCCCCATTGATGCCAGAGGGTCGGATATCTTGTTTATGACGCCAGGGACGTCTTCTATCGCCCCTCCCCATACTTTTATCATAGCGAGCTCTTTCTTTACTGAAATAGCTTTCACTATTCCTCTCTCGACGAGCGGATGTATCTTCTTGATGACCTCCTCCGGAGGCTCATCCAAGTAAAGTATGACAGCTTTGTCCAGCTTGCTCTCCGATAGAGGCTTGAGCTCTAGGTTATTCAGATCCCCATCTACGATCAGAGTCACCATGCTCACTGGTTTCTCATGAACTTCTACCTTAAGCTCAGGTATATGACCGCTTATTATAGTCCCTCCCCTGACGAAGCTCCCCTCATCTATCGAGAGAACTCTCATCCTAACCGTTGGGGAGAGATACCTCACTGCTTTGTGATGCAGGACCTTCGCTCCTCCCATCGAAAGCGTTAAAGCCTCTTCAGCGCTTAAGCTACCCAACTTGCGGGCATTTTCTGCTATCTTAGGGTCAGCGCTCATTATTCCCCCTGAGTCCTTCACTAGGACTACCTCATCGGCTCTCAGGCATCTAGCCAGTATCACAGCAGTCGTATCGCTTCCCCCTCTCCCTAGAGTCGTCAGCTTCCCTTCTCTCGTCTTACCGACGTAACCGCAAACTACTGGCACGCATTTGCCTAGCATGTGCTCGATGTTTGAGATAGCTGCACCACATGTAGTTGGAATATCGGGATCCGCATCCCCGAAGCTGCCATCTGTGTAGATGGGACATATCGGGGAGCAGGGGTCTATCGCTACTGATGGGACTCCAATCGAGTTCAAGGCGGAAGCCATGAGCCTTGCTGAGAGCACCTCTCCGAGCCCCGCTATGGCATCCAACAGCTCTCCTGAAGCCCCAACTTTCCTCGCCATCTCTATTAACTGATCAGTCTGGCCCTTCATAGCTGAGACCACGAGCAATATCTCATTTCCAGCTTCGAAATCCCGCTTCGTAACCTCGGCCGCTCTAATGAAATCCTCGGGAGAGGATAGTATCGATCCCCCTAGCTTGACCACTACTCTCTTCCCCACCATCTCACCCCACTCAAAGCTTGGGCTATCATCTTACCAGCTTCTGTGAGCTTTATCGGGGTCCCATCGCCGAACTCTATGAGTTTCAGCCTCCTTAAGTCTCTCAGAGCGAACCAGAATGATGAAAGCGGTATATTGAACTCTTCATTCGCTATCTTAGCCATAGAACTCGCTGAGATCTTATTCTCATATTTCAAAGTCAAAGTCAGTACTGTCTTCTGTCTAGGGCTCAACTTGAATAGACCGAATAAGATCAGGGACTCCCTGAGGGAGGGGTCTATCTTCGATATTGGCGGGGCATCACCACTCCCCATTGGCGGGGCATCACCACTCCCCATTGGCGGGGCTTCACCTGAAATTGGCGGGCCATCACCTATCCCTCCGCTGAAGTGCGCTCCTTTGACATCTCCAATTTAAAAAGTTAACGGTAGTACGAAATTCGTACGTACATTTATTAAGTGAGGAGATCGTACGAGCGCATATTTATTAAGAAGAGTTCTTTACTTATTTAACTAAGGTGGCCGGAGTTGAGCGACCTAGAGGATACTCTATACAGAGTTGGTAAACTGCTGATCTCCCCTAGGGAGGCATTCTACGTCCATTTAGCTGGAAAGTATTCCCTATCTCTCCCAATATTAATATACTTAATCTTAAGCTTCTCCTTATCCTCCCTACTAGCGAAATCTATCGCTACTGCTCTATGGATACCTAAGATGATATTTCTCCTCGAGGTGATCCTGGAGTTCTCTGGGGCGATAGGTGTCACTATCTCAGTCTCCTGGCTCATCTTATATGTCACATTGATACATGTAATCGCTAGGATAATGGGTCATCTGAGCGGTAGATGGGATGAGACTCTAAGCGCTGTAGCATTCTCAGCTGTCCCACACTCCTTCACAGCCTTCTCAATGAGTTTAGCATATATATTAAGTAGCTACGAGTTCCTGCTGATCTCTCTAGCCTTATTGCCCCTCACGTCCATATGGTCCCTCTACATATTGATCGAGGAGGTCTCGCTGATATACGATTCTAGCATAAGTAGATCCATATTGATATCGTTCCTGGGACCGCTCTCATTCATGATAGTATCTATTCTTCTCTACTCAATCACCGGCTTACCTGGATTAATTATACCAGCGGTCTCAATGATGATCCTCTACTACTGGAGGGAGATGAGATGAGGGGAGAGATGCTAGGCGTATTTCTGCTCGCTCTCATGATATTCTCATTCTCCGTCTCCCTGATCCCCCTCAGTTACTTGAGCTATGGATCCTCTGGGGAGATCGTCAGGTTCGGGAAGAGGGACATAGAGATTTACATGGATTTCGGGATCTTGGAGTTGAGTGAAACGAACGAATCTGAACCATATGCACTTATAAGGGGATCTATATCATCTGAGGAGGGGAGAGTTGAGGGATCTATCGGTAGCGTCTCCCTCTTCATCCCCGAGGGTTGGAAGGGCCTCATCAGAGTGACCATGGGATCGGGGATCGTCATCCTAAATGACATTCAAGTGGAGGAGCTGAATGTTAAGATGCGCCTAGGCTTCGTTCAGGGGGAAATGGTAGTCCTCAAGGGAGTGCTAATGGATATAGGGACTGGGGCAGTGAGCTTAATGTTGAGGGTCAAAGAGGGCTCTGGGGTGATTGTGAAGCTAGATTGTGATAGATCATACTTGAGATATGATGGAGAGAGCTTTAGAGGGAAGAGCGTTGAGATGACTCTCTGGGAGGGGAATCCGCAGCTCCAAGTTGAGATCAGAGCTAAAGTCGCGGAGCTCAATATAATCAGGATGAAGGGTTGATGTGAAGTTGTACGAGAGGATCAAGATTTATAGAGCGAAGAAACTGATCGATGCATTGAACAGTGAGAGCAAACTGAAGATACTCAGGAGATTATTGGAGAGCCCCGCATCAGCCACAGATCTGGCTAATGAGTTCGGTTTGACGCTCCCAGCGATAACACTCCACTTGAAGGATCTAGAGGAGGCGGGCCTCATAAAGACCGTGGAGGTGAGGAGGGGGAGGGGGAGGCCCGCAAAGCTATATGCGTTGACTAGCAAGAGGATCAGCATAAATATACATCTTAATGAGCTCTTAGGGCTTCCCGAGGAGGAAGATCTGGATTCCTTAGCTCAGGAGTACGTTAGGAGGAAGATGGAGCGAGGTTTCACTGGGATAAGAATATCGGATATAATGGAGACCCTCCTCGTCGATAGAGCGACTGCCGCTGCTATAAGTGAGAGGCTCCAATCGGATCCCCACCCAATACTGGAGGCCCTAGGTAAGAGAATACTCGAGAGCTTCAAGGACAGGACCACCGTTACGGAGCTAGTGAAGAAATTGGGATCCGATAGGTATTGGATATTAAGGGCCCTGAGAAACCTCGAGGAGATGGGCTTAGTCAGGGTTAAGGGAGGTATCGTCCTCAGAGGTGATGAGAGTGGAGGGCATGATTCATTGGATGACTGAGGCAGTGAGGGAGTGGGTTAGGAACTTAGGAGCCTTAGGTATATTCCTCGGTGTCATGTTGGAGACGTTGATAACTATAATACCATCGCCACTAGTCCCGATGGTAGCGGGTTTCTCCTTAATTCCAAATGGATCGAAAATGGTAGAAGCGTTTTACATTTCCACGCTTTTGATAGGGGTTACGGGGAGCTTAGCAGCTACTTTAGGGGCTCTGCTGCACTACCTCATAGGTTTATACGGTGGTAGGGCGCTCATCGATAGATATGGGAAGTACTTAGGGGTAAATTCCAGTGAATTAGATGGAATTCTCACGAAGATATCCGGTAAAAATGAGATCATCTCAATATTCATCTTGAGATCCGTTCCAGTGTTCCCCCTATCTGTCGTCTCCCTCGGAGCGGGCATTATAGGAATGAGGATCCTCCCCTACACAGCAGCTACGATTACCGGGACCTTCTTGAGGTACTCATTCCTCGGGATGCTCGGTTTCATGGTAGGGGAGGCTTATGAGGAGGTATCATCTTGGATCGATAGTGTGGAGAACCTCTTAATATTTGCCTCCATCACGATAGTCCTGCTATACCTCGTGAGCGAGAGGGTGAGGAGGAATGACCCCGAAATTCTTAGGAAGGGTCTTTCTCAAGGAGATAGGAGGTAAGTTGAGGAGGATTGAGGTCAAGGAAGTGGTTGATCCTGATGATATTAGGAAGCTAGTCGATGTTCAAGTATCAGCATGGAGGATGCAGGACAGGGCTGAAGCTGTCCCATCCCATGTGCTCAAGGCAGCCTCAGATAACTCAGGTATAGTTGTAGCTGCCTTCGATATCGATACTGGCGAAGCTCTAGCGTTCGCATGGGGCTTCCTAGCTATGGATGAGAGGGGCCCCTATCACTACTCTCACCAGAGCGCCGTAATTGAGGAGGCGAAGGGATCTGGCTTGGGATTCATCGTAAAGCAAGCTCAGAGGGAAGCTGCCATGAGGAGAGGTTTGAGAAGGGCTAAATGGACCTTCGATCCCCTGCAAGCATTGAACACTAGATTCAATCTAGGGAAGTTGGGTGTCGTTAGCTGGGAGTACCAAGTTAATTATTACGGTTATATGGATGACTCAATAAACAGGGGATTGAGAACAGATAGGTTGAAAGCTTGGTGGTTCCTCGATAGCGAGAGAGTGCTTAGAAAAGCGAGAGGAGAGCTCAAATCACCGAGTTATGAGAGCGCATTAGCAGCGGGCGCTGAGGAAGTCATTGAGTTCGATTCTGAAGGGAAACCATGCGGTTTTAGGAAAGTAGATGGGGATCTAGTTCTAATTGAGATCCCTAGAAGCATCGAAGAGGCTAGAGCTAGGAATTCCGTTGAGATTTGGAGGAATTGCACAGCTGAGGCGATGATCTACTACATGGGAAGAGGATATATAGATTTCGAAGCTGTAGTCGATGAGGGGAGTGGGAGGGTATTCCATCTGCTCTGGAGGAACTCTCTAGAGGATATATTGAGTAGTTCTTCGATAAAATGTCAATGATCAGCCTTGAGAGAATTCAGCTCCTCAATGAAGCTAT
>JAVCBY010000070.1:0-1130 GCA_037917625.1 Thermoproteota archaeon | reverse complement strand
AACCCCTTCTCCTCAATAAATACTGCGATAAGTGGAGATGGCAGAGTATGGGCTGCGAGAGCTGGAGATCCGTTCGATTCCTTCTACTCCATAGTAGGGGAGGTGGAACGCTATTACTCAATTCATCTCCCACGGGAAGCTGAGATAGTAGTAGCTGTAGCCCCCGGGCAGATGGGAATAGATCTCTATCAAGCGCAGAAAGCTCTAGAGGCTGCTAAGTTAGTGACTAAGGAGGGGGGCGTGATAATATTAGTAGCTCCTTGTTGGGACGGCATAGGCCCTAGGAACTTCTACGATCTCCTCACGAGCGGAACTAGGGAGGAAGTGAGGAAGAAGATATGGGAGGATTATAAGTTGGGCTACCATAAGGCAGCTAAGTTCTTGGATGTCTTTGAGAGGTTTCACGTTTATGCGGTCACTGACCTCGATGAGGAAGTGCTAAGGAGGATAGGGATAAAGCCCTTCAGGAGCTTACAAGAGGCTTTGAATGAAGCCCTATTTAATCTGAGCGGAGAAGTAGCTGTGCTACCTGAGGCTAGCGTATGCATCCCCAGATTAAAGGGCTGAGAGTAAGTGAAGCCATAGGTTGAGGTATATAGGGGCTGATATCGAAGTTAGTGTTATCTGAGCTACTACTTCCTCCTTATAGAACTCGTACTCATTACTGAATACACCTAGGAAGACAGCTACTGGCATGGCGCTCATGATCACGAGGACGCTGAGCTCCATGATCTCCAGGCGGAGGATCAAACCTATTAACATTGAGAGGGCTGGAGATATGAAAGTCTTCAGGAGGAAGAGGGATATCTTCGATTTCCTAATGAAGCTTAAGCCCGAAATCGAGGCTCCTATAGATATCAGAGCTAGAGGAGATGCTGTAGCAGCTAGCGAATCTAAGAAGAGTGAGATGGGCTGGGGAAGGCTCAATTTGAGGGTTGATGCAGCTAGCCCTAAGACCACTGAGATCAGGATGGGGCTCCTCAGGGCTCCAATAGTGGAGCCTCCCTTGAGGCTCTCGAGCATCGGTATGCCCACGAAGGAAGCGAAGAGGAAGGTGAGGACCCATAGGAGTATGGAGAGCTGGAGAGGTCTCCCCTGCCCAAAAGCCAAGCTTATGAATGGGATACCGA
>JAVCBY010000103.1:0-1164 GCA_037917625.1 Thermoproteota archaeon | reverse complement strand
CTCAGGGCTCCTCATCCTCGAAGCTATAGCTATCCCCAGGCTGTTGAACATCAAGGAAGTTATGAAGCTTATCGCGATCGCGAAGGGAATGCCCTCTATCCTCAGGGAAGGTACGATAAGGTATATGAAAGCCATTATCAGGAGTGATTGAAGAGCTGAGGTTATGGAATCCCCTAGGACCCTCCCAATTATAGCGTAAGTCCTAGAAGCTGGAGCTACTAGTACTTCCTTGAGGAAACCGAACTCCTTGTCCCATATAACTGAGATACCCCCTATGAAGCTGGAGGAGAAAGCAGTCATGACAGCTATACCTGGCGCTAAGAAGGCTAGGTAATCCACTCCCTTATTTGCCATAGCTGCTGACATCCCCCTCAAGGAGGCGCTGAATCCCATCCCTAAGAAGATGAAGAACATCAGGGGATTTATTATGGTCCCTAAAACCCTAGATCTAGCCCTAAAATATCTCTTAAGCTGTCTGTAAAGCATAGCATATACTATATTCCTCTCATTCATGGTATCACCTCATCTTATGCCTGATCCTAATGCTCTCCTTCCAATCAGCTTCCTCATCCCTAATCTCCCTCCCGGTGTGGTGCAGGAAGACATCGCTGAGGGAGGGCTGAGTGTACTTTATCTCCTCTATCCTGATCCCCATAGCATTAGCTACCTCGAAGACGCTAGGAATCACTCTAGAGGCATTTTTAACGCTAAGAGCTAGCACACCATCTAGCTCCCTGTACCTCAATACCATACCGCTATCCTGAAGTCCTTCAAGAAGTCTTGCTTTATCGCTACTCTCTACCCTCACGTAAATTACATCGCCCCCTAGCTCCTGCTTCAGTTCATCAGGGCTCCCAATTGCAACTATCTTACCGTGATCTATTATAGCTACTCTATCGCACAGCCTCTCAGCTTCCTCTATGTAATGCGTGGTTAGGAAGACAGTGACTCCAGCTTCCTCCCTGAGCCTCTCCACATACTCCCATATCTTAGCCCTGGTCTGGGGATCTAAGCCTATAGTGGGCTCATCTAAGAATAATACCTCGGGCTCATGCATCAATCCTCTAGCTATTTCAAGCCTCCTTATCATACCCCCGCTGTAGTTCTTCACCTCCACTTCCTTGAACTTCGTGAGCTCAGCGAACTCCAGGCTCTTCTCTATCC
>JAVCBY010000009.1:0-1178 GCA_037917625.1 Thermoproteota archaeon | reverse complement strand
ATCGAGTTCGGTAATCCGAGGGATATCGCGACTTCCTTCGCTAAAGCGGATATATATGATTTCATACTCGTGATAATAGGTAGGGGGAGTAGGAAGCTCGAGGAATCGGGGTTAGCTAGGTTCTTAATGGGGGAGTTCCCCGGTAAAGTCATAGCTGTGAGGAGATGATCTCTATTTTTAAGGCCTCACAGATGGTAAAATCTTTAGGGCTGATGCTTTCATCGATATCAGAACTCTCCTACCCTCCCTCACATCGAGCTCCTCTAACGCTTGCTTCGTCAAGAAGGACTTGAGCTTGACCCCGAAGGATTCCAAGAGGACTTCATATACGGGAGGCCTGTACTTCACGGTTAAGACTTGAGCCTCAATTATGTTCCTCGCGCTGATCTTCGGGAGCTCGCCCAATGGATGCAAGAATATATCCTCAGGCCTCAAGATCACTAGGACATCTCCTTCCGATTCATAAGCTGAGATCAACTCTATATCATTCACTCTGACGACTGTAAAGCCCTCTTTCCTCTCAGCCTTCCCCCTGAGGATGTTCTCGGGCCCCATGAAATCTAATGCCTCAGGATCATCCCTGAGTTCCTCCAACCTCCCTATCCTGACGACCTTACCCCCTGAGATCAGGGCTATCCTATCCCCTAAGTAACTAGCTTCAAGATGGTCGTGAGTAACGTGAATAGCTGTGAAACCTAGCTTAGAATGGATTTCCTTAAGGAACGCTTGAAGCTCCTCCCTTAAGCTCCTGTGAACAGCTGAGAGGGGCTCATCCATTAGGACCGCTTTGGGCTCTATTATGAGCGCTCTAGCTAGGGCCACCCTCTGCCTCTCTCCCCCGCTCAGATTGATGGGCTTCCTCCCGAGGAGGTGCGATATCTTCAATATCTCAGATATCTCCTTGACCCTCTCCCTAACTTCAGCTGAGCTCTTCCTCAACTTGAGGCCGAATGCTATGTTATCGAAGACGCTCATATGCGGGAATAATGCATACTCCTGAGGTACGTAACTCAACCCCCTCATCTCAGGCGGGAGCTTCGTCACATCCCTCCCATCAATTATTATCTTCCCCTCGCTGGGCTCAATGAAGCCCAATATAGTACGAAGGAGGAGGGTCTTCCCCGCGCCAGTAGGTCCCATGACCACTAAGTACTCACCATCATGCACGCTCAAGTTGA
>JAVCBY010000073.1:0-1184 GCA_037917625.1 Thermoproteota archaeon | reverse complement strand
TATCCTCGAGCAAATGCCGTGAGCTTTAAGCTTTTAATCATCGCAGAATAAAATCAATCACTTCTTGATCAAGCCCTCCAATATCCTGATGATCGAGGAGTGCACCTTCATAGGTATATTGTCGACGGACTCCTCCCTCTTCCCAGTGATCCCATCGACAGCTCCAGCCTCTAAGATATTCCTGAGCATTAGTTCCTCTTGCTCCGGCGTGTGGAGGGCTTCCTTTACTCCTCCTATCATTGAGAGAGCAGCTGAGAGCCCATATCCTCCCCAGTTACTGACTGCAGCGCATATAAGTCGATCTACCCTCGATACAGCTGCTATCTTCTCCCCGTTGGGCACGCTCCTCTCAACTGTTTCCCTTATGTTACCCATCCCGACTTCATTGCCTCCGTCACCTATAGCTACAGTGAGAGCTCCGTTCTTCTTAGCCCTCTCGAGTAGAGCCTCTACCTTCATGTGGAAGTCGGTTATATCGTAACCCCTCATCGTGTGATACCTACCGTTACTAGCCATGCCAGCTTTCTCTATTGAGAGGAAGATAGATGGATTGTACTCAGAAACTAACCTCTCAGCTTCTTCTTCAGCTTCTGAGATCTCATATGGGAAGCTCATAAGGATGTAAGAATTTTCCCCAAGCTCATCGATATTCCGAGCTTCCCTCAATCCTAAGGAACTGAGAGCAGCCCTCATTATCCCGAAGGACTCCCTCTCTATCACTACCACTGGCTTAGCTCTGAGATGCATTAAGGCTTTAGTTATGGAAGCTGCACCTAAGGGCCCATCGGTCTCCTGTATCATATCTGGGAGCACTCTGAAGCCAGTAGTTATTATGGCTGTATCGCCCTCCTTCAACTTCTCCCTAATAGAGTCAGCTGCATTTAATGTGAGAGGCCTCCCAGATTGAGATCTCGCTGCATCATATAACTTGTATATGACGCCCCTACCGCTCACATCTATCGTGATCAATCTATCTATGCCCTCGCAGATCTGCTCAAAGCTCATGAGACTTCAACCACTCGGAGGATTTAAGATTAACTCTTAAAATTTTAAACTATATTCTCACGCCCAAATGCCGTGAGCTTTAAGCTTTTAATCATCGCAGAATAAAATCAATCACTTCTTGATCAAGCCCTCCAATATCCTGATGATCGAGGAGTGCACCTTCATAGGTATATTGTCGA
>JAVCBY010000012.1:0-1219 GCA_037917625.1 Thermoproteota archaeon | reverse complement strand
AGGAGTATGAGGGATGGATCAAGAGGATAAAGGATAGCTTAAGGGCGATGAGGGTCTTCGAAAGATTGAGCGATAATGACCTCAATGAGTTAGCAAATGTGTTAGATTATGAGGACGTGATAAACCTCGCTAATGGTATAGAGGTAGGTAAGGTGGCGATGAAGTTAATGAAGCACCCCTTACTGGCTACTAAAGTAGCTAAGGCTCTCCTATAGGGGGTGCTAAGATCTGATATCTGAGGATGATGTAGCACTCTTAGTAATCTATGGGAAGAAAGGGAAGCCTAAGAAGTTCTTGGTCAAAGTTAAGAGAGGAAAAGTCTTACATACGCATAAGGGATCAATAGATCTCTCAGAGATCATAGGGAAGGAGTGGGGTTGCGTGATTGAGACTAGCAAAGGGGTGAGAGTAGAGGTACATAAGCCCATACTGACGGATTATATTGAGAAGATAGGGAGAGCTACACAAATAATCTATCCTAAGGACGCGGGTTTCATGATACTTAAATCGGGTATAAAACCCGGGGATACTGTAGTTGAGATAGGCACGGGATCTGGAGCCCTAACTATGGTGCTAGCTAACTTCCTGGGCAAGAGCGGGAGGCTGTACAGCTACGATATCAGGAGGGAATCTCTGGAGACAGCCGAGAGGAACTTGAGGATATTGGGGATCGATAATGTAGTATTAAAGCATAAGGATGCGAAAGATGGGATAGATGAGTCGAATGTTGATGCTATATTCTTAGATATCCCCGATCCATGGGAGGTCTTACCTCAAGTGCATGAGAAACTGAAGCCAAATGGCACTTTCCTAGCTTTCCTCCCTTCATGCGAACAAGTAAATAAGACAGTCTTGAAAGCTAGGGAAGTTGGATTCGGGCTCATCGAGATTCACGAGATTCTGGACAGGGAATATGAGAGCAATGAGAGGAGGACCAGGCCAGCCCCATGGATGGTAGGGCACACTGGCTTCATCGTGATCGGGAGGAAGATCTCGATTTAATTATGATCTCGTAAACCCCGGGCTCGAGTTCAGCTATAGCTACATCATCAGTCGATATATCTATCACGTATTCACCTTGAGATACCTGCTTTATGAAAGTAGCTAGTAAGGGGCTCAAGGAAGTCATATTAGTTCACGGTGAACCTGATAAATTGACCCAACTGAGGAGGAAGTTGGAAGCGAGAAGAATAAGGGCTTACATACCTTATGAAGGTGA
>JAVCBY010000097.1:0-1219 GCA_037917625.1 Thermoproteota archaeon | reverse complement strand
GAGTAGAGAAGCAGCTCTTATGTACCACCAGTCCTCCTGTATAGGAGGACTGGTGGTACATAAGAGCTGCTTCTCTACTCAGGACCCTTTACTTGAGGGGCGAGCCCGTAGGAGTGGAGAGGCTCCGCACGAAGTACGGAGGGAGGAAGAAGAGGGGAGTGAGGCCTGAGAGATTCGCTAAAGGGAGCGGGCATGTTATAAGGCTAATACTCCAACAGCTCGAGTCTATAGGGTTAGTAGAGAGAGTGGATGGTAGAGGGAGGAGGATAACGCCAGCTGGCATCTCTCTCCTGGATAAGCTCGCTAGCGAGATTATCAGGGAGTTAAACATAGTGCCGGGGAAGGTGGTGCCACCATGAGTGAGGATGAAGCCTTAAGGAGACTCCAGGAGAAGATATTGGCTGAGATGAGTGAGAAAAGGGGAAGAGAAGAGGAAGTTAGGGAGCTCCAGAGGATAGATGCCATAGTAAAATCCCTCCTGACGACAGACGCTTGGCAGAGGTTGAAGAGAGTGGAGCTCGTTAGACCTGAGCTAGCTAATGATGTCAAGATATACCTCATCCAGCTCTATTCAGCAGGTAAGCTCACCAGGAAGCTCACTGATGATGAATTGAAGACCCTCCTAGCAAGTCTATCCGAGAGGGCGAGGAGGGATTTCAATATAAGGGTCGTTTGAGGTGATATTATGGCTTCCCAGAGGCTTTTGAGTAGCAAGCTTAGGTATGCTAGCGTCATGAAGAGTAATAAGAGGCTCCCAACTTGGGTCTTCGTTAAGACGAAGAGGAGGGTTAGAGGAAGGCCCAGAAGGAACTGGAGGAGGAGCAGGCTTCAGCTTTAGGTGATCTTTATGGCTGAGCTCACTTTCAATTTCAATATAGGTATCCTCCTTAGGGCTAAGTATCCAGCTGAGAAGAGAGCAGCTAGAGCTGTTAAGATGATAAGGGATCTCGTGAGGAGGCATGCTAAGCTGAATGATTACGAGATAAGAGTTAGACCGGAGCTAAATGAACTTATATGGAGCAAAGGGGCCTCTAACCCACCGGGAAAGATTAGAGTTAGGGTAGTTATAGATGAGGAGGAGAAAGTAGCGACTATCTGGCCAGCATGAGTGATATCATGATCTTGAAGGCGAAAGTGCTGGGAAGCTCGAACCTCGGGATCTACCTCAGGGTTGCTGGGAAGTACTTACTGGCCCCGAAGGGTGTGAGCCGTTCCTTAG
>JAVCBY010000003.1:0-1238 GCA_037917625.1 Thermoproteota archaeon | reverse complement strand
TTCCCAGCGATAATATTGCCTCCGGAGGGATGGGTCATGGTGTACGGCCAACCCGGTATGGGGATGGTCTCAGTCAAAATAGATAGGAAAGCGAGAGAAGAAGCTATTAATCTACTTCAGGAGGCTTTTCTTCCGATCTAGGTTTCACATGCCTCCTTATTATTATGAAGGGATGATCTGGATGATATTGAGGATATTCAACCCCTGACAGCACTGATCTTCCAGTCGCGAGCAACTCATCCCTCTCATCGACCACTATAACTTCGCTCTTCGGCCTTATGGAGGGATCGGCTTCCTTCACGAACTTAACGAAGACAGTAGTTCCTCTAGCTACTGTCTCAGAGAAACTCTCCTTAACCACGACCCTCCCCTTCGGGAAGGGGAGGTAACTCAGTATGAGGGAAGCGCCATCTAGCGTGGGTATGAAAGCCCCATCGCTCGGCCTGAAGTGACCTATTACTTTACCCCCTAGAGAGACTTCCCTAAGAGTTCCAGTGCTCTTAGACCTCCTCATATTGACTCCAGTGAGCTTGGGGAAGGGGAATTCATATTGATATGAGAGGACGCACGAGAGTATCTCATCATCGCTCGGCTCATCCGAGACCTCATCATCATAGGGGCAGATAGTCTGCCCGAATGGATATAAATACTTTAATCCCAATGGGATATTCCCATATAAAAATCTCTTAAATCGCCCATTATAGTAGATATCTTTTAACCTATTCCTCGCTCTCACTACCTCGGGCCTGAGGAAGCTCTCGGGCCCTGAGTACTGCAGCCCTGATGACTTGAATAAGGGCTCTCTCACCTCTAGGAGAGATGAATATTTCCCTTAATTTCAGAAACTTTTTCTCTCTTATCCTCTAATAATTTTAAGTCGAATAATATTTCTCTCCCGTCCTCGAGGACGGGAGAGAAATATTATTCGACTTAAAATTATTAGAGGATAAGAGAGAAAAAGTTTCTGAAATTAAGGGAAATATTCATCTCTCCTAGAGGTGAGAGAGCCCTTATTCAAGTCATCAGGGCTGCAGTACTCAGGGCCCGAGAGCTTCCTCAGGCCCGAGGTAGTGAGAGCGAGGAATAGGTTAAAAGATATCTACTATAATGGGAGATTTAAGAGATTTTTATATGGGAATATCCCATTGGGATTAAAGTATTTATATCCATTCGGGCAGACTATCTGCCCCTATGATGATGAGGTCTCGGATGAGCCGAGCGATGATGAGATACTCTCG
>JAVCBY010000102.1:0-1250 GCA_037917625.1 Thermoproteota archaeon | reverse complement strand
TCCCTGAGACCAGCTAGGAACTATAGGGCCCTTCAGAGGCCATATACGAGGAAGGAGTACATAAAGAGCATACCCTACAGTAAGATAACGAAGTTCGATCATGGTAATGTTCATGGGAAGTTCGAGTATGAGGTGAGGATGGTAGCTGAAGCAAGTTTCCAAGTTAGGAGCAACGCCCTAGAGGCAGCTAGGATGACGATCATGTCTCAGATAAGGAAAGCCATTCCGTCCGAAGAAGCTTACTTCTTTAAGGTAGTCCCCTATCCTCACCATATCCTGAGGAAGCACGCTATGGCTGGCGTTCATAAGGCTGAGAGGCTTCAGAAGGGGATGAGATTGGCATTCGGGAAGCCAGATGCGAGGGCAGCGCAGATAAGGAGAGGGGATGTGATAATGTTCATGAGGGTCAACGGGCAGCACTTAGAGATAGCTAAATACTGCATGAAGCTGGCTAAGCTTAAGATACCTTATATGACTAGGATAGATATTGTCAGGTTAAATGGAACCGAGGGCGAGGACGAAGAGGGAGCTTGAAATAATTTTGCAGCAGTTAGAGGAGCTGAGGGATCCGAAACCATCTCTTGAGCAATGTCCCACGCCAGCTAACTTAGCTGCTGCTCTCATACATATGTGTTACATGATGGGGGATCTCGAGGGGAAGCGTATTGCGGATCTAGGATGTGGGAATGGGGTGCTCGCGATAGGGGCCCTCCTCTATGGTGCATCGTCTGCGATAGGAATAGATTTAGACCCTGAGGCAATAGAGGTCGCGAGAAGGAATGCCAATAGGTTGGGGTTGCTTGAGAGAGCTAGATTTCTGGTGATGGATGTTAAGGATTTCTCAGAGGAGGTGGATACTGTGATCCAAAATCCTCCCTTCGGTAGTAAGAGGAGGCATGCAGATACTACATTCCTAGATGTCGCCCTCAAGAAAGCTAAGGTCGTTTACTCCCTTCATTCAGCTGGTAATTCTGAGTTCCTGAGGAAGTTCGCTCTGGAGAGGGGGGCTATCCTCACACATGTGGAGAGGTGGCCCTTCCCCCTCAGGAGGATATTTCCTCATCATAGGAGGAGGGTCGTTGAGATCCCCGTTGAGATATTGAGATTTGAGGTGATAGTATGAGGGAGATAGTCGTCCCTGGAGAGAGGATAGGTGTAGTTGAGGAATATTTAGGGGTTGAGGGGGTATTCGAGATTAAGGGTATGCTTTACTCCTCTTATCTCGGCCTCTTGGAGAAGAAGGATCTAGA
>JAVCBY010000007.1:0-1267 GCA_037917625.1 Thermoproteota archaeon | reverse complement strand
GATAGATATTGAGGTTAAATGGATCACGATTTCAATAATATTTGAGAGGGGGGTCATCAGCGGACTCGCGTGTGGGTCCACGAGCTACTCCCAACCATAACTTTAATTTAGTCGATACTCCACACAGAGGGGCCGTGGTCTAGCTAGGTAGGATGCCGGCCTCGGGAGCCGGAGGTCCCGGGTTCAAATCCCGGCGGCCCCATCAGGTGATGATATGCTGATCCTCATAAATAATGGGAGGATCAAGGGGAAGATAAGGAATGGAGTTTATTCGCTGGAGATCGTGGATGGGAAGATTGTTCTCTCGCCAATTAAGTGGGAGGAGTCCTCCGAACTTAAGATAGATCTCTCATTGGAAGATATCGATCACATGATAAGGAGGGGTGCTCTCTCTTGAGGAGGGCAATAATAGATACGAATGTGCTAATATTTGCCCATTTTAAGGATACTAAGTATCACGAGGAAGCAAAGAGAATTCTCTCCTCATTGGATGAGTGGATAATACCATTCATAGTATTGGTAGAGCTCTTCTGGTTCACTAGAGGTGCTGGATTGGATGAAAAATCGAGAAAAAATCTCATGTTATCGTTGTTAATGAATAGGAGGGTTAGGATTTCGAATAGCGAGCTTGAGGACCTGCTAGAATCTGTGATGCTGGAGGATCCCTTGGAATTCGAGGACGAGCTGATCCTCCAACAGGCCGAGAGGGAGGGGCTCACCATAGTGACATTCGATAGCTCTCTAGCGGAGAGGGCGAAGAAGAGAGGGATACGCGTGGTCGCTTACAGCAACAGATAGTATATATTCAAGGATAAATTTAGAATTATTAACATGAACAAGCCGATCTTCATAAAATCTATGAATTTTAATCCGAACTTATCCCTCAATACAGAGTATATGAGGAGCGAGGGTAATGAAGCTATCGGTGTCGCTATCCCTCCTAAGCTAACGGAGATCAGAAAAACCCACCAAAGCTCATAATACCCAGTCAAATCTACTAGCTCATCTATGGCCGGTATCATCACAGCCGCGTAAGGTATATTATCGACAAATGCTGAGATTAGGGATGAGAGCCATACTATAAGTGTTTTAATATTGGCTTCCGTCCTGATACTCTTCTTCCTTCAGGATATTACGGGAATAACTCCAGCTACCTCAGCGCTCTATGGCGCGACCCTCCTGATGATAGTGGGTGGTAGGAGGATGGTCCCCATACTTAAGGAGCTCAACTGGGATCTCCTCATCTTCCTCGGGAGCATCTTAGTAT
>JAVCBY010000038.1:0-1290 GCA_037917625.1 Thermoproteota archaeon | reverse complement strand
ATGCTAACTATCTCAGCTATCCTATCTATAGCTTCCCTCAGCTCCGGGAATCCCTTGGAGGACCAGTATTCAGCTTGCCTAACTGCGAGCTCAGATAGAGGGACCTCGCTCCCCAGCTGACTTAATATCCTGAGGCTCCTCCTTATCAAGAGCCTCCCTAGATAGCCCTCGTTGACGTTAGATGGGACTAGGCCATCAGCTATCATGAAGGAGAGAGCTTTAGTATGATCTAGAAGTGAGAATACTGCCTCTAAAGGAGCTATCTTCTCCTCCAGTTCCTCCTCCTTGACCCCTATCAGGAGGGCAGCCTCCCTCCTCAAGGAGGAGATGCTCCTCCCCTTCTCGAGCTCCCTGAGTATGGACGATACTTTGGAGTACTCAGAGAGGAGAGATAAATCTGGCTCGCTAACTCCTAGCTCATTCATGAACTCATGCAGGAGATCCCCATAGACAGCATGGAATCCAGTTGGATCTCCTCTGAGGAACCAGGTTATCCTCTCGAGGCCGTTGCCCGTATCAACTACTTTAGTGTCCATGGGCACGTACCTACCGTTCTCTATCCTGTACTGCATGAAGACTAGCGTAGCTATCTCAAGCCCCCCTGCTATGGGCTCGAGGTCAGGGCCGGCGTTCCCTCCCCCCTCCCATATCCCCTCCTTGTAAGTTATCTCCTCCTCACGTATTCCTAGTACGCTAGTCGCGTACTCATGGAAGAGCTCAACAGTCCTATCTATCCAATAGACGAACTTCTCCTTCGTGTTGAACGCGTGATGAGCCATCATCTCGAATATGGAGAGGTGCCTCCACATGGTGGGCCCCACTTTATCTATGTCCTTGAGCCTTATGCAAGGTTGAGATATCGTGAGGGGAGTGGCTGGAGGCGGTACTACTCCAGCTGTTATGAACGGTTGGAAGTCTACTATGGATGCGCTAGTTAGGAATAGATCTTCCCTCCACCTCGCTATAACTGGGTACCTGTTTATCCTCGTATGCCCCCTCTTCTCCTCTTTCTTCTCCTCTACTTTCTTCTCGACGGGTGCCGCTACCGGAGCTACCGGCATCACAGCAGCTTGGCTTATCAGTTCCTCCAAGTTCACGTTGGATATAGCGCTAACTAACTGCTTTATCCTGGCCTGATCGGGCTCAGCTCCTGCAGCTCTTAGGACCTGCTCTAAGTCGCTAGCCTCCATCTTCCCTCCACCTCGCTATAACTGGGTACCTGTTTATCCTCGTATGCCCCCTCTTCTCGAAGAACCTCAGGAATTCCTCCCTAACTTCCTCTAAGCTCTT
>JAVCBY010000116.1:0-30284 GCA_037917625.1 Thermoproteota archaeon | reverse complement strand
TCCCTATTCTATAGCTATGGCATCAGCATCTATCATATCGACAGCAGCTTTAGCATTATCTACGCCCTCATCCCCTAGGATGTGGGAGATACCCAAGTTAGCGATTACCGGAACGTCGCGAGCTATTTCCCTCACTATTTTATAAGTCTTGACTACGGAATAATCCTTCAAAGCTGCCCTCTGACTTCCAACCCCTATAGCTACTCTCTCAGATTGAGCAGCTCTAGCTAATGCTTCATTTATCTTAAGGGATGCCTCATGCCCGCCAGTCATCCCCTCTATCAATAGGGGAGCCTCGAGCTCATAACCCAAGAAGCTCCAGTTGAGGTTAGTCTCCTCAAAAGAGGAATCGGGTAGTGCATTATGTATTAACTTCACGAAATCGAACCATCTGCAGCTATCACTCAGATCTATATCATCGCTCAAAGCTATCTCTATGTGCTCTACCTTCCTCCTGTTAGTCAGATCCTCTCTCATAACTTGCACACCACGGAGGCGTAGCCTACTACGAAGGACTTATCGCCACTAGTCTCAGCGCTCGTGGAATATCTCACTAATTCGCCCTTAGAGACACCCTTGAGCTTCGCGAACGATATAGCTACTGAAACTGGGCCAGGCCCGCACATACTCACATCTAACTCTCGAATTATCCTGAAGAGGGAGTGGACATCCATGTTAAGGATCGCATCTATGGCAGCTCTATCCCTCCTAATCGCCTCACCCTCAGGAAGGTAGTGGGACATATCTGAGGAAGCTATTACTAAGACGTCCCTCCCCAACTTCTCTGAGGCTAGCGCTATGGACTTGCCTAGATCTATCGAGGGCTCGGGTTCCTGTATCGCCATCGCTATCGGTAGTATCTTGAGGGATGCTCCGTATATTGATTGGAGGAATGGCACTTGAACTTCCACTGAGTGCTCCCATGTATGAGCTAGATCATCGAAATCCAGATCCCCGAAGTAGTCTGAGATAGCTTCAGCTAATTCGAGATCGACTTCCACCCTCCCCAGGGGCGTCTCCCAGAACTTGGATTTAGTAACTGAGAAAGCAGATCCCAGTCCCGTGTGATTAGGTCCTATTATGACGAAAGTCTCTGGGATGCCATCTTGAGCTAATATCGAATATGCTGAAGCTGCAGTCTTTCCAGAGTAAATGTAGCCAGCGTGAGGGACCATCATGCTTGCTATTCTCCTCTCCCCAGCTGGGTTAGGTGATGGTATCCCCTCGGATCCCGCTCCCCTGAAGAGGGAATCGAGGAGCTTGAGGAGATCATCGCTCCTCGATGGATAAAAGGAGCCAGCTACAGCAGGCTTCCTCAACCCCAACTTCATCTTACTCCCATTATCCTAGTAGCGAATTCCTCATATCCCTCAGGAAGGTCGCCATCGGGCGGTATCACCTTCCTGTTCCTGAGGACTTCCCTCGTCAGGAGCCAGTAGACGAGAGCTAGAGATCTCCTCCCCTTATTGTTAACTGGGATAGCTAAGTCTATGTTCTCGAGCATGTTATCAGCATCTACTAGAGCTACGACGGGGATGCCCATCCTAACGGACTCTATGTGTATCTGCCTGTCTACTCTCGGATCGGAGAGGAGCACTACATCAGGCTCGAGGTGGAGAGGGGCTTGAGGGTTCGTCAAGGTACCTGGAAGTATCCTCCCAGTTATGTACATCGCACCAGTGTACTCAGCGAACTTCCTGACGGGCTTAAACCCGTATATCCTAGCTGAAACTGCTAGAACTCTATTTGGCTCGAATCTCGCTAAGAACTTGCCAGCTGTCCTTATCCTCTCATCTATCTTCCTTATGTCTATTATGCAGAGGCCGTCGGGCCTGACCCTATATATGAACTTCTCCATGTCCTTAGTCCTTATCCCAGTCCCGACGTGCACTCCTGAGAGGAGATACTTCTGCTTAGGTATTAGGAGATCCTTGTCCTCAACTGGAGGGACGTTGGCTAAGCTAGTATCATCATATCCCATGGGATCACCTCTCCATCAGGGGCGAGAAGGAGAGCTCCAAATCTGATAGCTCTATATGGGAGAGGAACATCCTCCTACAGCAATACCTCTTTATATTCATGGAATCGAGCACCTCTCCTGGATCCTCCCCAGCCATAACCCTACGGGAGAACTCCTCCCACTTGTCCCCTATCACGCTGCCGCATGTGAAACATCTTATCGGGAACATAACCACCGAGCGCTTGGGCCCGACTGAGTTATTAAATTATCATGCATCGATCATGAGGGGACCATGACCTTCGAGCTGTGGGTGGAGAAGTACAGGCCGAAAACATTGGATGATGTCGTTGGGCAAGATGATGTTATAAGAGCCCTTAAGGGATTTGTTGAGAAGAGATCGATGCCTCATCTACTCTTCGCTGGTCCAGCTGGTACTGGAAAGACTACAACTGCATTAGCGCTAGCTAACGATCTCTATAAATCCGAGGAGCTCGTAGCCGCTAACTATCTGGAGCTCAATGCGAGTGATGAGAGAGGTATAGATACGATAAGGACTAAGATAAAGGATTTCGCTAAGACAGCTCCTTTTGGAGAAGTTCCATTCAAGATAATACACTTAGATGAAGCTGATAACTTAACAGCAGACGCTCAGCAGGCCCTGAGGAGGATAATGGAGATGTACTCAGTTACCACAAGATTCATATTCGCTTGCAATTATTCCTCGAAGATAATAGAACCGATACAGTCGAGATGCGCTGTCTTCAGATTCGGACCGATACCTGAGGAAGCCGTGAAGAACAGGCTGATCATGATAGCTGAGAGGGAGGGACTGAAGTACACAGAGGATGGGATATCAGCTATAATATACGTTGCGGAAGGGGACTTGAGGAAGGCGATAAACTTGCTTCAGACAGCATCAGCTATGGCGAGCACAGTGGACTCTAAGGTCGTTTACAGAGTGGCAGGCTTGGCGCATCCAGAGGAAGTCAGGGCGATGATAAACTCAGCCCTCAAGGGGAAGTTCCTATCCGCTAGGGAGGCCCTAAGGAACTTGATGATAAACTATGGGATGTCGGCGCAGGACGTCATAAGGCAGCTCAATAGGGAGATAATGGCGAGCAAATCCCTATCAGATAGGGAGAAGGCAATGCTCATGATATTCCTGAGTGATGTTGACTTCAGGGTCACCGAGGGAGCTCACGGAGATGTTCAGCTAGCTGCGATGCTCGCTAAACTAGTGGAGGTCGGTGAATCCCATGAGAGAGGTGCCGTGGGTAGAGAAACATAGGCCGAGGACTCTAGATGAGATAAAGGGGCAGAAGGAAGCTATAGATGAGATAAGGAATTGGATAAAGGATTTGAGAGAGGGGAAGAGAGTAAAGCCCCTCTTAATAGTGGGACCTCCTGGGACTGGAAAGACATCAGCAGCTCACGCTATCGCAAATGAGCTCAATTACGATGCTATAGAGGTGAATGCGAGCGATCTGAGGGATAGAGCTCACTTACAATATATAGTTGAGAGCTCTAGTGCTGTAAGCTTGTTGAGTGGCAAGAGGAGGCTCATAATCTTGGATGAGATAGATGTCCTCCCTGGGGAGGGACACGCGATAGCTTCCTTGGTCAAAGAGCTCATATCTAAGGGGAACGTCCCCATCGTAATGACGGCAAACGATCCTTATGAGAGGCACCTACATGAGATAAGGAACCTCTCGATTATGGTGAAGTTCTCCAGGATAAGATGGCAGAGTGTAGTTAGCGTCCTGAAGGAGATATGCAGGAAGGAGGGGCTGAACGTTCCAGAAGAAGTCCTAAATAAGATAGCTAAATCCTGTCAAGGGGATCTTAGAGCTGCTATAAATGATCTTGAGGGGCTCGTTAAAGGTTCTACTGAGCTCCTCAAACATATCGGCGAGAAGTATGGGAAGAGGGATATAGAGACGGATGTCTTCAAGGTCCTCAGCTCCATATTCTACGGTGAGAATTGCTACCCAGCTTACCTCTCCTCCCTCAATCTAGATATGGATCCAGATATGCTCTTCAGGTGGATCGAGGAGAACGTAGCTCACGTTTACAGCGGTAGATCATTATCTAGGGCCTACGAGATGCTCTCGCTCGCGGACCTGATGAGGGGGAGGATAATAAGGACTAACAACTGGAGGTTCTTAGCTTACTACACTCAACTGATGACCTTCGGCGTGTGCGCAGTAAAGGAGGGGAGGCCGGAAGGCGAAAAGCTCAGACCCCCATCCCTGATAAAGCAACTCTCAGCGACGAAGGAGATGAGATCTAAGACGAAAGAATTCCTGGAGAAGATAGCTAAGAAAACTCACGTATCCACAGCTGTCGCCAGGATGGAGTTAATACCTCTCCTCATAGCTGATGCTAAAGCAGGGGGGAAGATCTTAAGGCAGCTGGGGAGGGAACTGGGGATTAGGGAGAGCGATATGAGGGAAATACTCTCAGATATCGAGGAGATATATAAGTTAGAAGCTGGAGGGAAGGGGACTTAGGTCCTCCCTCAATATCTCCTTGAGCTTCTCCGCTAGCCTTTCAGCTGGAATGGAGCCCAGTGAAATTAGAGTAGATTGCCCCTTCATCCCCTCACCGCTCCGCTTCGTCTCCACGAATCCCATGTTCTTCAGATCCCTCACTCTCTTCCATACTGCCGTATACTTATAGGGGATTATGCCCAGTTCCTCGCATATGAGCTTATATTCCTCCAAGAGGTCCCCCATCTTTATCCATCCCCTGCTGGTCATCGCCAACCTTTTGGCTGCGGCTAAGAGCAGTAGTTTATCGTGAGTATCTAATGGCATCAAGGAATCCTCAGTTATCCCGACCACCCCTATCCTCGCTGCAGCTTCACTAACTAAATCTGGGGTTATCAAGCTCAACCCTCTCTCCTCCGCGAGCCTCGCAGCGGAGAATAGCATCTTTAGAGCGATTCTAGCGTTTCCAGTGTGTTTAGAGAGGTCAACTACCTTCTCTATGACATCGGAGTCATAGCTTCCATCGTATAACGCTTCAGAAGCCCTAAAAGCTAAGATGTCCCTCAGTTGTGAAGCGCTATACTTCTCTAAGGTGAGCTTGAGTATCATGAAGCTCTTTATGGAATCGTCCAATGTGTATGGGGGATCCCATCTCGCTACAGCAACTAAAGTCGGGCTCTTAGTCGCTCCCCCCTCATGGAGCCTCAAAAGGGTGTATACTAGGGTCTCCCCCTCCCTTAAGTACTCTATCTCATCCAGAATTATGAGGAGAGGCTTCCCTTCCTTCCCCATGATCTTCTCCAGCATCAGGACCATCTCCTCATAGCTAAGCCCTCTCTCAGGGACTCCAGGGATTATAGAAGCTATTATCTTCTGAAGAGCGGAGGAAGGAGAGCGATAAGTCCTGCAATTTATATGTACTGTTTCAATACCCAGATTTGAGAGCTTACTAGCTGATAACCTTGCTACTGATGTCTTACCAACTCCAGGCTCCCCTTTCAGCAGAACAAGACCCTCATTAAGCTCATATCCGGATGATAGGGCATTATAGAGGGTCTCTACTTCCTTTTCCCTATGAGGTAGCCTGCTAGGGGTATATGAATCAGAGAAGAGCTTGGGATCCCTCACTATAGGTATGGTCACACCCAGGCTAAGGGATTCAATAAAATAATTTCGTTTCGGTACTATATAGCAGGGGAGGGGTATGTGAAAGTATTACCCCCTCCTAGTTCGCAACAAATAAAAAGCTATCTCAGCGATCACGATTAGAGCGGATATTATCAGAACGATAGTATCTAAACTGACTGGTAGCTTAGGGATCTCATTAGCTAGGCTCAATGCATAGCTCAAATCCTTATCGAGGGAGTATGGGGCTCTAGTGGAGAACAAGTAAAACAAGTCGAATAACTCCCTAGCCTTCGCTTTCCCTCTCTCATCTAGAGGGATTAAAGCTTGCCTCCTAAGGTCTGATATGCTCTTCCTCAAGGAGTTTATCTTCTCAACTTCATCCCTCGTCAGATTCGCTGCTCCAATGAAGAACCAACCGCTATAGCCAGCTGTCCCCCTAGTATCAACCGATGGATTCCTTATGATCCAGGAAGCCACGACCCTTATACCATCGCTCGAGTTAACTGTGTATATTGAGTTAGGCGTGGGCCTCACAATGCTTATCACGTAATCCTTAGGGAGCACTACTGAAACGTTTAGAAGATCCACTTCCTTCACGTATATCTTCGAGAGATTGCACATATCCTCCCTAGTTGAATAGATTATACCTTTCCTCCCCTCGCTTATCTTAGGAGTCCCCTTCCTAGCCTCCAGCTCTACTGTGAGAGTTAAGCTCACCCTCTTGGTATAATTTCCCTCCCTCTCCCTCGATATCTTAGCTTCCATCTTATTGGGATATAATTCGAAGTCACCCGCTATGAATGGGCCATCCACGTTCTCCTTCACGTAATTTATGAAACCCTTCGTGTAGTTCTCCTCTCCTCCCGGGTATTTTGAGAGTAAGTTCTCTATATCATTCGCCATCATCCCATACCAACTGTAACTGAGTGTGAGCGTCGCTCTGGATTCCGTGTGGAAGAAGACCCCGAGCTCGGTAGTTATGTAGTAGGGCTTATCGGATAGGATATCTGCATTAGCTATGATTAGAGGAGCTAGGAGCGTCATAATGATGAGAGAGGCTATTATCATTCCCTTAACTTTTTCCATCGAAGTCACCTTACCCCTTAGTCGTATAGCTTTTTTTAACTTGATGGAAGCGTATATAAATTCGATACGTCACTCAACTTGGGGAAGTGAGAGAGGGTAAATAAATGCCTGATGAGAGTGACATCAAGGTGATTGAGGCTGGCTATCTGAGATGGATGCTTAGAGCAAATCCTTTCGCTTACTTGAGCAGTGAGAGCCTTGAAGAAGTAAGGGAAGTTCATGTGGATACCGATATTGATGAGAAATTGGCTGATATTCTCGATAAAGTCGTCAAAAATAGGGAGAAGAGGTTAATTTTCCTAGTTGGGGAGTTCGGAACCGGGAAAACTCATAGGTTGAGGCTCATCGGTGAAATATTAGAAGAAGCTTCCACATTCTATGTTAAGATAGATGTCGACGATTTCAGCACAGCTATATATAGGGTCGCTCACGTGATCAAGAGCGGAATACCTGTTAAGTTGTTGAAGAGGAGGATCCCCAAGGATCCCGATCAGCTGATAGAGATTATAATAAATGAGCTCAATAGCTATGATCTAGCAGCCCTCCTCCTCGATGAAGTAGAGAACGTTGTCGTGTTTGGGACCAGGAAGGATGCCGAGCTTTTCTCTAAAGCTATCTCAAGGATCTTCCAGAGACTCAATGGGGGTAAAGCGATAGTCATAGGGTGCATCCCTCCAGCTTACGATATAGTGAAGAGGCTCATGGATGTGCCCCATGAGAAGATCGAGATGAAGAGGCTCAGTCCGGCTGAAGCTAGCAGGATCCTGAAGAAGAGGTTAGAATATTATAGAGCTTTAATGAACAAAGAAGCTAGAGATTTCGGGATGGATGAACCATTCACAGAGGATCTCGTCATTAAGATGAATGAGATGGCGGAGGGCAATCCTAGAAAGTTGATGAAACTTGCTAGGAATGTCTTAGCAGTATTGACTAAGGAGTTGAGGGAAAGTGGAAAATTGAGCAAGGAAAAAGTCCTTCAAATAGTTAAGTCGGCGGATGAGGGCAAGGAAACCCCACCGGAAGGAGGGATTCTCGAGGAGAAAATACCTGATGGTTTAAAGGAGGAATTCGATGCCTTAAGGAAGAAATTCCCACCAGGAACATCTTTTTCATTGGTAGACGCTTCAAGAGTCTGGGGCTTGAAGCTGATTGAAGCTAATGCTTTAATATCTGAGCTAATGAGGGAGGGGATCGTCTACAAGACTGAAACGGGCAGGTACTCGATAAAGGGTAGTAAAGTTTAGTAGTACTCTCTTCAGGAACTATCTATATAGCGAGAGCTATTATTAAGCTCAATTGTTAAACTATAGCAGCGTTTAAAGAATAGAATTTTCAGAAACAAACGATAAAATGTTTATTTTTTCCTCTCAAGGGATTCCAGAAGCCTCCTCCAGAACTCTAGGGTCCGCTTGAGATCTAGCCCTTCGAATGGTTCCTCATACATGAACTCGAGGATAGCGCTCTTCATCTTAGTTACCTCCGAGCTCTCATGTAGGAGCAATTTGCTCAAGATGTCTCCCTCCTCGTAACCCCTATCTATCTCCTCAACTAGGGCGAGTAGGTGCTTCCTGAGGATCGGATCCTCCACACCAGATATAGACTTCTTTATCCCCTCGATCTTACTCTTATCCACTCCCTCACCAGCCTTTACCTTCCTTATGATCTCACTCAAATCTCTGATAATTCTATCGTCCATAACGAATCACCTAAACTTTAGGCTTAAAAATATTCTTGAGGGCTCGGGAGCTCCCTAAGGAATCTATTGAGCATGTAGTGGATCACTCAACACGTGGAAGTGGATCAGCTAAATCTTTAAATTATCCATCAGAGGTTCCTAATAGGCGGTGGATGAGGTAAACGGCCCGCCGAACTGTGAGGATGATCTTGAGTACTGACCCGCCTTTCACATTCATTACTAAGCTCATAGAGGGGAAGATCATCTTGAGATCCAATAAAATGAGTTCATCATGATCGCTTCATCCAAGGACTCCCTACTGAGCGGTAACTCATCCACAGGCCTCACTTGCAAGCTCTCTAAGCCTCCCGGGAGATTCATTATACATTCACCGGGAGCTAAGGTCAGTATCTTATCCATAATATTTTTCTCCCTTATGAAGGCCCTCAGAGACCTTAGATCGCTTGGGGATTCAACCTTATGGATTATCTTAATTCCAGCATTCCTCACAACTCCTTCAGGTATCTCAGAGAGGCTCTGAGAGACCAATATTAATGCTACTCCGAATTTCCTAAGCTCCGCAAATAGCCTGCTGATGAGCTCCATACCAATCTGATCCTTATAGTAGGGGATCAACTTTTCAGCTTCCTCAAGTACGACTATGAGCCTAGGATATCTGGACTTAGCTTCCTCCCTTATATAGTAGTCTTTTATCCTCTTCAGAGTGAAGAACGCTACTAACCTCTTCTGGAGATCGCTCTCTATATCTCCTAGCTCTAAGAGCGTGGGGACCTCCTCAAAACCCGTTGAAAGTATATTGTCACATTTGAAAATAGCCTCCCCACCCCCAGAGACTAATGGCTCTAACTTCCTCACGAGTGAAGCCCTGCTCTCCTCCTCAGGTTGGGAACTCACTGAGAAACCCTTAATCTCCATAAGTAAATCGTATATATTAGGCGGATTTTTCTCGCTTGAAATATCGCTTAACCTTCTTAATGCCTTCAGGAGTAAGTAGAACTGGGAAGGCGTGAGGTCTAAGAGGGAAGATAATGTCTCAGCTACTAAGAATATCTCTTTCTCTCCCTTAGGTATTGAGATCAGAGGATTTATGCATATCTGCGGATATCCCGCTCTACTGCAGAATATCCTGCCTCCCATCCCGAAGATCAAGTTCCGATACTCCCAGTGGGAATCGAGCACTAAAGATGGTATTCCAAGGTTCCAAGCTTCATATATAATTCTCTTGACCGTCGTTGTTTTTCCAGATCCTGTCTGTCCGATAACTAATGTATGCTTAGTCAACTCGCTTACCGGAATTCCTACGACTCTACCCCTCCTCTCCCCGAGCTCCAATAAGGGCTCATCCCTCTCAGAGCTCCTCCCGACCCCTATAGATGCTACCTCACTCTCATCACAAATTTCAATTATTTCCTGAGCTAAATCTGGGCTTAGGCTCCTCTCCATAAGCTCTATCTTGAACCCCTCTGAGGTACTGTTTATAGCTGAAGCTCCCGCTCTTATAAGCTCCCTATCCTTCCCTAAGAGGAGCACCTTATAGGAGACCCTCCCCGAGCTCCTCCCCATGAACCCGGCGCCCTTCCCGATTGATATTAAAAATATTATCCTAAATCCCATTTCTTCTGCAATATCCTTTATCTTATTCAAGTTTATATTTGCATCTTTATCGTAAACAGAGAGCCTAGCTGGAACTACTAAGAGACCCTTGCGGGGTAGGGGCTTCTTCACCTTGATGAGGAGGATTAAAGATACGGCAGCGAGCATCATGAATAAATACATGGATAAATTCATTAAAATCTTCACTATATTTCCGTAGTTCTTAAAAAATAATAGAATTATTAAGGCAGCAATCAATAAGTAAATATCTAGATCTTCCCTTTTAATAGTCATTCTCCTCCCATCCTAGATAGCCTCTCCTCGATAGACTCTATCTTCCTCATAACTTCCTCCAGTTTGAAGAATAGGTACTCTATCTGATTCTTTAAGGTCTCTATCTCGAAGAAGAACTCCTCATCCATCTTTAATCAACCTCTTCACTCTGCGAACCGAGCTCTCACTCACTCCTAGATTCGAGGCTATCATCCTCAACGTAATTCGGAGACCACTCCTCCTAGCTGCAAAGTAAATAGCTAAAGCGACTATGTGAAAAGGATTACGACCTAATATGAGCTCTCTCCTCCTCAAGATTTTTATCATTTCTCTTTTGGCGTTTATCATTAGCCTCTCCCTAACTAAAGGCGGCAGCTCCTCCGAGACTTTCATCAAGGCGTAGTTAAGATAAGCGTCCCATTCTACACCTCCAGTTTTCATCATACTCATCGATCTTAGTAGAGCTCTACGCGACGCTTTAAGGCCAACTTCCTCCATTATCTTCTTGATTGGGATCGCGAATCCATATATCCTACTCGCTAAAGCTACACTAGCTATAGCTGCTAAGCGTGCTCGCCTCCCGCTAATCCTATACCTCCTGAATAATTCGCTCGCAAGTTTTTCAACCTCATCAGGTAGCCCTAGATCCCTAACTATCTCCTTGGTCCTGCTCCTCCCTTCAGGGAGCTTCCCATACCCCTCGAAAGGAATTCCTAGGAACTCCTCCTCTTCTTCCATCATGATGATATCAATATTCACAAATATTAATCTTTTCCTCCAGAAAAATAAAAAAATAGTTTCGTAATTAAGCGAACTTTATCGTTAGATAGACCTCCTCTCCTTGGCTAAGTTTGAACGGTGCTGCCCTTGAGTAAGTCAACTTCATCAGGAGTCCATGGAATGATATTTCAATAGTTTTGGAAGAATCATCAAACTTATAGACAATCCCCTTCATTATTATATCCCCCTCACCCTCCTCCCCCAGCGTTAAATCCGCTTCCATGCCCTCCTTCAGTTCGATGAGACCCTTGGGAAACTCTAGAGTCGCCTCGAACGACCCATCTAGTGACTCGAAACTCAGTATATCTATATCGAATATGGGATCACTCCTAACCGAACTCAGCCTGACTTTACTCAAGTAACTTTCACCTAAGCTTCGCTGAACATTCAGATTAAAAAGAGATTAGCTGATGATGGGATGATCGACCGAGTGCTCCAATTGAATTCTAAGTTGAGGTACCTCTCGAGGCGAGCTATATTTGAAGGTCCTGATGATGAGATAATGGAGGAACTGAGAGATCTATTCAGGGAGATATATGATGAGATAGGCAGGCCAGATAGGGTAAAGATCTTAGAGGAATCCTTAGAAGCGGATAGGAGGATGGGATTGAAGTACGCTCTCTCTAACCTATCGGAAGATATAGCTGAGTTTTTATATAAGAGGATGAGTCCTAGCCCTTAGTAGCTATGTAGACCTTCAGAAGCCTCTCATCTACCACTATCATCTCCCTGATGTACTTGACTGTAGAATATGGTATGAGGACATTCCCCTTCCTATCCCTCTTGAGTTTCTGCAGTAGTGCATCAGCAGCCCCCCTATTGCTCCTGATTATCAGGGAGATCACCTTTCCCGATATCTCATCAACGACTAGATCGGTAACCTCACCTAGCAGGAGCCCCTGATCCGTGATGACAGGCTTATTAGCTAATCTAGCAATCGAATACCTCGCCATCTTCCCACCTTTTTGGTGGGCCGGGTGGGACTCGAACCCACGACCTCCGCCTCGTCAAGGCGGCGTCATAGCCACTAGACCACCGGCCCCCTGCTTAAGGATCTTACCTAAATAAAAATTTCCCCGGGATCGTGCGGAGGCCCTTAGATATAAAGTATTAAGCGGACCACTATATCATTAAAAATTCTTGAGAATTTTGCGTGCTAACTAATATTTAAAACTGTAGTACAGAATTTCGTAAATCTTTTCTCAATGCTTTATCACAAATAGTGATCTCACTCATACCTCCTCTAGTATTGAGAGGAAATCTTGGGTCCAATTGAACCTCCCAATGCCTTTCCTAATACCTCTCAGGGCATCATAGATTTCCTCATCACTTCCCTCGTAGCCATCTATCTCGATTATCTTACTGACATCAGCTATCTGCATGGCATCGAAGAGAGGACCATCTATAGCCTCATACTCCAAGTTCTCCCTTATCTTGCTCTTAGAATATCCTCTCTCCCTCAGCCTCTCGAGGAGTATGGAGGGCCTGCATCTCACCGCAATAACTAAGGATACTTTGTCCCGAGGGATCGCATAAGGACTTATCGTCTCAACTACGATAGTATCCTCCATCTTAGATATCTCCTCTCTCACTCTCTCCTCATCTATTATATAGGATCCTCTCTCATCATCCCTGCCTAGAATGTAGCCCTTCTCTAACGAAAGCTCCCCAACGTTCAAATACTTGCACCTCAATCTCTCAGCTATGAGTTTAGCTATCCTCGTCTTCCCCGATCCCGGAGCGCCTATGACCACGATCAATCCCGAAATATTTATATTTCCCATACGCTCTTCACCTGGGCTCCGGTGGTGTAGCCCGGTCAAGCATAGGGGCCTTTCGAGCCCCAGACCCGGGTTCAAATCCCGGCCGGAGCATCAAAATTTTTGATAAAATCAATAGGGTAATTTCCCGAAGAGCGTAGTGACGGGATCGAAGGAAGCTAGGGAAACTAGAGCCGTCCAGAGCAAATATGCTACGAGTGCAGCGAATAATAGCCGTATAGGTTGCTTATTATAAGCGGGTATAAGTAAGAAGAGTGCTTGAATCAATATGAGCGTCAGGTAAAAGTTGTTGAGGATGAAATCGAGCGGTTGCATCCAGACTATCATCACCCAGACCCCTAGTTCAGCTATGAATAATGAGATGGGGAAGGTGAATAGGGCGAGCAAGGAACCATAAATTGCCTCCTCTATCGCAGCTTTTACGGATGGAGAGACCTTTCTTCTCCTCCTAGCGGCAGGAACCCTTCTCCAACTTCTCCTTGAGAGCATGATTTCACCTCACTAAGCTACCAGCTCTCTTCCCCTCCAAGAGGTCGATCAAAGCCATCGGTTCATCAGCACTTAAAATTATCGTCTTTATAGACGATCTCCTGAGGATCTTTATTGATGTAATGTCGAGCAACTCATATCTTCCTGGATCATATGATTTCTCCATTATGAGCTTCTCAAGTAGATCGTAGCTAAGTTCTTCTATCCTCCTAGCTCCAGGATTCCTCCTCGGATCTTCATCATATATACCATCTACACCAGTCATCTTCACCAACGTATCGTAGTTGAGCCTCTCAGCTATTATAGCGGCTACAGCATCCGTAGAATAGCCAGGATGAATACCGCCTGAGACCGGTATCTTATTCGTGGAAGCAGCTAGGGCTACTTCCTCATAACTCTCAACTACCTTCGGGTATGCTAGATCACCTAAAGCGGATATAGTTAGGAGGGCGTGCAATCTGGTCACGAGTATCCCAGCGTAATCCTGCATGTATTTGCTCCCTCCAGCATTCCTAACAGCTTCTATATATTTTCTAGCGATCTCACTCCCTCCTGTTACTATAGCTAAGCTCATCCTCCTTCTATGAACCTCCTTAATCGATTCAATTACCTTATTGAACCTACTGGGGTCCTCGAATATCCCCTCAAATACCCTGCCCCCTAGGAGTAGGACGATACCCCTCAAACTACCACCTCAGTAGAACCTGATCGCCCCCTCCAATCTGGAGAGTAGCACTATTCCACTCTCCTTAGATTCATCCAATATCTTATAGCCAGTGAGATCAGAGAGCTTCTCAGCGAACTCCCTGACCTCATGATGCCTAGGCATATTCCACTTGTTGAGCCTCCTCCTCGAATACCCTACCCACTCGTATGCTTTAGGCTCTACATAAGTCGGTTGATAACTCCTTATCAATGCTGAGAATTCCTCTAAGGTCTTATCATCCATGTTGAATCCTTTCATGAGGGGTATCCTCATTACGGTCGGGCATGAGAGTGATTGGAGGAGTTCTAGCGTCCTCATAAGCCTATTCCATGCATCCGGCCATAATGGTCTGGTTATCTCAGCATACAACTTCTCATTAGGGGCAGGAACCGTTACGTAGAGTTGAGTGGGCTCCTTCTCCAGCCCCTCTATCCTCTCAGGCATAGTGCCGTTCGTGACTATGAAGGTGGTCATCCCCCTCTTGGAGAAGGCCTCCACTAGCCCACCTATGAATGGGTAGAGGGTCGGTTCCCCAGTCAGCGATATAGCTGCATGCTTAGGTTCCTCAGCTTCCCTAACCCAATCCTTATTAAAGACCTTCACACCCTTATATCCCTGCACTAGCATCCTGTGAACTCTCACGCTCTCCTCAGCTATCTCCTCAGGATCGTCCCACTTCCCCTCCGGGACCTCTATCCACCTCTGCGACATAGGAACGTCGCTAGCGTTCAACCTCCAACAGTAAACGCACTGCATATTGCAGAATGAAGCTGTGGGGGTCATTTGGATGCATCTCCAAGTAGGTATACCGAAAAATTTATTCTTATAGCAAGTCCTGCCCTCCATTATAGATTTCCTAAACCAATAGCAGGGCTTCACAGCTGAATGATTTAGGACGAATTTGTAGCCCTGCTTCTCCATCAACTTCCTCACGTGGGAGGGGGTTCTCACGCTCAGGGCCAACATCTTTTATCACGTAATGTGACATGCCACTGATAAAAATGATGCTGAAGGAGCAACTTGAGTTAGCGATAAGGGAAATGGAGGAACTGAATGAGATAAGGGAAGAGGCAATAAGAAGTTCGAGGAGATGGATATCGATAGCTAGGAACTCCATATTGTACTCTAGAGAGCTCAGGAACCTCAAAAATGTTGAGAGGAGGTTACTAGAATCATTGAGAGATGCGAGAGAGTTCATGGGGGAGCTCAGATCTAAACCAGGCTTCTCTGAGCTAATAGTGAGCGTAATACGGGATGCCGTCCAAGAGCTAGTTGAGGGGATAGTCCTCTGTAAGATATTGATGGGTGAGGAAGTGCCGAATCACATCGAGCTGGGTGTGGGGGCTAGGGAATACTTGCTGGGGGTGAGCGATGTAGTAGGAGAGCTCAGGAGGATAGCCCTCCACTATCTGAAGGAGGGAAACGTTAGGGATGCTGAGGAGCTCATAGAGATCATGGAGGAGATATATGAGGAGATAAACTCTGTCATCTTCCCGGACTCTTTGATACCATTGAAGAAGAAAGCTGATGAGGCTAGGATCATGATAGAGAAAACAATATCCGAGGTCATATTCGTTAAGGCAAGTAGGAGGGATGGAATTGAGGGCAGCTAGGATGGATCCCTTCGTAACTCATTTAATAGTATCTCTAACGTTCCTTGGGGCGACTAAGAGGCCCGTGAAGGTCACAGAACTCGGGAAGCATATGGGGGTCTCGAGAGCGACACTATCGAGATGGGTTTCAAGGGCTGAGGAGCTTGGATTTGTCAAGGTATCATCAAATAAAGCGCAGTTCATCCTATTATCAGATAAGGCTTTGGATTTCCTTCTATCATTGAAAGAATCTTTGGAAGGTGTGGAATGGGGGGAAGTAGTGATAATGGGGGAGGTTTTCTCGGGGATGGGTGAGGGAGCTTATTACATATCTAGGAAGGGATATTCAACAGCTTTCGCTGAGATGATAGGTTACGAACCATATCCCGGGACCCTCAACTTGAGGGTGAGCGCTGAGGATGCGAGAAAGATCGATGAGTGGAGGAGGAGGGTAGTGCCCAAAGTGATACAAGGATTCTCGGAGGGCGGAAGGACCTTCGGGGAGGTGGAAGTGTACCCCGTGAAGATCAATAGCGAGATAGAGGCGTACTCAGTATTCCCTAGGAGGAGGCATTACGGTTTCGATGTGTTAGAGATAATACACAAAGAAAATCTCAGGGAGCTTCTTAAATTAAAGGACGGTGATTTTATAGCGATAACGCTGAAAAACTGGTGATGAACTTGGACGATCCTCAGAGGGCTCAGTAGCTTCATGACGAGGTCCGCCTCTCGGAAATGCTTCTGAGAGGAGGCTCACCCCCGGCAGAGACCTTCGAGGCCTCATGGACTCATGGGGGTAAGGTAATGAATTCCGAGACCGCTCATAGGATCGCATGCAGATCCGAGGATATATCTGCCGTAAGTGTCGCTTTCCCAACTTTACACTGGACAGTTATCGGGGTATCGAAGTAATATTCATACAGTTTAATGGCCTTATCTATATGAGAGAGTTTATACGGAAAGGGATCAAGAGAACCTGGAGTTCGATGAAAGCTATCCAAAAGTTCCCTCTGAACCGCGATTCTCCCAATTTCTTGCGATCTATCGGAGCATACTTTTTCGTAATAGCTCAGTTACGCTAGCGATATGAAGAATCGGGAGCGACATGCCTAGAGAGTGGGCCGGGTGGGACTCGAACCCACGACCTCCGCCGTGTGAGGGCGGCGTCATAGCCACTAGACCACCGGCCCCTTGCTTAAGGATGCCCTAATTTTAAAAGTTTCCCTAGTTCAAAATGACCCCATCGAGTTGATCAGGAGAGCAATCCCCTCACAGCATGACCTGTAGGACATCTCACGACTCCCCTGTAATATGGACAGAAGGAACAGGATGGGGAATTGCCCCAGCAATCATATTCATTGCTCTCAGAGATCTGGCACCCCTCCCAAGCCGGGCAGTCGTGACATGATGGATAATTAGAGAGCTTCACGAAAGATCTGAAAGTTATATAGTCCTCTGAGAACCAAATTTCCCTTAGGCTCCTCTCTCTCAAATTTCCGAAGCTTACCTGCTTCACTTGGACTTCCTTTCCCTCAATCCAAGCCCTATAGTCGTGAAGAGTGAAGAGGCAGGGGGAGACATCTCCCTCATATGTTATAGCGAGGGAATTCCCCTCGATGAACGGGCACCACTTATCGCTCTTGTAATAAAATGAGGGAGCCAGTAGCTTCATGCTATTCGAAGTAGCGAGGATCCAGGACTCTCTCATGACCTCTGAGACGTGATCCACCTCAACCCTACCATATAACTTTTCCTCACTCATCTGCTCGCTCGTAGGAATGAGGTTAGAGGTCAGTATTCCCCTTATGCCTAGCTCGGAGGCCCACTTCACTAAGGAGGGGAGAGCTTCATAAGTACTCCTCAAGAGGACTGTAGAGATCCAGACCCTCACCCCCTCCCTAACTAGAGATCTCACAGCATCATTCAGCCTCTCAAATTCGAATCCCCTCACTCCATAGTATAACGAGGGATCAGAAGCTTCTAAGCTGACGAAAACGTTCGTGAAGTTCTCAGATATGCATTTCAGCTTGCTACCTACGAGCGTACCGTTAGTTACGAGATTGAGCTCGAAGTCCCTAGATGCAATACTCGAGAGCTCCTCGAATTTCGGGTGGAAAGTAGGCTCCCCGAACCCATCGAACCATATGCTCTTAACTCCGATATCCTTGAGGTCAGAAAGTATTTTCTTAAAGAGATCTAAATCCATGAAGCCAGATCTCTCGAACCATCTCCTGTAACAGATCGTGCAATTCAAGTTACACTCGTTAGTTAACTCGATGTGAGCTTCCTTAGGTGATTCAAGATCGGGGATGAAGTAACCTCCCCTTATCCTTATCTTCATAAGGTGACCTGATGGGAGAGAAATAAAAATTTTCATTGTGAGAGCTGTCTCAATTATTACAAGGTTGGTCGGATGATTAATACGTATAAGCTCACCTCAGTTCAAATCTCGCGAACTATTGGGCCCGAGGGACTCCTCAATAGCATGACATCATTCAGAGGGAGATGCTCCCTCAGCAGGAGAAGCCCTTAATATCGTAGCGGGGATCCCAAGCCTCTTAAATTCCTCTCTTAGCGCCTTAGACACTTTAGGGCAATCCTCACATAGGATGAGAATACTGGGGCCCGCTCCGCTTATAGAAACGCCGAGAGCTCCGTTCTCAAAGGCTCTCTTCCTCAACTCATAGAATCCTGGGATCGATGGTGCCCTGCACTCATCTACGAAGGAGTAATTCATCCCCTCTCCGAAGATCCTCGCATCTCTCAAAGCTATACCTAGCATTAAGTGGGAGAGGTGCAAGCAATGCCTTGTGAATTTATCTAAAGGCACTTCTCTCGGTATCAAATTTCTCATATACTCAGTTTTGTTCTCAGGGACATCGATCCAAGGTATAGCTAGTAGGAACTCGAAGTCAGGTTTGAACTTGAGTATCTCCCTCCCTATTACGACGAGGCCACCGAAGAGGGAAGGAGCTACATTATCTGGATGTGATGACCCAGAAGAAACCCTCTCACCCTCACTAGCTGCTTTAACTAACTCTTCATCTTTCAACACGCCTCCCAGTATTATATCTATGGCTCTCACAGTAGCGGCAGCTGAAGCTCCGCTGCTACCGAGCCCCCTCCTAGGGGGAACCCCCTTCCATATCCTTATCCTCGCATCTAACCTCTGCTCAGCCAACTTTAGAGCTGCTCTAGCAGCCTCAGCTGCCGAGTTCCTCTCTCCTAGAGGTATGGAGCTCGAATAAGGCCCTTTGATATCCACGACCTTGGCCCGGCCATCCCCCTTAACTAACTCCACCTCAACTATGTCGTAAAAAGCATTTAGGGCTAGCCCCAATATGTCATATCCGGGTCCTAAGTTAGCGCTAGAGCAGAAAGCCCTTACTCTCGTCCGATCACCCCCCTTATCTCCTCAACAGCTTCCTCTACACTAGATGCCTCAATTGGCTTCGGGGTGGGTATGATATCCGGGTCCTTCAACGCGTGGCCCGTGGCTATTAATACTACTCTCTCATCTTCAGCTATCTCCCTCCCTATGAGGTCGAGGTAAGCTGCATAAGGAGCTGCTGACGCTGGCTCGACTCCAATCCCCATCCTCCCCAGCATCATCTGAGCCCTTAATATCTCCTGATCGCTCACATCAATCGCTATACCATCGCTCTCCTTGAGAGCTAGCAATGCCTTTGGCCAGTTCACTGGCCTCCCTATCCTTATGGCTGTAGCCACTGTCTCGGGTCTCTCGAAGAACTCCATCTTCCCCTCCTTGAATGCCCTGACTAGAGGGGACGCCCCACGAGCTTGCACTCCCACGAGTCTGGGAAGCTTATCTATGAGCCCTAAGCTCTTGAGCTCCTTGAACCCCTTCCATATAGCTGATATATTCCCAGCGTTACCCACTGGTAGAATTACCCAGTCGGGGACGCCGAGCTCATCTGATATCTCATAAGCTAAGGTCTTCTGTCCCTCCAACCTCCAAGGATTGAATGAATTGAGTGGATAAAGTCCCAATTCCTTTCCTGATGCCTCTATTACAGCCTCGAGGGCTTCATCGAAGGACCCGCTTATCTCTATTATTATGGCCCCGTGAAGAGAGGCTTGTGCAAGCTTCCCCTTAGCTACCTTACCCTTAGGTAGGATTATGAAGCTCTTTAAACCTGCTCTAGCAGCGTAAGCTGACATAGAAGCAGCAGTATTTCCTGTAGAGGCACAGATAACGCTCCTAACCCCGATCTCTCTCGCTATACTCATAGCGACCGACATTCCTCTGTCCTTGAATGACCCAGTCGGATTGGCTCCCTCGAACTTAACGAACAAGTTATTTCCAAGCTCTATGAGGGGAGTTCCCCCCTCCCCCATCGTCACTGGATGCCTCACTCTAGGGAGGAGCTCCCTATACCTCCAAACATAGAACTTCCTGCTCCTGAAATCCTCCCAGGAGACCTTAACATCGATTAGCTTCGGTTCAAGCAGCCCCTCGCATGAGGGGCACCTCATCAACCAGGGATCCGACTCATACGTAGCTCCGCAGCTCAAACATCTGAGCACGTAACTTTCGAGCATTGGGGAGGACGAGTAAACTAAATTAATAACTTACTCTTCAATGATCCTTGGGTGTCGCTTTGGATCCTATCGAGGCATATGAGAGGGTTAAATCATCAATACTGGAGCATCATAAGTGGTTCGATTCATCCCTCCCGATGATAGCGAGCGAGAACGTAACTAGCCCAGCTGTTAAAAAAGCTATGACCTCAGATTTCGGTCATAGATACGCTGAGGGATGGGTGGGGGAGAGGGTTTACGCGGGGACTAAGTACATAGATGAAGTAGAATCAATAGCTATAGAGCTAGTTAAGAAGCTTTTTAACGTTAAGTTCGCTGATGTAAGGCCAATAAGCGGTGTAATCGCAAATTTAGCTGTATATACTGCATTCACTAATCCTGGGGATGTAGCGATGGCCCTCCCGATAACGAAAGGAGGGCACATAAGCATGGGGCCCCTCAGGGGAAGCGAGGGTCAGTTCATCGGAGGGACTGCTGGAGCTGTCAGGGGGCTCGATGTCAAGTACCTGGCTTTCGATGATCATAACATGAATATAGATGTTGATAAGAGCATAAAGAGGATAGAGGAGAACAAGCCTAAGCTAGTAATACTTGGAGGGAGCGTGATACTCTTCCCTCATCCTGTTAAGGAGCTCTCTAATGTATGCAAGTCAATAGGAGCTCTTTTACATTATGATGCAGCTCATGTAGCTGGCCTCATAGCTGGGAAGCAGTTCCAACAGCCTATGGAGGAAGGAGCGGATGTGATGTCGATGAGCACTCACAAGACTTTCTTCGGTCCTCAGCATGGGGCAGTCGTCACTAACGATGAGGAGAAATTTGAAAAGATAAAATTAGCTAATTTTCCCGGTCTCCTGAGCAATCACCACTTGCACTCTGTGGCAGCGTTAGCCCTAGCTGCAGCTGAGATGTTAGCATTCGGGGAGGAATATGCGAGAGCAGTAGTGAGGAATGCTAAAGCCCTAGCTCAAGCGCTCCATGATGAGGGCTTCTCAGTAGTAGCTGAGCATTTAGGCTTCACGCAGTCTCATCAAGTACTCTTAGATGTGGACGCTCTGGGAGGGGGGTATAAATGCGAGAAGCTCCTGGAGGAGGCGAATATAATAGTGAATAGGAACTTACTGCCTTGGGACATAAAGAGGGGGAGGAGCTTCAGGGATCCAGGAGGCTTGAGGCTAGGTGTGGCTGAGTTGACGAGGTTAGGGATGGGGGAGGAGGAGATGAGGGAAATAGCTAAGTTCTACAGGAAGGTCCTCTTGGATAAGGAGGATCCTAAGAAGGTAGCTGAGGAAGTGAGCGAGCTGAGGAAGAAGTTCAGGAACGTCAAGTATGCGTTTGAGGAGGGTCCGGCTTACGAGTATTGAGGATCTAGTAAAGGATAAGAGGAGGGGATCCCTAGAGATATTCGAGGATGCCCTTAACATCTTGATGAATATGGAAGACCCGTGCAAGCATGCTTTAATGCTAGCTAGGGCCCATCCCGAGATGTCAGCTCTTGAGCATCTCGCTAGAGCTGCTTGCAGGGGCTTATTGATGAAGCTCCGCGATTTCTTCGAGAGCTCAAAGGGGAGGCTCATCAGGACATGCTCGAAATATTTGAGTGAGCTAGGAGTTAGGAGAATAGCTACGATAAGCAGGAGCTCCTCTGTCATAAACTGCATTAAAGAGTACGGCCCTGAGGAAGTTATAGTGAGCGAATCCCTTCCAGGAGGGGAGGGACTTGAGACAGCGAGGATCCTGAAGGAATATGGGTTCTCAGTGATATTGACTAGAGATTCCTTAATCCCCTGGATTTCCATGAAGAGAGGGGCTATTGGACTGGTGGGAGCTGATAGAGTTACTAGGACTCATCTGATAAATAAAGCTGGTACTCTAGCTCTAGCATCATCCGTAGGGACTGTAGCAGTAGCTGGCCTCCTGAAGCTGCAGGAGGGCCCTCATGAGATCAGAGAGTTCCTCAAAGATAGGCGGGGGCTGAGATACATAGAAGCTGCGTTCGATGAGACCCCATTAGAGAGACTAAAATCCATATTATTCGAGGATATGGCCCTCACACATAAAGAAATAGGGAGAGCTTTCGATGAATTGAGAAAAATAATTGGTTAGATGGACCTCATGAGGGAACCGATCCCTAAGAAGAATCCCGCCGCGAGCATTATTATCCAAGCGACGAGAGCTATAGCTGCTGCTTGAAGCCAACCCACATTGAACCATGCTTTCAGTACCCATATCCAGAGGATGAGGACCACTATCTCCTCTATTACGCCTAAGGGTATTATAGAGAAGATGAGAGAGAGCACGAATTCTATCAGAGACCATAAGAAAGCTAATGCCAGAACTGAGAGGATGCCTTTCTCCTTATGTCTCGGAAGCACTATCTTCTGAGCGAGCCATATCACAAATGCGCTCACTATGAGTGTGATTATGAAGCTCAAGAGCTCTGGCATAAATAAATCCATGATGAGTTAAGGGGACACTTACTTATATTCTTATCGATAATGTATGGGACCGTTGAAGGTGGAAATCCCTGAGCGTATAATCGAGGAGATATTGAGGCACGCGATGGAGGAGATGCCTAGGGAGGCTTGCGGCCTGCTCATAGGGCGTATAGAGAGCTCAAAAGTCTTAGTGAGGGGCATTCATAGGGCCAGAAATTTGAGCGAGTCGCACTCACTCTACGAAGTGGATCCCCGAGATACATATAGGGCCATAGAGGAGGCAGAATCATCAGGCTTAGAGCTGATTGGAGTTTATCATAGTCATCCACTCGGAGCCCCAGTACCCTCGAAGATCGATGAGGAGAGAGCGATCCCGGGCCTCATCTACCTCATAGTCTCAGGGGACGGGAGCTTTAAAGCTTTCAGATTAGTCGGGGATAGGTTTGAGGAGCTCGAGATATCTCGATGCATTTCCTGAAGGATTGCACTGAAATCTTTATATTTTTCAGGGGAGCCCCTCTCTGGATGAGCCTCCTCTACTCACTCGCGAACTCAGAGCTCACCGGGTCCGAGCTTAGATCTAACCTAGAGCTCATAGACAAAGTTCTATCCTGGGGGTTGAACGGGAGGGTCGCGGAATTCATCAGAGCATATTCTTCCCATGGGAATCCCCCTCCAGAACTATTGAACTCTGTTTTGAGGTCTAGGAGTGAGATACCTATCGATTCAATGCTGGCCAATGCCTGCAGGGAGCTTGAGGAGAACAGGATGAAGTGCTATATAGCGGAGACTCGGGAAGATGCCAGAAAAATTGTAGGGGAGATAGTGGGAAGCGGGAAAGTAGTTTTCAAATCTTTCGCTCTTGCACTTGAGGAATGTAGCTTAGGTGAATATCTGGTTGAGTTAGGCAATGAAGTTTACGATACGGAGTACCCGCTCCTGCTCAAGGAACTGAGAGGAGGGGAACTCAGTACCTACAGGGAGAAAATAGAGAGAGCTGATTTCGGGATCACAGATGCAGTAGCTCTCTCGGTGAATCCGGGGGCTCTCTTCCTCCTCCCGAGTAGCGGCTTAGAGAGGCTAATCTCAATGGCCCCACTGAAGCACATAGCTTTAGTGGGCATGGATCAGTTGGTCCCTAACTACGAGGAGGGTTTCAGTATCGTGGAGCTCGCGATGCTCAGTAAAGGTTACAATTACGCTAGCGTAGTCGGTGGTCCCAGTAAGACAGGTGATATAGAGAAGAAGGTAGTTTACGGCGCTCATGGGCCGAAGGAGGTCCACGTCATAATTTTAGATGATGGGAGGAGGGAGCACATGGGAAGAAGTCCCTTCAAAGATGTATTATCGCTGCCCTTACTGGGAAAAATACCATGCCCTCAACTCTGGCCGTTCTGGAAGGAGATCCTCGGGATAGATCACTCTAAGGAGTTAGCGAAATATCTGATCGATAAAAGATTGACGGAATGCCTGGGTATGGACTTAGCTCCCTTACTGAAGCTCCTCTAACTGGAGGCCTCAAGAAATGCTCGGATGAGGGGTTCAAATATTAAAGCCGGTTGAGGATCTCACCTCAATGCTCATATCCCCTCCTCCTGATCTCCCTGAGTATCTTCTGCTGATCTATTCGCATGGGACAGGCTTCCTCACATCTACCACAGAGGAGACATGCGAAGGAATGCTTTATAGCCTCCTCCTTGCTTCCAGTTATGTACTCCCATATGACCCCTATCCCACCGGAGTAAACGGATTTTAACCCTCCCCAGTAACCGCCGACTATCCAGAAGACGGGACATAAGTACTGGCAGGCCCCGCACCTGAGGCAGAGTAAAGCCTCTCTCAAAATAGGATCTCGGGAGCTCTCAACTCTCCCATTATCTAGAAATATCACATGAAGCTCTCTTGGGCCGAACTCATCTTTCTGAGGTCCCCTCACGATGTTAACGTACGATGATACCTTGTACCCGTTATACCTCGTTATGACTTCCACGGCCCTCCAAGCATCCAGCATCGTGGGTAAGACCTTCTCCATACCCACGAGCATCACATGCTTCTTCGGTAACGATATGGAGAGTCTCACATTAGACTCATTCTCTATTATGAAGCCGCATCCCTCGTCCGCAGCGAAGGCATTAGCGCCGCTCATCCCTATATCCGCTTCGAAGTACTTCCTCCTCAGGAACTTCCTGACGAGAGCCACCATGCCCTCTATATCATCCTTATCAACCTCCTCCCCCACGAAACTCCTCAGGAACTCGGCGACCCTCTCCCTAGTTAAGTGGATGGATACCGATATGAAATGCATAGATTTCGGCCCTATGAACTGAACTAAGAACTCCCCCAAATCTGTCTCATAGACCTCCTTTCCTCTACTCGTTAAGTGTTCCCTGAACCTAACTTCATCGCTCGTTATACTCTTCCCCTTCACTATAACTCTGCTATCGCCTACTATCTCATCCACGATCCTCCTAGCTTCATCAGGAGTCCTAGCTAAATATGCGAAGCCTCCGTTCCTCTCTACGCTCTCCATAGCGATGTGAGTGAGCTCCTCCATTCTCTCCAATGAGCGTTCCTTGACTTCCCTCACTTTATCAGCTAGTTCCCTCAGATAGGGGTACTTTGAGAACACGCTCTTCCTCAGCTCCCAGTATGAGAGGTTAGCTCTATCCAGTGAGGTCCTCAAGAAACTGTTGGAGCTCGCCTCTATCAGGAGGGAGCTCACTCCCCTCAAGTTCATACGATCACCTCCGCGAGATCTAGTACTTCTAAACCTCCAGCAACTTTCTTCAAGTTGAGGAGGCAGATGGGGCAGGCTACCACTATCTTACTAGATCCAGTCGACTTCAGTTCCTCTAACCTCTTTTCAGCTATTTTAGAAGCTAAATTCGGGAAAATAGATTCTATTGGTCCTCCACAGCATCCAGTGAACTTCTTAGAGAACTCAGATTCCCTTAAAATGACTCCAGCCTTTCGCAATAGCTCCCTTATCTGCTCCGTTGAATCGCTCCACCTAGCTAGATAGCAGGGATCGTGGAGCGTTACCTCAAGCCCCTTTCTCGTAGGCTCGTAGCTCTTGAGGAGGATCTCAGAGTAATGGAATACCTCAACGTCTAAGTATTCAGTTAGATGGTACTTCAGCATGTAAGTACCGTGAGGATCGACAGTTATCACTTCCTTAGCCCCAGCTTCCCTTATTTTCCCTGCTATCCTCATCATCTGCTTCTCAAATAGTTCATCAAGTCCCAGATCGTGATAGAGGACGCCATTATAAGGCTCCTCCCTTAAACATGCGAATTTGACACCAGATTCCCTCAAAGCATATGCTATATTCTTCAATATATTGAGATATCTGTTCTTCTTTTTCATGAGCTTAATAGGAGCTGATGCATCGATCCCCATGGAGAGGAAGGAAGCGTAGAGCCTCATTGAGAGATCCAGGAAGCTGGGCCCGATAGATTCGAATCTCCTCAGGAGATCTGAGAATATCTCTATCTGAGGGGCCATCTGATACAAGCATCCCGTATAGAGGAGCACCTCTCCCCTCTCAGGTACGTTCAGATCCCTCGACCATTTCCCGCATTCCCTCTCACTCACACCCAATGGGTTAGAGGTCCTCTTAGCATTGCTCTTCAAGATCCTCCTCAGTACTTCGAGCTCCATACGTGCCTCGGGTGAGTCATCGTAGGAATAATTAAAATGTGATCCTTCAGTATAGTCGCATAATGCGTTACAAAAAAAGCTCGATGAATATTTCAAATCCCTTTCAGTGAAGAGTCAAGATCATCTATCAAAATTTCCGGATCCTCCAGCCCAACTGAGAGTCTTATCAAGCTTTTATCTATCCCGCTAGCCTCTATGAGGTCCTCAGTCAAGTTGGAGGAAGCGGATTCATAGGGAATGCTCGCTAGCGATATATAAGCTCCGAAGCTCGTAGCTCTCTTTATCCTCCTGAGGTTCATTAAGAACTTCCTCGCATCCTCACTTACCCTGAAAGAAATTATCCCCCCGAATCCCTTGAGTATTCTCTTAGCTATTTGATGATCCTCATGCGTCTCCAATCCGGGGTATATAACTTCCCTCACCTTAGGATGATCTTGTAGCCATCTAGCTATAGTAAGCGCGGTCTCACAATGTCTCTTCATCCTGAGCTCGAGCGTTTTAATCCCTCTAATCACTAGAAATGCTCTGAAAGGATCTAATATATTCCCTAGGATCTTCCTCCATTCCCATAACTCAGATAACTCATTGCCTGATATAACCCCTCCCAAGATATCGTTCGTACCACTTAGATACTTAGTAGCGCTCTGTATCGATAGGTCTGAGAAAGGAGATGGTTTTAGGAGGATAGGGGTCGCAGATGTGTTATCTATAACTAATTCAGCGTTCTTATCTATGCAAGAATCCCTAAGCATCTCCAAATCAGGTACTCTGAGCAGTGGATTCGTTATAGATTCTGTGAAAACCAAGCTCCCTGGCTTTATATGATCCCCAAGATGATCAGTGCTGCATATCTCGACATCGAACCCCATAGCCTTTAAGCGGAGCGCCAAACTTACTGTAGCTGAGTAGGAATCTAAATTCACCAAGATCTTCTTCCTATACCTCGATAGGAAGAGCGTTGAGATAGATGCCATCCCACTGTTGAAAGCTAAGCAGTCATCGTATCCATCGAGGGAAGCCACTATCCTCTCGAGCCCCTCGACGCTCGGGTTCTCCTCCCTCGAGTACTTCAACTCCCTGCCCCTCCGAGAGATGCTAGGCTTTCCTGAAGGTAGAGGGTTCTGAAAAGTAGCTGTCATATATATTGGAATCTCGATGGGTGAGAAATCCGACATAGTAAGAGCGAGAATCATCTATTTAAAAGTTTAAATAATAAATGATTCCAATAGGAATATGCTCAGGGATCTGAGCTCACTCGGGAAGGAGAGGAAATTGCTCGGGATAAGCCAGAGGGAACTAGCGAAAATGGCTGGAGTGAGTCAATCTCTCATTTCGAAGGTAGAGAATGGTCAACTGATCCCGAATTATGATGTAGCTTTGAGGATAATTAGGGCTCTCGAGCTTGCTAGGGAAAAGAAAGGTCTTTCTAGAGCTAAGGAGGTAATGAGCTCCCCTGTCATAAGCGTCTCACCCAAGGATAGCTTGAGGAAGGCGATATCCCTCATGGAGGAGCACGGTATATCTCAACTTCCGGTGATCTCGAATGGGAAGGTCGTCGGCTCATTAACGGAGGAGGCGATAATAAATAGGATAGGATCTATATCGATGGAGACGCTAGTGGAGGAAGTCATGGGGAGCCCATTTCCAATATTCCCCCCAGATACATCTGTTGCACTGATAAGGGAGGCACTCCTCTATTATCAAGCGGTCTTGATACAAGAGAATGGGGGCATAGTGGGGATAATCACTAAGTCGGATCTCGTGAGGAACTTGGAGAAGATATGATAGAGTATATTATCACAGCTTCAGCGATTGAGAGAGCTACATCTAGGATGGGGTAATTCGAGATCCATCTAGTTATGAAGCCCTCAACGAGTGCAGCGTAGAGGAGGAGGATATAGGAGAGGATTATGAGGTCAACGGACTCCATAGCAGCTTCCATAGCCCGGGGCCACTTCTTACTATCTAGCATATACCTGGATATCCTGAGGCCCACGGAGGTAGAGATGAAGATTGAAGAGAGCTCCGGTACTCCGTGCGGGAGTATTAAGAGTAGTGATTTAATGGGATTGCTCGAGATCGATAGGACGAACCCAACTAAGAGGCCGTTTACGATTAAGGTGAGGAATGGCATGAAGATCAGGGGAGCTAAGCCGAGCGTAGCTAGGACGACCCTGAGATTATTCAGGAATATCAAGATCGATAATATTAGAGGGCTCTCCTCACTCGGTATCACATCCCTCCCGAAGATCTCCTTGATTAAGCTCTCTATCCACTCCGGCTTCAGGTAGTACGCTAGGATAGATGAGAGCAGGAAGAGTGCGATAGATAGCAGGAAGTAAGGGGATGATCTCATGAAACTACTTCTCCAGGAATATTTGATCTCACCAGTTCCCTCAGCTTTTTTGTAAAGGGCCCTTATTATCATAGCTCTGTTCCTCAGGATCTTGCTGCATTCCCCTGAGCAGAGCTCCGATGCTGCTTCATATACCCTAGCGATACCTTCGGCCCCTAGGGTCATGAGTTGAAGTGAGGGACTCGATATGAAGTGAGCTACGCTATCCACTAACTCCTCCCTCTCCCCTAAGATCCCAGCTACATACTCCCTTATTTCAGTCTTAGGGATCCCTTGAGGCTTAATCTCCAAGTTCTCAAGCTCTAGAGCCACAGCTTTAACTATGCTTTCCCCTATCTCTTTCCCTAGTCTAGATCCTGGAGAAGGAAGCTCTATCCTTACGAATTTCTTAGAGACAACAGCTGTATTAGCTAGTAAATCCCCGATCCTCCTACCTCCCTTAATCAGGAACAATGGTAAGTAGAGAACTAGGATGTCCGCTAATCTGAAAGTGTTCCTGAGGAAAGATTCCCTCAAAGAGAGGTTACACATTCCATTCAAGGATATCACTTTGAGATCTAGCGCTCTCTTCCCTATGGTCGTGGAGAAGATACCCTCCAATAATGTGAAGTACAGAATCAGAGTTAAAGTCGCGATTGATGACGTTATTACGATACTCATTAAACTCTGCTGTACAAATAAAAGGACAATTAATGGTGTTTGAATTATAGTTATCACGATTAAGTCTATTAAGTGAGCTAAAAATCTCTCAGTATTCCCAGATGGTCTCAGGGAAGCGAGGGGATCTTCACGCATATAGTGGGACATCATGCCGCTTCAACACCCCTCACCGGAAAGATAAAAAAGAGTATTGGTCCATTAATCATATGAGCGCAAAGGTATCAGTCTACTATACTCCGGAGTGTCCAGCTGATGAGTTCCTGAAGGAGTTGAGGGAGACTTTATCTGAGGCGGGCATATCTTATGAGATAGAGGAGATAGTTTTAGTGAGCGATGATGAGGCAGTGGAGCATAAAGTCCTCGGAGTACCGACCGTGAGGATAAACGGTGTAGATGTCGATCCTAACTTTGAGGATAAGGGGATCTACAAGGCCGCATGCACTAGGCTGTATAAGTGGAAAGGCGGTGTTTACAGCTTTCCCCCTAAGGAGATGATATTGGAGGCCCTGAAGAGATTGGGAGTTCAAAAATGATTCCTGAGTTAGAGGAGGAAATACATGAGTTCCTGAAATCTGAGAAGCTCATCAAAGTATTTGAATATCTCAAGGGGGATCCTAGGATAAGGGGTCTCCTAGAGATGTCGAACATAGTCCTAGTTCATAGACTCAAGTATAACGATCATGGTATGATGCACGCTATGATAACTGCTAGGAACTCCCTGAAGATCTTAAACATATTATCTCGGGAAGTCGTCAATGAAGATTGGCGTGACTTAGAGGATTCGAAACTCATAGTCATGACCGCTAGCTTCCTCCATGACATAGGGAACTCTATTATGAGGGATGAGCATGAAATACTCAGCGTTATCCTCGCTAAACCATTCGTGGATGATATACTCTCCGATTTTTACGATGACAGTTCGAAGGCCGTTAAAATAGGTAGTATGATATATGAAGCCATAATGTGCCACATGGGTAGGTTCGAGCCCACGAGCATAGAAGCCGGTATAGTAGCTACAGCTGATGGTTGCGATA
>JAVCBY010000045.1:0-57895 GCA_037917625.1 Thermoproteota archaeon | reverse complement strand
GGTTGACGAGAGTGCCCAAGGCTCCTATGATTGAGAACTTAAGGAAGGGGGGAGGGCTCATAGTAATACCTGCCAGCAGGAGGATATATCTTGAGGCCCTGAGAAGTGGGATAATCGATACCTTAGTTGAGAGCGGCGCTTCCATAGGACCGCCTAGCTGCGGCCCTTGTTTAGGGGCACATCTTGGAGTTCTAGCGGAGGGTGAGGTCGCGATATCCACATCGAACAGGAACTTCAGGGGGAGGATGGGCCATCCGGAGTCCAAGGTTTATTTAGCTAGCGCAGCCACAGTGGCCGCTTCCGCTTTAGAAGGTAGGATAGTGGATCCGAGGGAGGTAGCATGATAAGGGGGAGAGCGATAAAGTACCCAGATAACGTCGATACTGACGTAATAATTCCAGCTAGATATTTGAAGCATGGCTCCGATCCAGAGATCCTAAGGAGTCATGCTATGGAAGATTTAGACCCTCAATTTCATCAGAAGGTCAAGGAGAGGAGGATAATAGTAGCTGGAAGGAATTTCGGCTGTGGGTCGAGTAGGGAGCAAGCGGTACTAGCCCTCAAATATTCAGGGATCGATTTGATCATCGCTCAGAGCTTCGCGAGGATATTCTTCAGGAACTCCATAAACCTCGGCCTCCCAGTAATGGAAGTCCCTGGTGCATCTATAATCGAGGATAACGATTACTTAGAAGCTGATTTGGAGAGTGGCCGCGTATATCTGCCTGAAAGGGGGATCGAGCTCATGGGAACGAAGGTCCCTGAATTCATGATGGACATATTGAGAGCTGGAGGCATAGTGCCATATCTCAGGGGGCTGAGGGGATGCCGAGGATAGCAGTAATACCAGGTGATGGTGTGGGTCCTGAGATAATAGATGCTGTGATTCCAGTGCTCGAGACCCTCTCAGATTTGATGAACTTGCCCCTCCCTTGATTTTCCTCCCCCTGAGGATGCTAGCCGCTACCTTGAGATCGTTCAACCTCCCCCCTGTGCAGGAACCTATGAAAGCTTGATCTATCTCAGCATCTACCTCAGAAGCCGGTTTAACGTTTGCAGGTGAATGTGGAATCGCGACTAGTGGCTCCAATGAGCTAACATCTATAGAGATCTCATCAGAATGACTTCCAGCATCTGAGTACTCAGGCCTAGGAGCTCTCTTCAACCTCCCATTCAAGTAAGAGAGGGTGACCTCATCCACAGGTATTATGGCTGTCTTAGCCCCAGCCTCTACGGACATGTTCGTGAGGACAAACCTCTCATCCATGACCATTTCCTTCAGAACGCTCCCGCTGAACTCTAGGGCCTTGTAATTAGCTCCATCTACCCCTATCATCGAGATAAGCTTTAATATTATGTCCTTAGCGAAGACCATCTTAGGGAGAGAGCCATCGATCCTCACTAAGATCGTCTCCGGGACCTTAAACCAAAGCTTCCCCATGACCAATGCTGCGGCCATCTCAGTCGCTCCTATGCCAGTGGAAAAAGCTCCCAAAGCCCCTAGAGTTGGCATGTGGGAATCTGTGCCTACGATTACATCACCTGGAGCTACTTGACCTTCCTCAGGTAGGACCACATGGCATATGCCCCATCCAACATCGTATTGATACCTTATGCCCCACTTCGCGCAGAACTCCCTGAGCCTCTTGCTCAGATTAGCTGACTCTATATCCTTAGCCGGTACGAAGTGATCGTGAACAGCTACTACTCTCTCGGGATGCTTCAGTTCCCCGCATAAGTCACTTAGAGCATCATCTACTAAAGCCCCCATAGGATCGTGAATCATGTAAACATCTATCTCGGCCTCAACGATATCACCAGCCTTAGCGTCCTTACCAGAGGCCCTACTCAATATCTTCTCCACCGCTGTTTTCATCGCTCATCACCTTATTCAGGGAATCCAGTAAAGCCTCTAAGCTAGCCCTAACTATATCCTCACTCACCCCATATCCTTCAGCAGTGATTCCATCGCTCTCGATCTTGACGTAAACTTCTCCAGGAGCATCAGTCCCCTTGCTAGTAGCGTTAAGCTTGAACCTAGAGAGCTTGAAACTAGGTATCCCCTCTATCGATCTGAGAGCATTAGATAGAGCATCCACGGGACCGACTCCCCAACCCCAGCTCCTGATATCCCTCCCTTCAACCTTGGCCCTTATCCAAGCGGAGGGAGTGATCCCGCTCCCCGTGACCACTAGCCACTCCCCTACCTCGAGCTTCCTAGCCCCTTCCCTCCTCCCTATTACTTCAGCCACTATCCTACCGAATAGCTTCTCCGTGACCTTTATGCCCCTATCCCCGTAATCCTTCACCCTCCTCATTATCTCCTCTACCTCCTCCTTTTTAGCATCGTACCCAAGCTTCCTCACAGCATCCTCCACGGCGTGCCTCCCTGTGTGCTTCCCTAGGACTATCCTCCTCCTCATCCCCACGGCCTCGGGCCTCAGGGGCTCATAGGTACCGGGGTGCTCGAGGATTCCATGCACGTGGATCCCGGACTCATGTGAGAAAGCATTATCTCCAACGATCGGATAATTAGGTGGGACTTGGATGCCAGTTAGCTTTTCCACGAGTTCAGATACCTCCCTAAGCTTCGTTAAATCGATCCCAGTCTTAACTCCGTAGAGATAGTGGAGGGAAGCTACGAACTGCTCCAATGAGGCGTTTCCAGCCCTCTCCCCCAGTCCGTTCACGGTCACATGAGCTTGTTGAGCTCCAGCCTCTATTGCTGCTAAAGAATTCGCTACAGCTAAACCGAAGTCATTGTGGCAGTGCACACTTACTGGAACTCTAAGCTCACTTACCACTCTGGAGACGAGGTATTTCATCGCTGCTGGCGTCATCACTCCCACAGTATCTGGGATATCCACCCTATCAGCGCCAGCCTCTTCAACAGCTTTGAAAACTTGAATCAGGAAATCGAGCTCAGTCCTCGTCGCATCCTCAGCTGAGAATTCTACAATAACGCCTCTAGATTTAGCATATTCCACTGCCTCCGCAGCTCTCCTCAAAACATCCTCCTTGCTCATCTTGAGTTTATACTCCCTGTGAAGCGGGGAAGTGGCTATGAAAACGTGAACAGAATCTACTCCTGAATCCACAGCCATGTCTATATCTTTGAAGTTGGATCTAGCGAGAGCGCATACCTCAGCTCTGCTCACTGAGGTTATCTCAGCTATCGACTTAGCTATCTCCCTAACGGACTCAGCTTCGCCCTCAGATGTTATCGGGAATCCCGCCTCTATAGCATCAACTCCCAGTTCATTCAGGGCCTCAGCTATCTCGATCTTCTCACTGCACGTTAAGGAGACGCCCGGCGTCTGCTCCCCGTCCCTCAATGTTGTATCGAAGATCCTCACCCTCTCGGGAACCCCAGACCTCACGATAGAATTGAAATCCGATACGTAAGCTACGCTAGTTCCAAGCTATCACCGGGTCGGTTTCTAACTTCAATTTAAAAATTTTATCTGCGGGAGAGTTTAGAGAGTTCAGTAGACGTAAGTCTCCTCCTTCCTCTCCTCGGGTATCGTCGCGGCCCTCAAAGTCTTCTTTATCTCCTCGAAGTACTTCAATATCTCATCCGTCAAGCTAGGCTTAACTCTACTCATCGCTATCTCGAAGTGCCTCGACTCCACTTTCTCAGCATTTATATCCTCCCTTAGAGCTGCCATAGCCGCTTCCCTAACTAGAGCAGCTAGATCAGCGCCGCTGTATCTCTCCGTCATGAAAGCTATGCTCCTCAGATCTACATCCTTCGCTAATGGCACCTTCTTAGTTAACACTTTCAGTATCTGATACCTAGACTGGAAATCTGGCGGACCGACGTAAACTAGCCTCTCCAATCTGCCTGGCCTCAACAAAGCTGGATCTATGAGATCTGGCCTATTAGTAGCTCCTATGACCACTACATCCCTGAGCGGGTGTATGCCATCTATCTCTGTCAGCATCTGACTCACTACTCTCTCACTAACGCCCGAGTCCGCATGTACACCTCTCCTCGGGAATAGGGAGTCTATCTCATCTATGAAGACTATAGCTGGAGTGACCTGCCTCGCCTTCCTGAATATCATCCTAACTGCTTTCTCGCTCTCCCCAACCCACTTGCTGAGGAGCTCGGGCCCCTTGACGCTTATGAAGTTAGCCTCGCTCTCATTAGCTACAGCCTTAGCTATGAGCGTCTTCCCGCATCCAGGGGGTCCATAGAGAAGAACGCCTCTAGGAGGATCTATCCCCATCCTCCTGAATGCATCCGGATTCTTGAGAGGTAGCTCTACAACTTCCCTCAACTCTCTCTTAACATCCTCAAGCCCTCCCACATCATCCCAAGTGACATTAGGAATCTCTATTGATATCTCCCTAAGAGCAGATGGTTGAACGAGCTTCAGGGCTTCGAAAAAGTCTTCATTCGTTACCTTAAGCTCCTCAAGTACCTCTAGCGGTATGCTCTCAGCATCTAGATCTATCTTCGGTAATACCCTCCTCAATGCTGCCATAGCTGCTTCCCTTACTAGAGCAGCTAGATCAGCTCCCACGAACCCATGAGTTATATCAGCCAATCTATCTAAATCCACATCAGCTAGGGGCATGTTCCTCGTGTGTATCAGCAGTATCTCCTTCCTCCCCTCCCTATCAGGCACCCCTATCTCTATCTCCCTATCGAACCTCCCCGGCCTCCTCAGAGCTGGATCTATAGCTTCGGGCCTGTTAGTAGCTCCTATCACTATCACCTCACCCCTTCCCTTCAATCCATCCATTAAAGCGAGCAACTGAGCTACTACTCTCCTCTCAACCTCACCAGTGACCTCATTCCTATTCGGAGCTATGGAATCCAGCTCATCTATGAATATTATTGATGGTGCATTCTTCTCAGCTTCCTCGAATATCTCCCTCAGCCTCTTCTCGCTCTCACCGTAGTACTTGCTCATTATCTCAGGCCCTGATATGCTTATGAAGTGAGCGTTGCTCTCATTAGCCACAGCTTTAGCTAGCAGAGTCTTTCCAGTGCCTGGAGGACCGTATAATAGTACTCCCTTCGGTGGATCTATCCCTAAGTGTCTGAATAATTCGGGATGCCTCAATGGGAGCTCTACCATCTCCCTTATCCTCTGTATCTCCTCCCTGAGCCCACCTATGTCCTCATAAGTTATCGTGGGGAGCACGACTCTCGCGAGCTCAACGGGGGACTCCCTGACCTCTATTATCGTATTGGGTCCTATCTTCCCGTAGGTCCCGGGGGTCAAGCTCACCACTATGAGGGATATGAACCTCTGGAATATGGGTATGAGCACCACATCCCCCTTAGTCGCGGCGAAGTCCAGGAGCCTCCTCTTCACCCAAGTGTGGAAATCCGGGGCAACCCTTATCATATGGTCCTGGGGAGCTAATACTACCTTTGATGCCTCCCCTATATCCACAGGTCTCACTCTGACCTTATCTCCCGTCCTGACTCCAGCGTTACCCTTCACTATCTTATCCATCCTTATGTACCTAGTGCCCACATCCATGCTGACTGAGGGCATCACCCTGCAGTGAGTGACCCTAGACCCATAGATCCTCAAGTAATCCCCGCTCGTCAGATCAAGTTGCTTCATGATCTCCGGATCTAATCTGACTATTCCCCTGCCGAAATCAGCCTGCTTTATTATATCAGCTACTATTAAAGTCACATCCCTGCTTTCCCTTTCACCATCCCCGGGGTTTTGTTTTCTGACCAATCACGACACCTAGTATCAGTGAGAGGAAGAGTTTATTAATGTTGGGATTCAGACTGAGGGCTAATGGATCAGAGGTCGCCTGAGGGAAGTTTAGTCACCATGATATCACCCATATTCCGAATCTACATCAATATTTACTCAAAAATCCAGTTTAGGAGGTGATCTTAGTTGGAGATAGGTATAGAGATAGTACCTTCGAACCTTCCCAGGTTTCTCAGGTCCCTCTCGAGCGTCATAGGTTACGCTGATTTCATCTCCCTCCCAGAATGTCCCTTCGGGAGGCCCCTCCCATCCCCCCTCGTATTCTCCGTGATAGCTAAGGGCCTAGGATTGGAAGCCATCCCGAACTACAGGGTAATGGATAGGAGTGAGCTGGGTTTCATCTCGGAGATGATGGCCCTCTCCGAAGTTGGCGTAAGGAGGATAGTCATTGTGAGGGGAGACCTACCGTCCATAGGGATGCCCACGCATCTCAACCCCGTCAGAGCTATAGAGCTGATAAAGGAGCATGGTATAGATATTGATGTGGGCGTCGCGACGTATGTCAAGCCTAGTGAGACCTTGAGGGCGAAGATAGAGGCTGGAGCTGATTTCGTCATCACTCAACCTATACAAGATGTCGAGGAGTTATCTGAGCTGCTCGACTTCCTCGAGGATATCCCCCTCTACACCATGATAATGCCGGGGCTGGAGGATCTCGATCCCAACGTCCTCAAGGAGATGGGGCTGAAAGAAGTGAGGAACGTAGATTATAAGGCACTACTTCAGGACATAAGCAGGACTAAAGTGAGAGGTGTCATCATAAGCTCCCCTAAGGGGGTATCTAAAGCTCTGGAGATCTTGAGGTGAATTGGATGGAGCCAGCTCTCATGGTAGCTTCTATCTTCTATAAGGGGGATAGAAGGGTCTTAGATCACAGCAGAGGGATATTCGATGAGGAAGGGGAGAGGAGGTTAATAGAGGCTGATTTAGAATCTGCTAGATCGCTTAATATCCCATATGCTTTGGATGTCATGATATCATCTGCAGAGGCTGCCGAGCCATATCTGAGGTTCGCCTCGAGCTTCAACGTCCCCATATTCGTCGATGGTATAAGCCCGGAGGTGAGGATACGATCTTACAGGAAGGTCAGGGAGCTGGGGATTCAAGATCTAGCTATAGCGAATGCTATCTATCCAGACGCTGGGAGGGAGGAGCTCGAAGCGATAAGGGAATCGGGAATAAGGTCAGCAGTTCTAGTTGCCTTCGATCCTAGGGATGCTTTTGAGAGCATGAGGAAAGAGAAAAAGCTCAAGATCGTCCGCGAGAATCTCTTGCCTAAGGCTGAAGAAGCGGGATTGGATGACTTCATGATAGACGTGGTGGTCTTAGATCCGGCGTCCCTCCACATAGCTGCTGAGTCTCTGAGCTTCCTGAAGGAGCATGGATATAAGGTCGGCTGCGCTCCAGCTAATGCCCTATCATTCTTGAGCAAGAGGAGGTATGGGGATGATGCTTATCCGATGCTAATATCAGCTCTAGCTTATTTGAGGATGAGGGGTGCAGATTTCCTCATCTTCGGACCCGCTGGAAGGCTAAGTGGGATAGCTAAGGGCTTAGCCCTATTAGAATCATTCCTAGCCTTGGAAAAGGGAGTTCCTAAGGACAAGCTGAGGAAGCATCCTTTCATCATCCTCAAGGAGCTTCAAAGGACCTTCCAAGAGATTTCTAAGGGGTAAATTGAGGTAGCTCACCCCAGGAGCTTCTTCGCCTCAATAGCGAGGAGCTTCCCTATTTCCCTAGCTTCCTTGAGCTCCCTCTCTCCCGGCTTCCCCTTAACCTCCATAGAAGCTACTACAGGCATCTTGAGGGATTCCAGAAAATCTTTTATATATTTACCAGCACCTCCTCCCCATCCGGAAGTCCCTATGACGCCAAAGATCCTATTTTTAGGCTTATATTCCTCCAGTAGATCCAAATAATACCTCACTCCTAGGAAGGGCCTCCCGTTGTGAGTAGAGGATACTATGAGGATGGCTGACGACTCTAGCGTGAGCGCCAGTAGATCGTCAGGATGCGCGTAAGAGCTATCAACTAGAGTGATCTCGATCCCCTCTTCCCTGAATCCCTCAGCAGCTTCCCTCGCTAAGATCTCTGAGTTCCCATATTGGCTCCCTACTACGATCAAAGCTTTATCGCCCGGCTTCCAAGATGCCCAGCCCTCATAAGTCCTCAATGTGGAGTCGATATGCCTGTGGAGAGCGCCGTGGCTCGGGGCCAAGATCTTGGGTCCTAGAGCCCTCACCTTATGGAGCGCGTTAGCTACCATAGCTGGGAAAGGCATCAGTATAGATGCGTAATAATCCGCGAGCTCGAAATCGTCCTCATCGAAGTAAACCTTCTCGCTCGCTCCATGAGATCCGAAGAGATCGCATGTGAATAATATGCGATCCTCCTCCAAGAAGGTCATCATGGTATCTGGCCAGTGTATCATAGGAGCTACTATGAACCTAAGGGTCTTGCCACCGAGCTCAAGCCTCTCATTATCTCTTACCTCCCTAGCTCTATCAAGTGGATAATCAGAGAGAGAGGCTCCTATAGCCAAAGCTTGCTTCGTGCCCAGCAGTTCCGCTTTATGAGCTCTCCTCATAACTTCAGCCAGAGTACCGGAGTGATCTGGCTCTGAGTGCTGAGTTATCACGTAATCTATCTCCTCTAACCCAATCCTCTCCTCCAAGGCTCTGAAGAACTCATCCGAGAATCTGGCATCAGCTCCATCTATGAGAGCTACGCGGCCCCTCCCCCTCACTATATAAAAATTATAAGATGTACCCCTGGGAATTGGCCAAAAATTTTCAAATTTCTCGGTTATTTTATTCAATATTCTAAAGAGGATGACGCCTTCAGCGATCTCCCTTATTATGAATGTCATTGCATCACCTCACGGCCAGGCTCTTCATCACATAGCTCCTAGCCCTAGCATATGCGTAGAGAGCTGACATAGCTGAGGAAGCTCTCTCCGGCGTGGGATAAGCTGCTACCCTCTGCTTGTTAAGGAAACTAACTGCCTCAGCTGTCTCAGGACCTCCGACCATCCCCACCGTCACCGGTTTGCTGTTCCCAGAATCCTTTATGGCATCCACTATCCCCTTAGCAACTCCCATAGGTGTCGTTACTGCGGTCTGGCAGTAGAGAACTGTCAGAGCATCCACATCAGGGTTCTTAAGTGCAGCTAGTGTTCCCATGTAGTACCAATCATCAGTGGCCATCCCCGTCATATCTATCGGATTCGCGAAGGAAGCGAAGGGCGGGGTGAACCTCTTTATCTCCTGAATTAAGCTCTCCGGAGGCTTACTGAGGTAAACTTCATTATCAGCGAAAGTATCAGTCGATTGAACGCCAGCTCCTCCTCCATTAGTTAAAACGATGAGCCTCTCTCCCTCTGGAATTGGGTTCCACGCAAGAGCTTTCGTCCAATCGAAAGCATCTTCAACGCTCTTCGCCATTAGAATTCCGCTCTGCTTGAAAGCGCTCTCATAAATAGCTACACTTCCTGCGATTGATCCTGTATGGCTTGCAGCAGCTCTAGCGCCTACTTCAGTCCTGCCAGCTTTTATCACGATTATGGGCTTCCTCAAGCTCACCCTAGAGGCGACATCAATGAACTCCCTCCCCCTCCCGGGGGCTATCCCCTCCAAGTATATCATTATGACCTTAGTGTTCGGATCCTTATCGAAGAAACCGAGGAGATCCACATCATCCAAATCTGCTTTGTTACCCACACTAACTATAGATGAGATACCTATATTCTCAACGACCGTATATCCCATCAAAGCTATCCCCAATGCTCCACTTTGCGAGATGAAAGCTACATTCCCTGGGAGCACATCCTTGGGTCCGAAGGTGGCGTTGAGCCTAGCTGGAGCATATAGGTAGCCGAATATGTTAGGCCCCAGTACTCTCATCCCATAACTGCGAGCTCTCCTAACTAACTCATCCTCCAACTCCTCATTCCCTACCTCCTTGAATCCCGAAGTTATGACGACAGCGAACTTAACTCCAGCCTTACCACAGTCATCTATCACTCCCAATACTCTATCGGATGGTACGGATATTATAGCTACATCCACTTTATCTGGTACATCAGACACCTTAGGATAGCATTTGAGTCCCATCAACTCATCTGCAGTTGGGTTTATCGGGTAGATCTTCCCCTTGAATCCATAACCCAATAAATTCCTTAAAATCTGGGACCCTATCTTGTTGGGGTCCTTGGATGCCCCAACTACAGCTATCGAAGATGGATTGAATAACTTCTCCAGATCGTTCATGCCGCATCCTCTGGTTTCGAGCTCATAAAATAATAAAACTTTTCACTAAAAAGTAAGGCCATCCCTCTGAAAAATTTTTAAGAAAATTGCAGTATTTAGTTAGAAAAGTATGTTCATTTTGGGTGAACTGTCCCCAATTCAATTTTATTCTCGCGGTATAATCCCCTCAACCCCAAGTATATGATCGCTAGAGAGGAGAGAGCTATTGATATTGAGGGATCCGAGCAGAAGTCCTTCGGACTAGACGGGTTGCACTTAAACAATATTCTGGAGAGGAGGGAAGGATTATTATAAGTTATCAGGGAGATAGATAGGAGAAGCTCGATTAATGGTATTGAAGGGATCTTGGATAGGAGAGCTAGAGCTGTGAGGCCCCAAGATTGCTTGACCCCTGAGAGGAGAAGCATTAAGCCCATCCCTGAGACTGAGCTCCAGAAAATGCTGTACTTCATCGTATAAGCTGTCAAAATTATGGAAGTTGCTAAAGCTATCGCTGGAGTATAAACTCCCGCGAATCCCTGTAGGAGCCCACCCGTTCCCTCTTCTGGCCATGAGAGGAGTGAGAGTGGCACTAGGGATGCAGCAAATATTACGGAGGATCTCCCCCTCAGAATCATCGGGAATAGCAATATGTTGATTGGGTTCAATGAGCAGGATAGTACAGCGAGTACTAGCGAGGTTATTTTCTTACCTCTCCTCATGAGTGAGATCGATTCTAAAACTAGGGCTAAGGATAAGAGTGTCCAGTCGTAACCAGATAGCACTAACAGAGATATGGGGATCGGATACATTGAGCCGAGCTCCGCTAAGTCTAGGGAGACTATTAAAGCTGATATTATAGTTATAGAGGAGAAGATGAGTTCCCTCACCCATATCTCATCTGATGATCTAATTAAGAGATCGCTCAAGATCCATGAGAGCCCGAAATCCCTCGCATTAGTTGAGAACACAGGGCTTCCTGGGAGATAGAAATTATGGTGAAGGATTATCGAGACTAAGACGGGGAGGATCATGTTAAGCATATAAAATGATTTGTTCCCCTTAAAAGAGAGAAGAGGCCTCAACTCCTCCGGAAGCTCTATTTTATCGCCGAATATCATGTCCAAGAGGGATCTCCACTCCCTCCTCACTACCTCGAGGTCCTCCATAATTAAGTAGAAGAGGGAGATTGAGAAGGCTGAGGCGACTGAAGGGGAGAGCTGAACGGCGTAAAAGCTGTAGAGGGTCCTGTTGCCAGCTATATATACTGCAGTGTAACCCAAAACTATTGAGAGGATCATCATCATCGGTATGTAGAGCCTCCCCCCCTTCAGCATGAGGGGGAAAAGGAGTATGGTGAAGACGAATGAGAAAATGTAGGAAACGAAGTTGACTCTAGCGATTAGATCTGGATTCACATGGAGGGCCATAGGAGCTAGATTGAGGAACCAAGCCCAAGGAGGGGATGGAGTGGGCCCGCTCCCCCTACTAGTCGTGTGCCAAGCCATTGCATTCAAGTTCTCCTGGACCCATCTCTCGAGGCCTAAGTAATTTATTAGGGGTATTGAGAGAGCTAAATAGATTAAGCTAGGGAGTATTGAAATTACCAGAGCTCTCAGGGGCCTCTCCCTTCTGTAGATCCTGAGGTAGAGGTAGGTGCACGCAACTGGGAAGAGCCCGCTGAACTTGACTGAGAAAGCTAGCCAAGAGGATATGGAAGCAGCTAATGGCTTATCATAGGCGAGGAAGAGGAGGCATAGAGTGGTGAAGAAGGTGAGATGTATGTCAAGCATAGCGACTATGCTCATAGCATGAAATATTGGATCGAGAAAGATTGATATAGATGCTATTACTCCCCAAAATGGATTTAAAATTCTAGAGACGATCAAATAAACTAAAATTATTATGATGGATCCCTCAAAGATCCCAGGGATCCTCCAGTTAGCTGGGGAATCCCCCAAGAGCATCATGGATAGCATTATCATATACTTTCCGAGAGGTGGATGTTCTAAGTTAAGATAATCCAATATTCCAGATTTTGATGGATATTCAAAACCATATCTTATTTTGGCATAATCTATTTTTTCAAGTTTAGAGGAGTTGGATTCCGGGACCATGACCCAGATGGCCGCTATCCTATCACCAGTCACAGTGTAATTCGCTCTAACTATCTCTCCCCCTATAGATCTCAATAGTGAATCGAGATCGTCTAAATGCTCCATTAAATCGCTCTCAGAATTGAAGGAGATAGTAGCGAAGACGTAACTATCTACTGAGTACTCGGGATGCGAGCCGAAGACTTCATGGAGCAAGTTCCTCGATGAAGTGACGTACCAGACTTCATCACTCACGTAATAATCATCTCCCCTGTACTTAAGGGAAGAGGCCTCACTGTAAGCGTATATGAAGAAGGAGGAGGCCAGAACTATCGATATTATCAAGCCGAGTGTGAAAGATCTCATCTTACCACCAGACTATCCTCCTGCTCAGGGAGTAATTCACGATGAACCCCATTATTATCCCGATAAACTGAGAGAGGATGGATTCCACCCCGATGAACCTATGGAGTGACATGGAGACGAGGAATTGCGTGGTTATCCCTATTAGGTTAGCTAGGTGATAATTGAGGAGGGAGCTGATGAGGCTTCCTCTCCTCCTCTTTCTGAACGTCCAGATATCGTTGAGAGTGAAGTTGTTCAGGAGTGAGATCTCTATAGCTATTATGGAAGCTAATTCGTGCTCTAATCCTATCAAGTACCTCATAGCGTATAATGAGAGGAGGTTGACGAGAGTGCCCAAGGCTCCTATGATTGAGAACTTAATGAAGGGGGAGAGCTCCAGTAACTGCAGTAAGTAATTGATCATAGTACTTAATCCCAATTTAGACTCCCCGTGTTTCCTCAAGCCGAAGGAATAGGGGACCTCGTAAATTCTAGTGCATTCAGTCTTAGCTAATATCTCGAGGAGTATCTTGAACCCCCTGGGATTTATCTCAGGATCTAAGCATTCCCTCTTGATCATGAAGTATCCCGAGGATGTGTCCCTTATTCCCCTGACCTTAGGGATTAGTAACCTAGCTAATAATATTGAAGCTCTGGATATCAGCCTCCTTAGGAAGCTCCATCCCTCAACTGAGCCTCCCTTAACGTATCTAGATGCGATCACTATGTCTCCCTCGAGGATCCTCTCATACAACTCCTTAAGTAACTCAGGGGGGTGCTGGAGATCGGCATCCATCACGCATATAATATCGCCTCTAGCCATCTTCATCCCATCGAGGACAGCTGAGGATAGGCCGGATCTCTCAGCTCTAAGCATCACCCTCACTGGATATCTCTCTGATAGTTTTAGGGCCTCCTCAGCGGTCCCATCAGGTGAATTATCATCCACTATTACCACTTCATAATCTATGCCCCTGAGGGAGGAGTCTATCCTCCTCAGCAGCTCCTCTAAGTTCTCCTTCTCATTGAATGTGGGGATCACTATGCTTATCAATTCGCATTCTGTCCTGGGGCTGAAGGATATAAATTCAGCGATAAAGTGATAAGGTGAGGATGGAAATCTAATCGATGAGACTCGTTGGGTTCGGAGAGATAAGGAGGACTATGAGTGAGGCCAACTTGATACTGGAGGTGCTAGATGCTAGAGATCCATGGACTACTAGGAGCAGGAGAGTGGAGGAAATAGCTTCCTCCATGGGAAAGAAGGTGATATTAGTGATGAATAAATCGGATTTAGTTCCCAGAGATGTCTTGGATGAGTGGGTCGAGGTATTCAGAAGGGAGGGGCTGAAAGCGACTTATATAAGCGCTAGAGAGAGAATGGGCACGATGAAGTTGAGGAGATTAATAAAAGGGGAGGCACCTGAATTCCCAGCTGTAGTATTAGTCGTCGGATTCCCGAAGGTGGGGAAGAGCTCCATAATAAACGTGCTGAAGGGGAGATCCTCGGCATCGACTAGCCCTATACCTGGGAACCCTGGATATACGAGGAGCTTTCAGCTCTTCAGGATAGAGAAGAAGCTTTACCTAATAGATTCCCCCGGTATAATCCCGATAGAGGGCGGTCCCCTGGAGATGGCGATAAGGGGATGCCCTCCTGAGAAGTTAAATGATCCGGTTGAAGCGGCCTCATCTCTAATTGAGAGGGCTTTGAGGGCGGACCCCAGCTCGATAAAGAGGGCTTATGGTATTGAGGGGAGCGACCCCCTCAGCATAATCGAGGAATTTGCTAGGAAGAGGGGATGGATGAGCGGAGGTGAATTGAGGATCGAGGAAGCAGCGAGACAGGTGATAAGGGATTATCATAAGTGTAAACTCAACTTCTACATATCCCCTAAAGACTTAGGCTTAGGGTGAAGCTCGTGAAGGGGATATCTCTCCCTTAAGAAAGCTCTCAGGGAATTCAGATCTCTCAATGAGAATAGGTGAGACCTATCATCCTTATGATCTGAGCAACCGAAACCGAGTATAATGGGACTACCGAATTCCATTAAGACTCTCACTAGCTCCCTCTCCTCAGCTGAAGGTATAGCTAGTACCTCCTCTATCTTCACGATCCCGCTCTCGGTGAGGTAATCTATATGCCACCTCAGACGCTTCCCCTTCCTGAGATGCCTCGATATCCTAGCTATTAGGCCGCCGGGCCCGTAAGCTGAGCCCACGTAAGCGAGCATTCCTTCAGGTATCTCGAAGGTTCCGAGAGCTCCTATCCTCAGGGAACCGCCTGAGGACCTCATTATGATTATGTAAGCTCCCCTTTCCCTCAGCGGATCAGCTCCTCCAGATCCCTCACTACGTACTTCGGGCGTGGTCCAGTCCCCTCCCTCCCCTCCCTTAGCAACAGGGCTGAGTCCATGCCAGCCCTCATAGCCCCTAAGATATCCGTCTCAACGCTATCCCCTATGACTAAAGGCCTCTTAGCGCCCAAGCTCGCTGAAGCATGTAGGAACATTATCGGGTTCGGTTTTCCTACAATTATATCTGGCTCTCTGCCGCAAGCAGCTGAGATAGCTGAGACCATAGATGCAGCACCTGGAACAGCTCCTTCCTGAGTGGGCAGGAGTCTATCGTAATTCGTAGCTAAGAACATAGCCCCCGATAGTATGTTCCTCACAGCTATCTTGAGCTTCTCATAGTTGAAGCTTCTATCTAAGCCCACGCACACATCACCCTCATCAGATATCTCAATACCGACTTCTTCAAGCTCCATAATGAGCCCGGATTCGCCCACGACGTAACACTTCCTTATCCCCAAGCTACTGGATAGACTAGCTAGGACGCTCGCGCTCGTAAATATATCCATCTCAGAGACCCATGGGATCCCTATATCCCTCAATAAGCTCGCTATAGTCTTCCTGTGCCTCGTGGAATTATTCGTCAGGAACACTATCTTAATCTCAGATCTCATCTCATTTATAGCCCTTATGGAGCTCTCTATCGGCTTCCCATCCAACCAAACGACTCCATCTATATCTAAAATGAGGAGATCATAATCATCAATCTTGGGAATCAAAGCTCATCGACCTCCTGCACTTATCACAGGGCACCCATCCCTTCCTATCAACTTCCCATATGGAGTTACTGAAGCTCATGACACACCTAGTATTATCGCAATGACCCAGTCCCAGCATATGGCCGAGCTCATGAGAAGCCTCTTTCAGTATCCTCAAGAGGAATAGGCCATCGTTCTCAGGACCACCGTAGAAGGATGGATTCAACCTAGCTATGAAGACAGCCCCGAACCTACCTCCGACCTCAGCTTGACCGAAGACGAAGTTCGTGCCCCTAGCGTAAGCATCCCCATCCACTATCGCCAATATCTTCTCACTTCTGGGCCAATTATCCACGACCCTCAAGTAGTCTAAGAACTTCTCGCTCATTATCTGAGAACTAGCAGCATTATAAACGAATTTCGGGATTGAAAGAGAGCTCCTATTAATTATAACATCAACTCCATAGGCTTTAGGGAGGTTCTCTCTTAGGTACTCGAGGATCCAGTAGTACACGAAGCCGAATGGGACCAGCCTCACTAACATCCTCTCACCATGCGGGAGCTCTAGAGAGTCCCCACCCCAAACCCACTAGGAAACCTCCTAGATGAGCTAAAACATCTACGTTAGCGGAGAAGCCACCGAATATGACGAATATAGCTAAGAGTACAGTGGATGGATTGAACCTCCCCGTCACTCTATATTCCATAGCTACCATGTAGCCGAGGAGCCCCATGATAGCTCCAGAAGCCCCAACGCTCACGCTACTCGAGTCAATTATGCAGGAGAGGAGATTGCCGATCAGCCCTGAGAGGAAGTAGAGGGAGATGAATCTAGCTCTCCCGAGGGAAATCTCAGCCACCTTCCCCAAGATGTAAAGAGCGTACATATTGAGGAATAAGTGTATTAGATTGGCATGCAAGAAGATGGAAGTTATTAAGGTCTCATACCTCCCGGAGATCAAGTAAGAGCCGGAGCTACCGTATCTGAACAGAATAGGGCTGTCAGCGAATACTAAGGTGGGGGATGTGAGGAAGTATATGCCTATATTAAGGCTCATCAGGATCGATGTTATCTCGGGCGTGTTCGAGTATCTCCTGATGAGAGTTATCGAGATCAGGAAAGTGGCTAGACCTAGCAAAGCGTTAGCTATCGTCACCATGTTACCACCATATTAACTCCATCATGGCCCGGAGCGTCGCCCCAGGCTTCATGAGGGTCAGCTTAAGAACTTTGGCCTTGGGTAGCCTACTGAGTGGGGAAATTTGCCTATCAGTCTCGAAACTTTCCTGAATAATATCCTCAAAATCCTTTAAAAATAGGAAAATATTATCCAAATCTTTTCGGGATAGTCCCTCTAAGTACCTCCTAGCGGCAATCCCTAACGCTAACTCCCTACCATTAATTTTCCACCATCTCCTCTCATATGAGCTGAGTCCCCTCAATCCGCTCGACTCGAACTCCTCAGCTAGGATCTTAGCAGCTCTCACAGCGAGAAGAACGCCCCCTCTACTTAACGGCTTAACTTGACCAGCGGCATCCCCTACTAGAGCGAAATTCTCACCGCAAAACTTTTTTCTAGGACCTCTCGGTATTAGATTGCCCTCAATTTTCCCTATAGGTGCTTCACAACTTCTTATGACATCCATCACCTCCCCAAATTCACCTATAGCCCCTACTTTCACGCAATCTCCCCAAGGCTGAACCCAAGAGAAATCGCTCCCTCCCAAAATTTTGACCACGTACCTATCCCCTACTCTCCCCTCGCATTTCCTCTGCAGTCCTAACTCAGTTTCCACTCTCCTCAACCCGAAGGCCCTAGCTACTGATGAGAGGGATCCATCCGCGCCGACTATAAGGTCGAAAGATATAGTCCCTCCCCTCACAATGGCTTCATTCTTAGATGCTAGTCCCTTGAATGGTGTCGATAGCATACCCCTAGCTCCGAGCGAGAGAGCATGCTCCCACGTCTCCAGATCCATCATGGACCTATCCACTACCCTCGCTAGGGGCTTATCTATCTCGATCTTCAAGCCTCCAGGGGAGATGAAGGTAGCGTGATTTATCTCCGATAGGACCCAATCCTCTGAGAAAGTTACGAGCTCCCTTATCGCATCGAACCCCAAGATGCCGGAGCAATGATGAGGGTAGCCTATCTTAGGCTTCCTATCAATTATGGTTACATCGAAACCCTTGGAGGATAGGATGGAGGCGAGAGTAGAGCCAGCTATCCCTCCTCCTACTATGAGGACATCCGTCCTCAAGGGAGATCTCCCAAGAGGGAATCGAGGTCCTCAGGAATCTTACCTTGGGAAATCAGCTTACCGTTCAAGATGAGAGCGGGCAACCTCTTTATATTCAGATCTATTATGATGCTCAAGCCCTCATCCTCTAGAGCTGAGATCTCCCTTATGGAGTAGCCTCTTTCACGAGCCCATCCTCTCAACTTAATTGAGGCCTCCAATGATTCCTCGCATATGGGTGAAACAAGTATTATAAGCACCTTTTTCTCCTCAATCTCCCTCTCCAATCTGGATCACCTAAGGAGTACGTGTAAGGCCTAGTCTTATTGTTCTTAATTATCAATCCCTCCTCAATGAGCTCCTTTATGTACTTCCTCACGGTCACCTCGCTGAGATTGAGCTTACTAGCTATCTCCACTGGCTTCAGGGATCTGCCTTCTCTCTCGAGGAGCTCAAGTATCTTATACTTCCCAGTCACTATCAAATCGAGGGATTCGGTGGATTCAGCTCTCTCCTTATAGATATCCCTCTCAGCTCTAGCCTTAGCTATCTCCTCCAATAGCTCATTATAGAAGAGCTCACAACTCTTAATCAAGTTATCTCCCGCATTTCCGAGCTCTGGGGTCCATTTCAGGTAATTGTGGATATCGTTAGAGGTCCTCCTGATCACCATCGCATATATAGAATCGAGTAGATCTCCTAGAAAGCTCAGTATTGTCTCTATCTCCCCATCATCTAGCTCCCTCAGGTTTCCGGAGCTTATTAAGAACCTTATGTCCTCAGAGAAATTGTTCAAAATTTCCTGTTTTTGACCCGTGAAGAGCTCGGATAAGCCATCGGAGAGGAGCCTGGGGACCTCCTTGATAGCTTCGACAATCCTCTTGTAGGAGGTAGAGAGTTTATGAAAAGGGGACTCCTCATATGGATATAACTTATTCAGATAATTCAGATGTTCCTGAAATTTGACTTGGATCTTATCTGAGATAAGCGTCTTACCTTCCATCTTTATTTTCCCCCTTCAGAGGTCCCAAGGACACCCTAATCTACCTAGCCCCGATTATATAACCCTGTCTGATCGTTTCATTTAACTAACACGGGTTTTACGAAAAAATCGATCCTGATCTTTTCGACCCTTGGAGCATAGCTCGAGACGACCCTGAAGCCAATTGACTTAGCTTCGAGCCCGAAACTCGCAGCTTCCCTCTTAAATAAGGATTCAGCTTGTTTTAGGGCATCTCCCCCACCCCAGTAATAGAAGTGAACGTAACCTCCCCCCTCCTTGAGTGAGATCAGGGCCTCCCTTATGAAGCGGTAAGCACCCAGGGGGAGGGGCATCAGAACTCTATCGAACCTCCCTCTCATAGCTGGAGCTAAATAAGAGACATCCCCCTCTATCGGGAAGATCTTGTGGCTCAATCCATTAATCTTAATGTTCTCTTGGAAGTACCTGACCGCAATACTGTTTATCTCCACACCCACTATCTGGACGGATCTCCTCCTAGCTATAGCTATAGCATAAGGCCCCACTCCAGCGAACATCAGGAATATGAGCTCCCCATCCTCGACTAAATCTGAGAGGAGCTGCCTCTCAGTGGCTTCCCTAGGGGAGAAGTAAACGAGCTTAGGATCGAGTTTAAGCTTATATCCATGCTCCTTATGTATGACTTCCGTATCCTGGGATCCCTTTATGAGTTCCAGGGGCCTCGTCCTGTAATCACCCTCCCTGCCTCCCGCCTTCCTCAAGACGGACTTGACGTGGGGATGCCTCCTCAATATCTCGTCCGCTACCTCCATGGGATCCATCCCCTCTGGGATATCGACTATAGCGACAGCACCAGTCTCCCTAGACCCTATAAGATCGTAAGCGATCCTCAAATACCGTACACCCTCTTAGCGTTACTCGTAGTTATATCTGAGAGCTCCTCGGGGCTGCATCCCTTGAGCTTCGATATGAAATCGGCTGATCTCACTATATTGGAGGGCTCGTTCCTCCCCCCATCCGGTGCTAAGACTGGAGAATCTGATTCTAGCACCATGCTCTCTAAAGGAGTGGCTTCAGCTACCGATCTGACATTAGAAGATCTGATCACATTAGTAGGTATGCTTATGAAGAATCCCTTACTGACAGCGAATTTAACATCACTTTCCTTCCCTCCGAATGCGTGTAAGATAACTCTAGTGGCTCCTTCCTCATCCAATATCCTGAGGACGGGTCTCTGAGCCCATAAACTGTGGACAACTAGCGGTTTATCCAATTCCTCAGATAACCTTATGAACCTCCTGAACACCTCCTTTTGCCTCTCCTTCCCGGGTCCTCCCATAGAGGCCACTCTGTAATCCAGACCGACTTCGCCTATTGCCACTATCTCATCCTTATTCTCCAATATAAGTTCGATTGTTCCCTCTATCTCCTCCTCATCTCCGTAATAGCTCACATCGAGACCTATGGATACCTTAACTAACTCATTCCCTGAGAAGAGGGAGAGAGCTTTGATAGAATCCTCCCTATCCAATGGTGATGTAACTATCCCCACGATACCAGCTTTCCTAGCCCTCTCCAGTACCTCTTCTCTATCCTCATCGAAGGATTCATCCTCTAAATGGCAATGGACATCGAAGAGCCTCATCTCAGACCCCCGACTCCCTAAGCCTACAGAAGGCACATATCCTCCCTGATGTAGGATATCCGCACCTCTCACGTAAGTTCACCTTTCTTTGGGGATGCTCAGACATTTTCACGAGCTCCCTGATACTGCTAACGAAGTTCACTAGAAAGGGAGGCCATCTCTTCCTCATCTCATAAAGTATGGGCTTTATGATCGCTTGCTTATCCAACCCCTCGGGGCACTTGGTACTGCATCTAGGGAGTCCCTTTAGCTTGATGTAACTCAGGGAATCGGAATCGCTCAGCCAGAAGAGGGGCTTGACTTTCCCCGCCATCCTCAGCTCGGGTATGGGATCTGTCACTGAGTCGTATTGATAGATTAAGTAATCTAAGGAGTGCTTTATGAGATTATTTAAGCCGAAATACGCCATGTCATCCAAGTTGTGACCAGTGGCTACGTAATCATATCCTCTCTCAACAGCATACCTATTCAATAAGTACCTGTTGACGATCCCGCAGACGAAACAAGCGAACTCGGGATCCCTAGGTATCTCTATCCCCCAATCCTTCAAGCTCAGGACCTCCCCCTCGAAGCCCAGCATATCCTTCAACCCATCGAAGACCCTCAAGCACTCATCTGAACCCGTATCTATCATTATCGCACCTATTCTGAATCCATACTTCTCCTTGAGGAGGTTGGTTGAGTGTATCGCAGCAACAGAGTCCTTCCCGCCTGAGATCCCGAATAAGAGGGAACTACCTCTCCTAACTCTCCTCAGCACTCTATCAACTCTTTTAAGGAAGTATCTCTCGAAATGATCATCACAGACCCAAGAGCCGAGATTTTCCACATATATCTTCGCTTCATTGTTACAGTAAGCGCATCTCATTTCCTCTCCCTCTATCTCGGATTTAGAAGAACATATTTATAGGAGGCACCCTTTAACTTTATATAATCTCCACGCGAGATCTGGTGAGGGGCCGTGGCCCAGCCTGGCGTCCCCCTATGATATAGGGGTCATGCCCTGGAAAGGTAGGGCGGCGGGCTCCAGTCCCTGGAGCACTGAGGGGGACACCCGTAAGACGTGGGTTCGAGTCCCACCGGCCCCACCACCCCATGAGGGGGAGTGGTTCCGACGAACATCGCTGTCATAAGGTCGAGAGACCCCAGAGTGAGGGAGGCGATTAGGTATACTTTGAACTCTCTCGGGCTCTTCTGGGAGGAGGTGCATGAGCCCGACCCGATAAAGCATATGGTCTCAATATTCCCGGAGGAATCGGAATTCGTACCCGTTGTCACGCCATCTATATTCATAGGGAGCGCTGCATTAGCTTATTTCGGTGGCGATAAAGTCGAGAGTAAGAGATCCCCCCCGATGCCCTCCGGGTTCCTCGAGCTAAATAAGGAGAAGTCCCCTTTCTTCGGATACAAATACAGTTTCGATTGTGAGAGGCTTTCGAGGACTAACCCGATATTCAGGAGGGATGGGAACATATTAGTAGGCTATGATCTCTTCAAGACCATAGCTTACTTCTTGATGGGGGCTGAACTATCCTTGGGGATGAAGCAAGTGAAGACCCCAGATAACAGGATAAATCTAGCAGCTATATCTGAGATAAGAGGCGCTGAGACAAGGATACCTGCAGCCGATCTTCACGCTAAACTCCTTCTAAGCCTCATACTCATGCTTCATAAATCCGAGGGCCTTCCCCTCGTGCTCAAGAGGGCATCCCCTCCCGGGAGGAGGGGAGCGTTAGCAATCTCAGTACCAGTTCAGAGGATAGGGAAGGGTAGATCTCTCGTAAATAAACTTAAAAATATTCTGAGAAAGAGGGAAATTTGGATAGAAAGAATAAGCAAAATTCAGGATTCAATAACGTTTTTTGCAGGAAGGGGTGAGGATTACAGTCCATCGAGCATAGGGGAAAGCCTGCTCGCTTTAGAGGAGAACGGTCATGAAGTAGGCCTTTTAGCCTCCCCTAAAGCATCTGTGAGTCATGATGTCATACTTGATGAGTACAGGGAATTAGCGGAGACCCTTAAGAGGGGAGACCTCGGGATAAGGTTCAGGAGCATTGAATCAACGGTGAATGACGCTCTAGAATCAGCTATGTTCGTGAAAGCTAGGTATACGATAGTCGGTGAGATATATCAGGGCTTTGGGTACCCCCTAGGGGTCTCGAGGCCCTTCAAGATAGGATCGCTGTGGAACATCCCCACCTTAGGGAGGGTGAGGAGGGAGAGAGTAGCTGAGGTCATGGAGGAAATAGCTAAGAGGGGGGGTTTCGTCAGTTTGGATGCTACAACAGAGCTAAGTGTCTTAACAGCCATAAATGAGGCCTCAAGTAGGGAGATATGGATCACCACACCATCTAAGATGATAGATAGGCTTGAAGGATTGCATAATGTGAGAGGGACGTTCAGGTACGATAGGAGGTACTTAGAGGGGAAGGTAACTTCCCAGAGGCAGATAGATGTTCAGATATTAGTCATACCCCCTGAAGGTAAGGAAACAATTTTAGAGATGAGTTTAGAGGAGAATAAGCCTCATCAAATCAATCTGAGAATTTAGCGCTCTTAGAGAGCGAATGGGCCAGTTTCAAAGGGAAAGGTTGATTTCCCTCTCTCCAGAATTTTATAGCTATTTTTAAAGCTGATTCTAAGTTCGATAGATGCCCCGGCGATATGAACCCGCCTCTATGCAGGGCAGCGACCTCCTTGCCCATGAACTTAACGTAACTCCCCTCTATCTCCCCGATTAGTTTAGATTTCGCTACACCTACAGATGGCTTGCCTAAGAGCAAGCCCAAATGAGAGGCCTCTCCCAGGCCCCTGGGGTGAAGTAATCCGTGACCATCCACAAATATTACATCGAAGTCGCACTTCATAGCTGCTGGTAGCATCCCTCTCAATTCCCTGAAAGCTAGATAAGTCGGTACGTACGGTATCTGGGGTGAGAACCTCTCTAACCTCACCTCCATAATCCTTAGCTCCTCATCGACAGTTACGCAGCAGGCCACAGCTCTATCATCAATGTAACTCACATCAACTCCTGCTGCTACGCTCACATTCCCCAGCTCGCTCAAGATCAACCTCTCAGAGAGCTTAATCTGATCCGTTGCCATCACCTTGAAGATAGGCCATACATCCAACTCCCTGAAGAACTTCCCCATCTTCGCCCTCTCGATACCCCCTTCCTCCCTCAGCTTTTCCTCAGCCCCCGGCATGAGCTCAAGCTTAGATGAGACTACCCTCCACCACGGGATATCTGGATCTATTTTGGAGAGCTTCAGGCATTCGTTCCTGATGGCTAGAGAAGCTCTCACATCCCCGAGGGCCTCAGCTATTATCTTAAAGGTGGTCACCTCCCCATAAGGTATCTGCTCTAAGGCCCTCCTCAATATCCTCTGGAAGGCAGTCACTCCGCCCGTATGCTCCCCCCAGCACTTAAGGCGACATCATTATATTCCCTGATCCTAAAGTGAGTCGATGATCAGGGATCCGCTCGGCGCAGTTAAGTCTACATTCGCTGAGGAAGTTAATAGGGTACTGAGCGAGCTAGGATCTGCGACCCGCTTCTCTCCGATTCAAGTATCGAGAGTCCGAAAGGATTATGCGAGCTACGGTCTCCCAGTCGGTTTCAAGGTAGCGAAGGACCTGAACTTAGATCCGGAGAGAGCTGCTGAGACTGTATTAGAGAGGATTGACGTGAGTAAGGTAGCTTACTCCTCAAATGTATACGGGGATGGTGGTTACTTAAACCTGAGGGTCGATAAAGTGAGGTTCTTCAGGGATGTATTGAGACTAGCATCTAGCGAGGAGCTAGGGAGGGAGGAGAGGAAGGGAGTGAAGGTGATGGTAGAGCATACGAGCGCTAACCCAGTTCACCCTCTTCATGTGGGGAGCGGAAGGAACGCTGTTATAGGTGACTCCTTCTCCAGGATACTAGACTTCTTGGGATGGGATGTGAGGAGGCATTACTTAGTCAACGATTGCAACTTGCAAGTGGCTATATTAGCGGCTGGGAGATCTAAAGTTAGGGATCTGAGCCCTAAAGGGAAAGTTGATCATTGGTTCGGCCTTATATATGCTATTTCGAATGCTTTTCTTGAGATCTGGAGGATAAAGAATGGAGTTAACTCAGAATCTAGGTTAGAGGAGTGGACTGAGGTAGTCGAGCGTATAGGGAGGATGGAGCCGGAGCTCCTGAGGATAGGGGAACTTAGCGAGGAGGAAGTGATGTCCCTCCTCAGGAGTTATCAGAGGAAGGAAGGGGACTCCGTTCTTATGTTCAGGGAGATAACTGAGTCAGTACTTAAGGGCTTCATGGAGACTTTGGGGAGAATAGGCATAACTTACGATGGCTTCGATTGGGAGAGCGAGCTGATATGGGATGAGTGGGTCAATAGAGCTATTGAGAGACTCGAGAGATCGGGTTACTTGAGAAGGGAGGGGAAAGCTGCTTACGTAGACCTCTGGGAGGCGGTAAAAGGGGATGAGAATGTGAGGAAGGTGTTCGAATTGAGCGAGGACGATGTATTGAAGCTGGAGAGGGAAGGGAGGTTGGGGGAGGTGATACCTAGGAAGTTCTATCTAACTAGATCCGATGGTACTTGGCTGTACACAGGGACTGATGTAGCTTACTCCTTATATAAATTTGAGGGATTGGGTGTGAGCTTCTGTTATAACGTCATCGCTTCCGAGCAGAACATGGAGCAGAAGGGAGTTAGGGCTTGCCTCGCTTTAATGGGGCACGATCCGGATAAGCTGATACACCTCTCCTATGAGATGGTCAACTTAGTGGGGGCAGCGATGTCTGGGAGGAGGGGCTTATACGTCACATTGGATGAAGTACTGGATGAGGCTAGGAGGAGGGTTGAAGCTATATTGAAGGAGAGAGGAATATATGATGAGGAGATATGCGAGAAGGTCGCTATTGGTGCTTTGAGATATGGGCTGATTAGCGTATCCCCTAATAAAGTAGTTCAGTTCAGGTGGGAGAGGGTCTTAAATTTTGAGGAGAACAGCGGGCCCTTCATTCAGTACGCATACACTAGAGCATTGAACATAATTAAGAAAGCTCAGGGAGTGCCGGAAGATTTCGACCCAAATGAGTTGAAGAGCGATTCTGAGGTGGCGATCGTGCAAATGATATCCGAGTTTCCCGAGAGAGTGTGGAGCTCTTTCAAGCTAACGAAGCCAGATATAATAGCTTCATACGCTAATGAGCTCGCCTCACAATTCAATAAGTTCTACGAGGATCACCCCGTCCTGAGCGCAGCTAGGCCTGAGGAGAGGGCAGCGAGGCTCAACTTAGTGAACGCTGTCAAAGGGACTTTGGGCGCGGCGATGGACTTAATCGGAATCCCCAGGCTTGAGAGAATGTGAGAAATTGCATAAATCTCTCAACGGGCATTTCCCACACCTCGGGTTTCTAGGCCTACAATACAATCTTCCCAGCTTTATTAGGAGTAGGTGGACCCTCAAATAATCCTTTTTGTCGAAGATATTCATGAGGGCTCTCCTAGTCCTATCATAACTCCCATCTGATATCCCAAGCCTGGATGAGACCCTAGCTATATGCCTATCCACAGCTACCGTCTCCTTCCCCATGAGGCTGAGGAGTACATCAGCTGTCTTAGGCCCTATTCCAGGGATCTCGAGGAGTCTACTTCTAGCTTCCTCTGTCTCGAGGCTCAAAATCTCCTCCAAAGCCCCTCCAGATAGTCTCTGGGATATAGCTTTTAGGTACTTAGCTTTCCGTCTGTATAAGCCAGCTGGCTTTATTAGTTCCTCCAGCTCCCTATCGCTCAACATAATTATCTTCTCAGGAGTTAGGTCCCCCAATCTCCCCTTAAGGTTCTCCATAGCTCTTATAGTATTCCTATCGTTAGTATTCTGAGATATCACTGTCGCCACTAGAGTTTCGAATGGGTTGGAGGATCTCGAGGCCACTAATGAGGCATATTCATCCTCCTTGAGCTCTAGATAGGAGAGTCTCCTCAATATCTCCTCACCAAATCTCACTTCAACTCCTCCTTGAGCTTCGCTGAGAACCTCCCCTTATCTACGATGAACCTCTCGTGAGAGCCCTCCCCTATCAGCTTATCCCCCCAGTGAGCTGAGACCTTGAAGACGAGCTTCCTCCCCTCGACGGAGATGAGCTCGGAGGTGATGGATACGCTAGCACCAATAGGAGCTGGCGCCTTATGATCCACGCAGATCCTAGTGCCGACAGTAGTGCTCCCCTCATCTAGATACGGTTGGACGAGCTTCATGGAGGCGAGCTCCATCATAGCTATCATCCCAGGTGTGGAGAGCACTTGAACACCGACGTGCCCTGTCGAAAACCTCTCCTCAACTTTGAACTCGAACGTCCCCTTAAGCCCAGGCTCCAATCTCATCTCAACCCCCCTTCATGCTCCATCATCCTTAAAATAATTCCCCATAGTGAGGAGGGATGGCTTCAGAGGGGTCGCTCCAACAGATCATAACTCTCCTCGAGTCATTGATCGGGGAGGATCCTTTAGTAGCTAGCTTAATAGCTGGAGCTTTCATAACTCTAACCACTGGCTTAGGCGCTGCTATGATCTTCATACTCAGAAGAGTGAAGCTGAGCTTACACTTCTCAATGGCATTCGCCGCTGGGATAATGTTAGTAGCCAGTTTCACCAGCTTAATTCTTCCAGCGATCGAGATCTCCTCCTTCCCCACAGTTTCCCTCGGAATCCTCCTAGGATTCGGAGTTATATTAGCGATCGAGAGAGTGACCCCGCATGAGCACCCGATCTTAGGTTATGAGGGTCCTGAATCAGCGAAACGCTTGCTCAGGAAGACTTGGCTCTTAGCGATAGCTATCATAATACATAACTTCCCTGAGGGAATTGCTGTAGGCGTCTCAGTAGCTTATTCAATTCCCCTAGGTATAGCTACAGCTATAGCTATAGGGATCCAAGATATACCGGAGGGCTTCGCTGTAGCTCTTCCTGTCAGTTCCGCGGTAGGAAAGAAGCTTGGCTTCCTCATAGGATTGCTCAGTGGGATAAGCGAGCTTCTAATGGCCATAATAGGGGCTTTAGTCTTCACGGAGCTCAAAGAATTGCTTCCATTAGGGATGGGTTTTGCTGGAGGTGCGATGCTCTTCATCACTCTGAAGGAGGTGATACCGGAGGTCTATGGGGAGAATTACTCGACTCTCAAGGCTACGGTAGGACTAATCATAGGGTTCATGGTGATGCTCTACCTAGATTCAGCTCTCTAGATAGCATCTCCCTGAATCTCAAGGGCTGAACTGGATCTTGTTTGGTCAGCTAGAATTCGATCGTCGAGGGAAGTCATTCACAATGAGGGATGCATATCTCCATCGTTCTAAATATCTCACTAGAGTCTGACCGAGAGCCTCGCGATCCTCTCCAAAACTCAGTCAAGATGAGAGATTCATGAGAAAAATATAGGAGAACGACCCCTAAAGGAAAAAGAAAAAGAGAGGATGAATTCCCATAAATCTCCCTCATTGGTCGCCATGAGTCCTCATAATTAAGATCAGGTAGATCGGAGGAGCTAATAGTAGGTGCGAGATGAGGAACACTGGTACGAAGAGGGGCTCCGCAATCCATCCCTCAGTATATCCGAAGTGACTGAACGGAAAGAAATATGTGACGATGTACGCTGCCAGGAGATCTATGACGCCCCTATAACTCTTCAAGTTGTGATAGTGACGTAGCTCCATCCTAGGTAAGGCTGCGGAGAGAATTATGGTCCATGCGAAGGGTTTAGTTAGGTATTCTATCATGAAGCCTTCAGCATCCTGGAGTAAGAGCACTGTATTCACTAAGGCGACGGAGGTATGAGTGAGTAGACATAGGAACTTAGAGCTCCTCGGTGGAAAATCCTTTCTATAGAATGCGGCCGCTGGAAGTAGGGGGAAAAGTGAGTAGAGGATAGCTGGGAGTTTGTGGTCGTAGATACCCAAGATGAATAGGGATAAGGCTATCAAGAAGATTAAGTTATCGATCTTGTCGATCTTGGACATATTCCCCCCTTAATGATACCTTAAGCATCTACATGCACATCGAGAGCTCTTGCAGTAGTGCGCACATTCTTCTCCTAAGAGAGGAGAACCTAACACACAACCGAGGCAGATACCACATGTAAATGGATTAGGAGTAGCGATGCAGCTTCCACGTGCTTCTGCACATCCAGCGAGGGAGAGACCACGTCTATAGAGGCAAGAAGTGCTCCAACTACTGCATATGAACTTACAATCGGCGTACCTACCGGGAGGGCAGGATATCTGAGAGCTGCAGCACGGTCTACAGCCATTGCTGACGCAATCTTGACATGATGCCTCTAATAGTTCATTAACTGAGCAACCCATTGGAAAGCAGCTCTTGAGCTCATTGGAGAGCTTAATTTCGCCAGCTCTACTGAAGGAATCCAGTAAGATCCTATCACCGTAGATAATGTATGCGTAAGCCTCGGAATACCCATCATCCCACTGGATGTATATCGGGAGAGCTCTCAAGCTCCCTTTATAAAATAGAACGCCCAATGTATTACTCTCATTCCCCTTCATCCGGAAAGCTTCGCCATATTCCCTGAACCCTAGGCTCTCGAGCCTATTCAACACGTTAATATAATCAGGTGATAGCTCATCCGAGCCGTAGGAAGTTAGTGGGGATGAGTGGCGAGATGATGTCGAGAGCTCTACTCAATCATCATCTCTCATCGTAGGAAAGGGTAAGAATATATAAAGAGAGTAAGAATATATAAAGATTCAGAGAAAACTACAATTTTCAATATATCCAAATGCTAAAAATAATATTAGTTAGGGCGCTCTGAACTAATATGAGGGGAGGAGCACCAAATAATCCACTAATCCCAGACCTAAGACGACAGAGAGCACTCCTACTATAGCTAGTACGTATAGCTCCGGGTCCCTGGAGCTCTCTTTAGCCTCTAGATCGGGGAGCAGGCCCCATCTGGGAGGATTTTACTCACTATCGATGGGATCGCAAGTCAATTTCACAGATAGAAGGCTTTAGGGACAGGAATATTAGGCCTAATTAATTATGAGCCGGGATTATATTCAACTGGTCCATATATTAGATGAGAATGAGTACCTCAGGTGGTTGAGAGCCGCTAAAAATACCTTAAAATCAGCTCAAGGAGATCTGGAGAGAGGAGATTTTAACTGGGCTTGTTTTAAAGCTCAGCAAGCTTCTGAGTTATCAGTTAGAGCATTGCTGCACGGTATCGGTTTACCAGCTTACGGTCATAGTGTATCGAAGTTATTAACGAATATACCCGGGATCGAGGTGCCAGAGGGAATAATGCAAGGGGCGATCGCCCTCGATAAGTACTACGTACCCACGAGATACCCTAACGCTTGGCCTGAGGGATCGCCCCACGAATATTACTCGAAATTGGATGCTATAAAAGCCGTTAAATATGCTGAGGAGATCATAGAATGGGTAGAGGAGGTATGGAAGTACTTAACAGGAGGATCGAATTTAGGAAGAATGTGATAGAAAGCGTTAGGAAATGGGCTGAGGGGTTGCCATTTAAAGCGACTGTGATCCTGATAGGTTCATACGCTAGAGGGGATTTCAACGTATGGAGCGATGTGGATGTGATACTCATAGCAGAGTTCCCCCAGAGGAACCCGGTGGAGAGGTTGATGAGCATCGATCACCCACCGGGCTATGATGTGATGCCCCTAACCCCTGAGGAATTCTCTGAAATGTTTGAGAGGAAGGAGCCCATGATTATGGAGGCATTGAGGAGCGGTGTCCCGATAAAGGATGAGATGGAGATATTCAAGCGTTATCCTAATCTTCCGAATCATCCAATGGGAGGATCGCCGACCCCCTGAGCTAGATCATAAGAGATCGATAGAAGGATAGGAGAGCCTCCCTTCCGATTATCTCTCTATCCAAATACTCTATTACTCTCAGGGAGTTGAAATCCTTCTTGAAGAGTTCAATTACACTATCTTGATTCCTCTTGATCTTCTCAAGGTTTTCACATGGACTTGAGATGTATTTATTGATGATGAGACCCCTCACCCTTATGTTGAAGCTGCTGAGCTCCTCCTTGATCTTCCTGGATATCTCATATGATATGATCTCAGGTGTAGAGACTATATAAGCTTCATGATACTCGCTAGCCAGCATATCGAATATATCCTCAGCTAATTTCCTCCATCCTCCTATTAACTTAAGTGGATCGCACTCCCTACTCCTCATCCTCTCAAGAAATCCCTTCAATCTCAAATATAGCCTTATCGCGTCTCCCATGTGCTCATATAACTCCTTCTCTATCCTTAGGAGCCTCAGACTACTGCTAGAGGCTGGAGTGTCCCAAATTATAGTATCGTAACTTCCATCCTCGAACAGCTCGTAGAGCAAATATAAGATGAACTGCTCAGCTATCCCTGGGGCCCCAGCAACATAATCTATGAAACTCTCATCGACGGGGAGGAAGGAAGATATGACGTCATATACTTCAGAGCCGAATCTAGCCTTCCATCTCCTTATGACAGTGGCTTCATCTAACTCCATCGCGTAGAGATTAGAATATCCATCTACTTTAGTAGGGGAGCTCTTTAGCTCAGCCTTGAGCACATCAGATAATGTCGGGGTGAGATCCGTGGTCAATAAGAGTACTTTCTCATTCTTCAGTTCGGATAAGCCAACAGCTAGAGCTGCAGAGCATGTCGTCTTCCCGACTCCCCCTTTCCCCCAGAAACTTATCAACCTCATCCTCCTCTAAATTTCCGTGAATACTTTTAATTTTACTTGCGGTGTGCATACTCGCGACTTCAGGCATCGGGGTGACTCATTTTCTAAATAAAATTGATGAGAACTTCGAGCTATTGTTATTTTTTTACCTATTAGACCGAATACAATATTAATTAAGCGGTCCCCGAGAGGAAGGGGATCTGATGAAAGTAGCCCTCATACTAGCTGGCGGATTCGGGACGAGACTATGGCCACTCAGTAGGAAGGACTTCCCGAAGCAATTCGCTAAGATAATAAGTGAGACCTCGACATATCAACAATCCCTGAGGAGAGCTAAACTAATGGCGGATAAAATAGTCGTAGTCACGTCTAATCTCTACAAATACTTAGCGGTGGGGCAAGCTAAGGAGATAGATGTGAACTTAGATGAGGACGACCTGATACTCGAGCCCGAGAGGAGGAACACCGCCCCAGCTATTTACTACAGCCTTCTGAGGATAAGTGAGAGGTTCGGACCGGAGTCAATAGTCGTCATCCTTCCATCAGATCACGTCATAATGAATGATTCCGAGCTCCTTAAGGCATACATGAAGTCACTGGATGTCGCGAATGATAGGGTAGCCCTAATAGGGGTCCCCCCATCTAAGCCCGAGGGAGGTCTGGGTTACATAAAACCGGGGAAGGAGATAATGGACGGCGTAATGGAAGTTGAGATTTTCAAGGAGAAACCAGGGCAGGATGATGCGATCAATATGCTGAAGGAGGGAAATTGGGTATGGAATACGATGATAATGACATTAAGAGCTTCTAAGATGATGGATTTAATAGAGAAGACGTTGCCGAGTGTAGCAGATCCTCTGAGGAAGTTCGAGTTGAATGAAGCCTATAAATACGTTCAGGAGATAGATGTCAGCTCAGGAACTCTATCTAAGGTCCCAGAAAGCTTAGCAGTTGTCGTAGCGAGGGATCTCGGTTGGAGCGATCTAGGTAGCTTCGAGTCCGTGTATGAGCTCCTCCAGAAGGACAGTGAGGGAAATGCTAGGAGCGGGAAGGTCAGATATCATGGAGCCAGGAACAACTTGATACTTTCGAAGAGGCTCGTAGCACTCGTTAACGTGAGTGATATGATAGTGATAGATGATGAGGACGCTATATTAGTGATGCCGAAGGGGAGCGGCCAAGACCTCAAGGAGTTAGTCGAGAGCATGCTCAAAGAGGAGCTCCCTGAGGTAATAGAGCATAGGGTTAAGTATGAGGAGTGGGGGACGAAGACAATACTTCTGACTGGCGAAAATTATGAGGTGAGTAAACTGAAGATATACCCAGGTAGATCTCTAGGCCCTAAGAGGCATTTCCATAGATCTATCTACTGGCAGATCCTGAGTGGGACTGCTAAGGTCATCTTGAATGGGGAAGAATCAATTATAGCGAGAGGGGAGGGGATAAGGATACCTCTCGGGCTTCCCCATAGCATAATAAACGTTGGTAAAATCCCGCTGGAGGTAATAGAGATAGCTACAGGGGAGTACTTAGGTTCGAATGATGTGGAGTTCCTGAAATCCTTCCCCTCGATCTTGGGGTAACATATATAATTATCGTGGACTATGGATTGGAGAATGGAGTCCGAGATAAGGAGCGTGAAGGAGATACTCCTCGAGATGAAGGAGACATCTGAGTTCGCTTTGAGTCTTGCATATGCATCTCTCATGTACAACGATGAGGAACTAGCGAATGAAGTATTCAGCCTCGAAGATGAGCTCGATTCCCTAACTCATGAACTCTTTAAGGTTGCTATAATGTCAGGGGCCTCAAGGAGGGAAGCTGAGGCATTAGCTGGCCTTCTCGATATAGGGAGGGCTGTCGATGAGGTATCCGATGCCATGGCTGATTTAGCGAGATTCGTCGTGAAGAGGTTCCCGATACACCCCTCGATAAGCTGGATGCTCTACAGAGCGGATGAGGCCATAGGTTTAGTGAGGGTAGAGGAAGAATCCTCCCTGATCTCCATGAGTGGGGAGATGGTGAGAGATCCAGTTAACTTAGCTGGTTGCGAAATCTTAGCTCTCAAGAGAGGAGGGAGGTGGATTTACAATATTCCGGAGGAGTTGGAGATAGAGAGAGGGGATATCCTTTTAGTCGAGGGACCCATTGAGAGCTTAGAGAACCTTAGGGCTCTAGCATCAGGGGGTAAGAGGGAGTACGTGCCTAAGGCTCCTCTCGAGGAGATGAATGATGAGATCAAGAAGATATCGGAGATGTTAAGCAGCATGAGGAACCTATCTGAGCTCTCCCTCTACTTATCTTATGCTGCTATGTTCTACAACAATATGGAGATCGCTGTGGAGGTGAAGAGGCTGGAGGAGGAGCTCGATGAACTAGAGGATGAGTTCTATGAGGTCTTATTCTCATCGATAAAGTCTCTAAGGGATCCGAAGGAGCTCATCCCCTTGATAGGAATAGCATCTTCATCTGAGAGAGTGGGGGATGCAGCTTATTCGATAGCCTCCCTCGTGGAGAGGGGGATAACAGCTCATCCTGTGCTGGAGATGGTAGTGGAGGAGAGCGAGGACACTATCTGCAGGATGATCCTAGAGGAGGGGAGTGAAGCCGCCGGGAGGAGGATAGCTGATATGGATCTCGAGGAACGCACCGGGATCTGGATAATAGCGATAAAGAGGGGCTTGAGGTGGATATTCGACCCCAAGGATAGCGAGTTGCTCATGGAAGGGGATCAGCTAATCTTGATAGGGAAGAAAAGGGGAATAATGGACGCAGTAAAAATATTGGGAGGGAAGATAGTAGATTAATTACTTTTTCTCGAGAGCCTCAATTAATTTAGGCACGAACTCATAGAGATCAGCCACTATGAAGTAGTCGCTCACCTCACTTATTGGTGCCTCAGGATCTATGTTCACGGATATGACTGTATCAGCATCCCTGAAACCGACGACATGTTGAACTTGCCCGGATATGCCGAGAGCTAGATAAAGCTTCGGCCTCACTCTAACTCCAGTCATCCCGACATGCCTCTCCTCAGGCAACCACTTCAGGTCAGCGGATATTGGTCTAGTGCAAGCTACCTCAGCTTTAAGTAGATCAGCGAGTTTCTTTATCATCTCTAAATCCTCCTTCTTCTTCAACCCTCTCCCAACTGAGACTATCACATCGGCTTTAGAGAGGTCCACTTCCGCTAGCTTCTCCCTCCTCTCCAATACTCTGACCCTTCCCTTGCACTCATGAGGAACGGATTCCCTCCCCTTAGGCTCACCGAAAGATGGCTCGAAACCGCTGAGGTCAACGCTCACTACGGAAGGAAGCTGAGAGGAGAGAACTTCCAATCCCCTCCCACCGAAGCAAAGCTTAGTGGCTAAGAGCCCATCCTTCAAGCTTAACTGAACAGCTCCAGCTATATATGGAATCCCTATCCTAACGGAAAGCCTGGATGCAACTTCTCTCATGTCCCTGCTGGAGGGAAGGGCTATCAGATCGAATCCCTCAGCCCTCTCAACTGCTAAGTTCACCCAGCATTCGTTAACATTCAAATCAGCTACCAATAATTTATCGACCCCTACTTTAGCTTCTCCATTAGTTATGGCTTCAACATAACTGGGATTCAACCCAGAAATAGCGGAGAAGAGCTTTGGGAGATTGGAAGCTTCCGAGATGAGGAGGACCTTCATGAGATCACCCCCTTCTCACTTAGGACTGAGATAACTTCCCTCAAAGCTGGCTCAAGGCCTCCTTCAATCTTCTTCCTCAACCTCTCCCTCAAATAAGCTTTTACCTCAACTAAATCGACCTTAGGAGCCTCTAAGTTAAGATCACTCGGTTTCACTGATATCTTCTCCTTCTTCCCGGCCTTCATTATCTGAATGACGCTGGGTATCCTGGGCTCATTTATCTCCGAGGTGACGGAAACTACAGCTGGGAGCTCAGTCTCGACGAGCTCATAGCCCGTCTCCAGTAACCTCTCCCCCCTTATAACGTTGCCTTCTATCTCCAGCTTTCCAACGAATGTTATCACTGGAATTGAGAGGTACTCGGCTAACATAGGAGCTACTGCACAACTATATTGATCTGAAGATCCCTCACCGCATAATATTAGGTCATATTTGATCCCCATCTTCCTTATGACTTCAGCTATAGCTTTAGCAGTCCTAACTGGATTCGTGCCGCTGATCCCCTCGACGATGAAGGCCCTATCAGCTCCCATAGCTAGAGCTTCGTTCAGTATGGTCTCATCGTAAGGCCCAGTCACTACGCTTATGACAGTCACGCTACCCCCGAACTTCTCCTTTATCCTAACAGCTTCCTCTATCGCGTTCTTATCTATATCACTCACTTTAACGGGGGCCTTTTCCAGCAATAACTTATCCCCCTCTATGGGTATCTGAGTCTCGTCATACGCGAGCTTCACGCAGACGACTATCTCCAAGGCCACCCTAGGCCCCTTGAGAAGTATATTTTTTAAACATTTTTATACTGAGGGATTGTAGGGATTGCTAACCGAACAATCTCCATAACTCATCCATCAAGGGCTCCGATATCCTCTCAGAGCTCCCGTCCCTTCTGAGTAATATCATGCCGCTCTCCCTATCCGTGAGCTCACCTATTACGCTTGCTCTCACACCTTCCCTCTCCAGAGCTGAGATGAGCTCATCGACGCTCTCCCTAGATACAGCTATCAGCAAGCTCCCAGAACTTATTAGCTTCAGAGGATCTACCTTCAGGGCATCGCATATCGCTATAGTCTCCTCTCTTAGCGGTATCTTATCCTCGTAGATCCTGAACCCCAGGCCAGATGCTATAGCTAGCTCCTGCACGCCCCCTAAAACTCCTCCCTCAGTTGGATCGTGCATAGAGTGAACTCCTTCAAATTTAGAGGCAATAATGGATTCCTTTAGGACACTTATATCCTCTATGAAGCTTCCCGCTCTCTTAAGCAATTCTTCATCGATCCCCTTACTTCTTAGTTCATTGGAGAGTTCCGTTGAGAGTATAGCTGTCCCCTCTAATGCGCATTCCTTCGTTAGGACTATGAGATCACCTAGCTTAGCGTCCCTCGTATTCAGAACTTTCCTGCCCAATCCGATCGCTGTAGTGACCACTATGTTGAAGCTGAGGTTAGGGGTGACTTCAGTATGCCCACCTATGATTGAGGCCCCAACTTTCCTCGCGGCATTCCCCACTTGCTCCACTAAGCTCAATATCTCAGGCACATCCGCTCCATCCCTGAAGAGGAAGACTGGGAGGAGCCAGCGCGGCCTCACGCCTCTAGTAGCTATATCGTTTGATGCAACGAAGACTGAGAGCCATCCAGCTAGCTTCCCTCCACCAGTCACTGGATCTGAGTGTATAGCTAGTAACTCATCTCCCACCTTGAGTATGGCAGCATCCTCCCCTATCGAAGGTCCGAGGATCACATCCTCCTCAGATGGGAGTGGGAGCCTCGAGAAAATCTCCTCGACTAGGAAGTCAGGCGGTAGCTTTCCCCTCAACTTCATCCTTCAGAGCACCTTCTTTAATACCGGGGTCAAGATATAAGAGAAGAGTATGCCAGCTGCCGCTTGGAAGCTATTCCCCGGGAGTTCCGCTAGAGCCGCTCCCAATCCATAGATAATAGTCTCGACGATGAAGTAACCCGCTATCATCTCAATCCCCGCTAATATCAGCAAGGTTATCCTGAGAAATCCCCTCTTATCTTTGGAGAGACCAGCTATGTAACCCTCTATCCCCTTTATCACCAAAGTGAAAGGCGCCCAATGGCCATAGCCGGAGAGGAGGTCAGCTAAAGCGGAGCCTACGCCCCCAGAAATTGAGCCGATGATCGAGCCGAATAGGGAGCCTGAGAGCATCACTAGAGTATCCCCTAAGTTTATGTACCCTCTAGTGGGTGGTATGGGTATCTGTATTACCATAGTGGTTAGAGCAGTTAAGGTAGCCATGACACCGACTATAGCAACGAACTTACTCACCTCTCTAGGCATAGCGATCTACCTTTTCAGAGGGTAGCTAAGTAAAGCGTTGCTGAACGTTGAAATTCTGTTTAAGGGAAAGCTTAAATATATATAAAAGTCAATTTAATTGGATGGTAAATGAGAGCTGAGGATATAATAGAAGCTTTAGCAACTGAGACTAGGAGGAAGATAGTCAAGCTGCTAGCTATAGAACCGTTAACATTGAGTGAGATAGCTGAGAGACTTGGAATATCTCAACCAGCTGCTCTTAAACATATAAGGGAGCTGGAGTCCTCGGGCATAATAGAGGCATCAAAGGTGAGGGATCAGTACGGCAGGATCAGGAGATGCTATAGAATTGCGAGACCGATCAGAGTGATATTAAGCTTAGATGGAGATTCCGTCAGGATTTACGTGAGGGAAGCCAGACCAATTGAGGGGACTCCGGCTGATATAGAGGGGAGGCTTAAGCGACTTAGGGATATGGTGAGCGAATTAGATGATGTGGATTCTTTAGGAAAAATGATGTATAAATCAACAGAAATTATTAAAGAAATAGAAGAAACTCTCGATGAGATTGAAGAAATTGAGTCGCAACTCATCTGGTTGAGGTATGAGGTGCTCAGGTCCCTCAAGAAATTCGTGGGTAGGTTAAGTTAAGTTTATATATGAGTTATCCATTAGGATAATTGGTGAGATCATGTGGTGGGACAGGTACTGGAGGAAGTTCCTGAGAGATATGGAGAGGGACTTCGAAGAGCTGGAGAGGATGATGGACAGGATGTTCAGGGCATTCGAAGGGGAGGTTGAGGTAAGAGGGCCTTACGTCTATGGCTTCAGCATAACAGTGGGGCCGGACGGTAAGCCGATCGTGAGGAGGTTCGGCAATGTGAAACCACCTGTGGTCGAGGAAGCAGGGTACAGGGAGCCATTCGTTGACGTAATAGTTGACAACAAAGCTAATGAGGTCAGGGTAATAGCTGAGATACCTGGCGTCACTAAGGATAAGATAGATGTGGAGGTCAGTGAGAAGCTAGTGAAGATAAGAGCGGAGAATGACGATAGGAAGTACAGGACGCAAGTAGACCTTCCAGTTGAAGTGGATCCGAAGAGCGCAAAAGCTAGATACAATAACGGGATCCTAGAGATTACGCTGACGCCCAAACAACCCATAAAGGAGGAGGGGACTAAGATAAAGATAGAGTAAACTTCCTTACCTATTTTTATTTAGGTGATTCTTATGGGTGAGAAGGAGAGGAAAGTCGAGACTCTCACAGTAGCCGAAGCACATCCAAAGGATGTGGGGAGGGGAATAGCTAGACTCGATCCTAGGGTGATGGAAGCCCTTGGGATAAACACTGGAGATGTAGTGATGATAGAGGGATCTAAAGTAACTGCAGCTATAGCGTGGCCATCTTACTCCTCAGATTACGGTAAGAACTTGATAAGGATAGATGGTTACACTAGGAGGAACGCTGGAGCAGCTATAGATGATGCGGTCAAGGTGTGGAAGGGCGTAGCTAAGCCAGCTAAGAAAGTGGTGTTCTCACCCACGGAACCCATACAATTGCTAGGTGGGGAGCAATACCTCAAGAGGTTGCTCGAGGGGAGGCCCCTGGTTAGAGGGGATAGGGTCACGATAAACGTCTTCGGAAGCTTAATAGATTTAGTGGTCACAGCAGTCAATCCCGTAGCAGATGCGGTCATTGTTAGTGGGGATACTGAGATAGAGATAAGCGAGAAGCCCGTCACTGAGGAGAGGAAGGTCCCGAGAGTAACTTATGAGGACATAGGTGGCTTGAAGGATGCGATCCAGAAGATAAGGGAGATGGTAGAGCTCCCATTGAGGCATCCCGAATTATTCAGACACTTAGGGATAGATCCACCGAAGGGAGTACTATTATACGGTCCTCCAGGCACTGGAAAGACTCTGCTAGCTAAAGCTGTGGCTAATGAGAGCAACGCTCACTTCATAAGCATATCAGGGCCTGAGATAATGAGCAAGTACTACGGTGAGAGCGAGAAGAGGCTGAGGGAGATATTCGAGGAAGCTGAGAAGAATGCGCCATCAATAATATTCATGGACGAAATAGATGCTATCGCCCCTAAGAGAGAGGAAGTCACTGGTGAGGTTGAGAGGAGAGTAGTAGCTCAGTTGCTCGCTTTAATGGATGGATTGAAGGGAAGGGGTGAGGTGATAGTGATAGGAGCTACTAACAGGCCCGAAGCTATAGATCCAGCTCTGAGGAGGCCGGGGAGGTTCGATAGGGAGATAGAGATAGGGGTGCCTGATAGGGAGGGGAGGAAGGAGATACTGCTGATACACACGAGGAACATGCCCCTAGCTGATGTGGATTTAGATAGATTAGCTGATATAACTCATGGGTTCGTGGGAGCTGATCTAGCTGCTCTAGTAAGGGAAGCAGCTATGAGGGCCCTGAGGAGGCTGATGAAGGAAGTTAATCTGCTCGAGAGTGAGAAGCTACCACCTGAAGTCTTGGAGAAGCTCAAGGTTACTATGGATGATTTCATGGAGGCCTTCAAGGATATAACGCCCTCAGCTCTGAGGGAGGTAGTAGTTCAAGTCCCGAATGTTAGATGGGATGACATAGGTGGGCTCGATGAAGTGAAGGAAGAGCTGAAGATGGCAGTAGAGTGGCCCCTCAAATACCCAGAGCTCTTCGAAGCTGGCGGTGCGAGACAGCCCAAGGGGATATTGCTCTTCGGTCCTCCAGGGACTGGAAAGACCCTGCTAGCTAAAGCCGTAGCTAATGAGAGTGAGGCTAACTTCATAAGCGTCAAGGGGCCTGAGATAATGAGCAAGTGGGTTGGGGAGAGCGAGAAAGCCATCAGAATGATATTCAGGAGGGCGAGGCAAGCTGCCCCAGCTATAATATTCTTCGATGAGATAGATTCGATAGCGCCGATAAGAGGATACTCAAGTGACTCAGGAGTCACGGAGAGGGTCATAAGTCAGTTGCTCACTGAGATGGATGGTCTAGAGGAGCTCAGGAGGGTAGTAGTTATAGCCGCTACTAACAGGCCGGATTTAATAGACCCAGCATTACTGAGGCCGGGAAGGTTCGATAGGCTAATCTACGTACCTCCGCCAGATTTCGCTGCCAGGCTGCAGATACTCAAGATACATACGAAGGGGAAGCCCTTAGCTTCTGATGTAAGCCTCGAGGAACTGGCATCAAAGACTGATGGGTATACAGGTGCTGACTTAGCGAATTTAGTGAATTTAGCCACTTTGATGGCTTTGAAAGAGCACATAAACAAGTATAAAGATCCTAAGGAGGCCTCAGCCCATAAATCTGAGCTCCTCATAACGAAGAGGCACTTTGAGGAAGCTATGAAGAAAGTCAGGCCATTAGGAAAGGAGGAGATCGAGAGATATAAGAGGATAGCTGAGGAATTCTTGAGAAAAGTATCTGCATGACCTCAAAATTTTTCTAAGCTTTTTTATTTTTTTAAAGTCCCCTCAACATATGCCCATGCGCGTAGGCATCAACGGTTTCGGTAGGATAGGCAGACAGGTCTTCAAGATAGGTCTGAGGAATCCCAACATAGATTTCGTCGCTCTGAACGATATAACTGAGCCAAAAGTTCTAGCTCACCTCCTCAAGTACGATTCGATCTTCGGGAGGTTTGAAGCTGAGATAAGTCACAAGGAGTCCGCGATAATAGTCAATGGGAAGGAGATAAGGGTCTTCAGCCAGAAGGATCCTTCATCTATCCCATGGGATGAGCTAGGCGTGGACTTAGTCATAGAGGCCTCAGGTTTATTCACGAGCAGGAGCGATGCCGCTAAGCATATGAGGGGCTCCGTTAAGAAAGTAGTTATAACAGCTCCATCTAAGGGGGAGTCAGCTGATTATACTGTCGTGATGGGGGTCAATGAGGAGGGGATAGATGTAGGGAAGCATCACGTGATAAGCAATTCCTCTTGCACGACTAATGCCTTCGCTATAATGGTGAAGGTACTCCATGAGAGGTTCAAGATCAGGAGAGGTGTGATGACAACGATTCATGCATATACGAACGATCAGAGGATATTGGATGCCCCTCACTCCGATTTGAGGCGCGCTAGAGCTGCTGCTATATCTATGATCCCCACTTCGACTGGAGCAGCTAAAACTATAGAGCTTATATTCCCTGAGCTCAAGGGCAGGCTCTCCGCTATAGCCATGAGGGTCCCGACATACGATGTATCTATAGTGGACTTCGCTGCTGAGCTGGAGAAGAAGGTGAGCATTGAGGAAGTCAACGCAGCCTTCGAGGAGGAAGCTAAGAGGATGCCGAGGTATTTAGGGATAGCTGAGGACCCTATAGTATCTGTGGATCTGATAGGGGATGAGCACAGCGTAGTCTTCGATCCCTCCTTAACTCAAGTCGTAGATGGGAACATGGTCAAGGTGTTCGGATGGTACGATAATGAGTGGGGTTATTCAGCTAGAGTAGTGGATCTAGTGGACTACCTCAGGGAAAAAATGGGAATTTGAGTTACTCTATGTATATAGCGGGCCTCCCGGGGAGGGCCCTCGAGGCCCTCTTCTTCGGGTCGTATGAGGGATTCTCCTCAAGATCCAACTTTATTTTCATCTCCAACTTCCTCTCTAAATAATTCTTCGCAGTTTCCAATGCTGATAGCTCCCTATCCCTATCGGGGAGCCATGGCCATCCGCTGCTGGAGACTTGCTTCACTATCTCAACCACATCAGAGCCTCTCTCCCTGAAGGCAGGATCCTTCATGATCTCAGGTATCAGTCTCCTGGGGTCGAGCCCTAATTCCGGCTTGAGCTCCTCTATCCTCCTGAAGAGCTCATACTTCCATGGAGAGGCTACGTAAATGTAGAGATTGCTCCCAGATATCCCTGAGGATGAGATTGTCTTAACATCTTCTATTATATTCGATAAAACCTTATAAGATATCTCAGCTTCCTTGTACTCGGGGATCTCCTCATGGGATGGCCAAGGGGCTAGTGAGACGAATCCCTCCCCCCCTATAGTCTCCCATATCTCCTCAGCCATGTGAGGGGCGAAGGGGGCTAAGAGCCTAGCCCAAACGCTCAAAACATATTTCATAAGCTTCCCATTGGCTTCACCTTTAGCTTCAAGGTACTCCTCGACTTCATTCAGCAGTAAGTAAACTGAGTGGTGTATCGCCTCCCTAGCCCTGCATTCCTCCATAGCATCGGTTACCTCCTTCACGTGGAACTTGAGCATAGTTATCAGCCACATATCCCAGAGGTCCTCAACTGCCATCTCCTCATCGAAGCTGCTGAACTTGGAAGCTAAATCGAGGATCCTGAAGAGCCTCTTGAGGGTGCTACTCGCTACTATAGGGGAGAAGTCAGCATCGGAGGAGAGCTCAGCGGATCCCATGACTGAAAGCCTTATGGGATCTGCTCCAAAGAGCTCAACGGCCCTCCTTATGGGTATTATATTTCCTAGAGATTTAGACATCTTCTTGCCCTCCATGGTCACTGAGCCGTTCACCACTATCTGCCTCGGCCATAGCTCCCTCGGGAATATGGCTACGTGGTTGAATATGAAGAAAGTGAGGTGATTCCACACTAGATCCCTCCCACTGTGCCTCGAGTCCAGAGGGTACCAATATAGGAACTCCTCCCTAGCCCTTCTAAGCACGTCCTCATCTATCCCCTTCCTCGAGGAGAGATCCTCCTCACTCCCCCTACCTAAGAATATGTAATCGAAGACCTCCTCATCTAACTTCGAGGGATCCAAGATCCCCGAATTTATGTACTTGCTTATCGTGTAGAAAGCCATGTAGATAGTTGAGTCGCTGAGGCTCTCTATTATCCAATTTGGATCGAAGGGGAGCCTAGTTCCGAGGCCACTCTTCCTGGCGCATGCCTTCTCCCTCATCCAATCGATAGCATCCTCGAACTCCCTCCTCAGTTCCTTCGGTACTATCCTCATCTCCCTCAAAGCTTCATGAGCTAACTTCTTCCACTCGGGATTAGAGTAATCTATGAACCACTGATCTTCCACTATCTTCACCACTACTTTAGCTCCGCACCTACAGTGGACAGGTGAATTAACTATCTCATAGAACTTATGGGCATCTCCACTAGCTATCAGGTCTTCCTTAACCCTCTCCTTAGCTTCCTTGACTGGCATGCCTGGGTACCTCGTATTCGCTTTCATCCTACCATTATGGTACTCCTTGGAGTAGACTAGCTGAGTAGCTTCCTCCGCTCTCAAATCCAACTGATCCTTAACCCCTAATGATTCCACAGCATCCTTAGCTGGGAAATCCGAGAAGCCCTCAACTTCTATTATCGATATGGGCTCTAATCCCGAAATGTCCTCTATGCCATATTTCCTCAAGGTCTCCAGATCTGATTTCAGATCCCTAAGGGCTAAGAAGTCGTAAGGAGCATGCCCCGGTACTGACATCACGATTCCCGTCCCATAATCGGGCTTGACGAATTTCGCTGGGAGGATGGGAACATCCTTTCCTGTGGCTGGGTTCCTGAAGTACTTCCCAATGAGCTCCTCTCCCTTCACCTTCCCCAATTCCTTGACATCGAATCCTTGAAACTTGAGCTTGATGGCGGCTTCTTCAGATAGTACCCACCTCTCCCCGTTAACTTCAACTATCCTGTACTCCACTTCAGGGTTTATCCATATGTTAGTGACCCCGAAGACCGTCTCAGGCCTATAGGTAGCTGTGGGAACTATTAGGGAATCCCCCTTGAATTTTATCAAAGTGATTTCAGTTATCTCAGGTTCAACATCCCCTCTAGTATCGTGCTGCCCTACAGCATTATCGCATCTCGGGCACCAGCCCACGGGATGCTTCCCCTTAGTTAAGTACCCCCTCTCCAGCAGCTTCATGAACTGCCAAGTGATGAACTTATTGTAAGCTGGATCTATAGTAGTGAATTCCCTCCTCCAATCTATCGAGTATCCCATCAACTTCATCCCAGCTTTTATCTCCTCATGGAAGTACCTCGCCATCTTAAGGGGGTCCTCAAGTTCACCAAGTTTTTCCTCAGGGATCCCGTAGATCATGAGGAATGAATCTAATATCTCCTTATCCCCCTCCTTCAACCTCTTGGCCATGGCGAGTATCGGCGTGCCAGTGTAATGGAAGGCCATGGGGAAGAGCACATTATATCCTTGCATCCTCTTGAACCTAGCGTAAGCATCCGTGAGGCCGTAAGTCCTACCGTGTCCTATGTGCTGTGGGCTGTTCGGATAGGGATAAGCTACAGTTAAGTAAAATTTCTTGAGATTTCTATCGGGATCAGCTTCAAATATCCTCGATTTCTCCCATCTCTCCTGCCATTTCCTTTCAATGTTCCTCATCCTCTCAACGAGCTCTTCCACTGACATTCACCTACACCCGGGGTGGGTGAGGCCAATTAAAAATTTAGTGAGAGTGCGCGGAGCCCCGCATTAAAGTTCCCCAGCATAACTATATGCTCAAGTTTCACTAATGCTTCCCCTTAGCCGGGGCATAGAGGATAATTGAGACTTCATTCCCCGATGAATTCTAGATCCTAGGGGGATCCACTAGGAATCAAGCTCACGTCACTGAGCAAAAATACAGTAAATTAGCGTGAGATCGAACAAAGTTATCATGTGGAAGTGATGCCCTTAAAATTTTCAAAATTTTTCATATTTCCTGGCGATATTATAGAAAATTTTAAATAATAATGTAGATAACTGCAGCATACTATGTGGAGCGATAGATATGGGGAAGAAGGTGAAGCTCATCGTATGTCCCGTCTGCGGTAGCCTAAATATAAGGAAGTCATCTCCCTTCTCAGGGTGGCTGCTGCCCGATGAGTACGCGTGCCCGGACTGCGGGTATAGGGGCCCTATAGTGGGTGAAATTGAGGTAGATGAGGATGAAATCGAGGGGGAGTGATGGGATAACCTTGGATTCTATCATGAAGGCCCTGAGCGATATGGGCTTGGATGCTCATACCAGAGTCTCATCTTTGGGGAGCATCGTCAAGGTAGAGATAAAGTACGACCCATTGGAGAGGGAGAGGAGAGCTCTAAATATGTATAAGATGAGCTTGAAATCCTCAAATAAAAACAAAGATATTTCTGAGCAGTTAATTCAACAGATAGATCATTTCCTGAAGAGAGTGGAATATACGAGGATGGAGAAAGTCCTCGTCGCAGCTCCCTCTCAAGAAGGCCTCAAGCTCCTCTTAGATCAAGTGATGCGTATTGGTAAGGAGATGATCGATAAGAAGAGGGAAGCTGATGAATTGAGAAAACTAATAAGGCTTTTCTTGAGTTACGTTAGGGAGTACGCGAGGACTAATGATGATAGCTTTCACTCACGAGATTTTACCGCTCCTTAATGGGGAAGTTCTGAATTAAGATTTAGGAACGTATCCCTTTAATTATTATTACAATGGTTATCAGCACATATGAAGTGATTATATGCCCGTAACCTAACGTGAATATTTATTAATTAAATCGGTTAAGTATTATGGAGGTGGGCATATGACCCTGCTGAAATCTCACATAAGGATATTGAAGGAGTTGGTGAGCAAAGGGGAGAAAGGAGTGACCGCAAGTAAGCTAGTCTCGAAGAGAGAGTACAGAGTTAAGGTGATAAAGTTCTTGGAGAGTGAGGGACTCGTTAAGGTATCTTATAGCGGGGGAGGTATGCGTGTCTACGCGACTGAGAGGGCTAAGAAACTCCTCGAGAGGATAGAGAAGGAGAGACCTGAGCTTTTAGTGAACAGCTAGATCCTCAAATTTCTGGACGAAATAATCGCATCCATCGATTCTTCTTCCAACGCAGACTGTTTCAATCCCTAACTCCCTACCGGCATCCACGTCCCAAGGGGTATCGCCGAAGAAGATGCATTTACTGGGATCTACTCCTAACTCATCTAAGGCCATGATTAGCTGCTCCTTCCTATCTAGGGAGGACTCCCTCGTTATCACTGCATCGAAGAACTCCAAAATACCGAGTCTCTCGAGCGCTATCAAAGCCGGCTTCCTCGCTTGCAAAGTCACTAAGGCTAGCTTCAACCCCATCCCCCTAACTCTTTTAAAGATCTCTATCAACTTTGGATTCCTATCTGCCCTGCTAGATGCGATTATCTCCTCCTCCTCAACTATCTTGAATGCCCTAATCTCCTCATCCTTATTCCTAGCTGCCTTCGGTATGCTGGGGCCCAGAGGCTTCAGGGGATGATCCCATCCCATCTCAGCCCTTACTTTCTCCCCCAGAGAATCCCAATTTATCCCCAGATCCACTAGCGTCCCATCGAGATCTGTTATCAAAGCTTCCTTACCCTGAAGAAGTTCGTCGAGCCGCAGCTCTCGCACCTCAGGTACACCCCGAACTTCCCCTGTTTCGCGACCATCGGACCTCCGCATTTCGCACACCTCAGAGGGGTCCTATCGCAGTTAGCTATGCGCCTGACATAACTCCTCCCCCTATTGCTTTTAATCTTGATCCTCCCGCTCACCAGCGGCAATCCACATTCACAAAATCTCCCTTCAAATCTCTCGTTTTTTAATAAATTATATTTCACATCGCATTTCTCAGGATAATTTGAGCAGACTATGAAATATCCATAATTGCTCTTCCTCATATTGAGGTCTCCTCCGCACATAGGGCACTTCCCCAAGCTCCCGCTCCTGTACTCCCTGAGCCCCTCATAGAGCCTCTCAGATATCTTCAACTCATTCCTCTTGAACTCATCCATGATATTCCTCAACTCATCTAAAGATTCAGTGAGGAAATCGTTTGGATCCAGTTTCCCCAGCTCTATCTCGTTCATTCCCCTCTCGAGCTTAGCTGTGAGCTCGGGATTCGTCAAAGCTGGGACGAAGCTCTCTAATACCTCAACTATGGCCTCCCCGAGTCTAGTGGGCTTGAAGCTCCCTTCCTCCAAGTAACCCCTGCTCTTCAGTATATCTATTATCTGCACTCTCGTGTTCTTAGTCCCCAACCCTAATCTCTCCATCTCCCTTATCAGGGATGTGTGGGAGTACCTCTTAGGGGGCTGGGTTTCCCTCTCCTCCATCTTAACTTCGACTACCCTCAACTCCTCACCATCTTGAACCTCAGGAAACTCCTCCACCCTCCCGTAAGGGTAGACCTTCATCCATCCCTCTCTCAATACTGAGGAACCGCTAGCCCTGAAGATGAAGCCACCAGCATTCGCTTCCACTCTGATCCTCTTAATTAAAGCGTCTTGAGCTAAAGTAGCGAGATTCCTCCTAGCTATTATCTCATATACTTCTCTATACTTCCCCTCAAGCCTCTCCTCTGGCACTCCGACTACGTGTATCGTTGGATGAGCTGGATCGTCCTTCTTACCCTCGACAGCGGCTTCCCTCATATCCTCCAGGACGAGTTCGGCTTCCTCCTTCAGAGGTCTATGACTAGCTATGAGCTTGATCATATCAACGAAATCCTTCCTTCCCCAGCTCTTAGGATACTTCTGGCTCTCCGTCCCTATGTAACTTATCAATCCAGCTTCATACAGCTTTTGAGCTATCCCGCTTGTCCTATCGGCTATCTGCCTCGGCGTAAGTCCAGTTATGACGCTCACCTCCACTTGGAGCGTGGTCCCATCGAATGGAGGAGGAGGGCTCACTCTCCTCTCATCAGATTTCACTTTAGCGATTAGAGTTTCCTTCACAGCCTCAGCAGCTCTCCTCGCATAATCTCTATTCCATATCCTCTCCTCCCCCTTAGGAGGGACTAACCCAAGAGAGAAGCCCTTATCAACTTTCACTATGACAGCGTAGTACTTCTTGGGGATGAATTCCCTTATCTCACGCTCTCTCTTCACTATCATGGATAGAGTAGGTCCCTGAACCCTCCCAGAGCTCAGCACTCTCGCCAATCCCTTCCTCCTAGTGCTCAAAGTGAGCCCTCTAGATACGTTCGCCCCCCACTCGAGGTCTATGACCCTCCTCACCCAACCCGCATAAGCCCTGGGATAATCGAAGGGTTTCAGCTCCCTGAAGGATTTCCTTACCTCCTCCTTAGTTAAGGAGGAGAATTCCATCCTCAATATCTCCTTTCCCTCCCAATTCAGGGCCTTAATTATCTCCAGAGCGATAGAACTGCCCTCACTATCCAAATCCGTCGCTACTATTATCCTACTCGATGATCTCCCCAATTTCTCCAGGACCCTCAAGTACTCCCTCTTCCCCTTTATCTCCTTGAGCACGAGTCTCTCAGGCGAGATTATGGATGGATATTCCCACTTACCGGGGGGATAATCCAGCTCGAGAAGGTGACCAGCGGCCGGTGCTACGTAATACCTCTCGCTACCCATGTCGAACTCATAATAATATATCTTTCCCTCCTTCCTGGCCCTCGCCCCCTCTGATATTATCGAAGCTATCCTCTTAGCTACGTTGGGCTTCTCAGTCAGTATAAGCGTGGTCATTTCGCGATCTTACTTCGATGCTATCACTAGAATATAAGCGCATTACAAACGGGCCTCTCAGGATTTATGTTCCCCCCTTCGCTCAATCATGGTGAAGCATGAGGAGATCGTATCTGTCCCTGCTCATGATATTCATACTCCTGCAAGTTAACTTAACTCTCTCAGCTCCACCTAGGACGATAGTGGTCCACACAGGTAGCCCATGCACCTCAGGCGATGCTTACTTCACCAGCTTAAGTGGGGCTATCTCGAGCGCGAACCCCGGGGATATCATAAGAGTTTGCCCTGGTACCTACAGGGATAATGTGAGGGTGACCAAGAGCTTACTCATCTCAGGGATCGGGGATCCTTCCTCAGTAATAGTGGAAGCTTACAATACGACTAAACATGTAATAGAGGTGAGCAATACTAGGAACGTGACGATAAGAAATTTAACTGTCAGAGGGGCGATAGGATCTCAGCAGAGCGGCATATACGTTTACTACACGAGCGAGAGCTCCCTCGAGAATATAATAGCTACTGGAAGTTACTTCGGAATAAATATAGTATCGAGCTCGAGCGTAAATGTGAGCAATCTGATCTCGGAGAACAACATTAATGCTGGAGTGAACGTCGAGAGCAGCGTCGCTTGTTCATTCTCCAACCTAAGATTGAGGGGTAATAGGATAGGCTTCCTCTCCCTCCTGAGCTCAGACTACAGAGTTATGAGCGCTGAGATAGAGGGTAATTCTGAAGGGGGTTTACTGCTTAAGTACTCGAGCAACAACAATTTGACCGGTATAAAGGCTGAGAGGAATGGGTGGTACGGCATATACTTACAGAAATCGAGTGGGAACGTTATATCTGACTCAAGAGCGGATAATAATACTGCTTCGGGTATCGATAGTTACGGCCTCTACATTTATCAGGGATCTGACAACAATAAGCTTGAGAACGTGAGCGCGAGGGATAACATCTATGGCATAGCTTTAATATACAGCTCAAATAACTCTGTGAGGGCATCCTTAGTCAATAACACATTCTCCGGTGTCTACATCCGTCAGAGCAAGTGGAACTTGATAGATGGCTCGACTAAGGGGAGCATCTACGGTATATGGATACAGAACGGAGGGGATAATACTCTGATCGGGGAATCCAGTCACAACAGGTTCGGAGTCCTCATATCAGATTCCAGTGGGAATCTACTCAATGGGACGAAGGTTCATGATAACATGTATAGCGGTATAGTCGTAGAGGGGAACTCCTCAATCGGTAACGTCTTCACGAGGCTCTCTTGCTACAACAACACTCTGCTGGGGATAGACTTAGGGGGAGATTATGTGACTTTAAACGATGGGAGATTGACGGGAGGCCCTAACGATCTCATGGATTATCCTGTATTGACATGGGCAGCTGTATATGGGGACAAATTGTTGGTGAGGGGCTACATAAATTCTGAGGGCAGTGGATCAGGTAGCTCAGCTTTCAACGGATCTGAGGTGGAGATATACCTATCCACGAATCATAGGAGCGGATATGGGGAGGGATTAAGGTATCTAGGGAGCCTCAAGGCTTTGAACGGGGAGTTCCTAGGATGGATAGATCTTCCGGCTGATTTGGTAGGGAGGGGGATGAACATAACATCTACGGCAACGCTCATGCCCCATGGGACCTCTGAGTTCGGGCCGAATATATTCGCACCATCCCTCTCAACTAACATAAGCGTGGAGAAGTTGATAGAGCCATCTATAGTCACTCCAGGTTCCTCAGCTAAAGTGACATTGGTGATCTCTAACATGGGAAACGGAACAGCTTACAACGTCTCGATAATGGACTCTCTTCCTAGAGGCATGGACTACATAAACGGGACGGCTAAACTGAACGGTAGCTCTCTCGAGCCTGAAATAAATGGGAGGGATTTGAGATGGATCATAAATATACCCGCGGGGAGCATTATGTTCCTAGAGTTTAACGTCAGCATAAATGCTCCTCCAGGATCCCACCTCGAGAACATAGCTATCTTCAGCTCGGATGGTAGTTCAGGAAATAGCTCAGCTAGTGTGGATGTGATATCTCCCCCTGTGATAGAAGTGAGGAAGACGGCCTCACCTACTAGCGTGATGGTAGGTGATGAGGTCAGCTATCAGCTGAGGATAAGGAACTTAGGCGATCTACCTGCATTCCTCTCAGTTAGGGATACTATACCTTCAGGCATGAGTTATGTGAGTGGGAGCTTCTCCTCTAACGTCAGTTTGGATCTCGATATATCTGGGGAGATAAAGTTCAACGTTACTTTAAATCCGGGGAGCTCATTAGTGGCTTCATATAAGCTCAGGGCATTGACAGCGGGGAGGAAGGATAACAGAGTCTATGTTAATGGGACGCTCTCAGCATCAGCCTCAGTACTAGTTACGAACCCACCCTCAGGCGGATCCGGAGGCTCAGGAGGCCATTCAGGAGGCTCAAGTGGATCCGGAGGCTCAGGAGGATCACCATCTTGCGGTTACATACCTCCTCCCTCCTCAAATCCGGGTAATCCGAGTAAGCCGAGCAACTCTAACGATTACGTCTTAAATGGGATACCCATAGTCCTCGTCTCCCTAGGATCTCAAGGGATTAAGATAGAAGCTTACCAATCCGGAGGCTCAGGATCCAGTCCAGCTCAACCAAGCACCTCTGGATCGAACGCATTAGCCCTCATAACTGTCGATATATCTGCATCTCCAACTAAAGCGGAGACCGGTAGCAATATCGCCTTCCTAGTCAACGTGAGCAACATAGGGGAGGGAGCTTACGAGGGGCTCGAGGTCCAGGTAGACCTCACCCCAGGGCTGGATTACTTGAGCGGGAGCTCGAAGCTCGGTGGAGTCAAAGTGGAACCGAAGAACGATAGGAATGTGCTCAAGTGGAAGATAAGCAAGTTGGATCAGAAGAGCAGCTTGGAGATAAGTTTCTTAGCGAAATTAATAGCGACAGCCGGGAGTTTCAACGTTGTAGCGAGCGCAGCTACCGCTAGCGATAGCGTCATCATATCGGTCAAGCCTAAGGAGGTGGCAGCCCCTCAACCTCAACCTCAGCAAGTCCCGGAGGTAGTGGAGTTAGAAGTATCGGGCTCATCCTCCGGTAGGGTTGGGTCCGTTACGATAACTCTCACCAGTCCAACTGGAGCGAACTCCGTGAGGATAGTCGCTAACCTGAACTCCCTCAAGTACGTGCCCGATAGCGCTAAACTCGCGAATATGCCAGCGAAGACTGATGTGAAGGGGAACAGCTTGAGCTGGCTGATAAGCATATCTAAGGGAGGAAAAGCTGTTATAACTTTCAATGTCGAGCCTAGTAGTGATGAAGTGACCTCAGGTGAGGTGAACGTCTTCCTACCAGATTTCGGAAAACAGAAGAGTGTTACAATAAAGTTTGAAGCGAAGCAGATGGTAATGGGCCCATCCCTCGAGATAAAGCTCCCTCAAATACCCATCTGGATATTTCTGCTCCCTCTACTTGCCATACCTATAGTGCTAGCGTACAAGAGGAGGGGGAGGGAAGCTATAGTCATGGATTACGACGCCCTGAGGAGGGCTGTGGAGAGGGGAATGATTGAGGACTTAGTGAGGAGGTACGATATCTACATACCTCAGGAGACCTTCAATAAAGTGAGCAAAGATCATAAATTGATGAGGACCCTGGAGAAATATCTGATAGGGAGATCCCTGAGAGTAGAGAGGGTCTTGAGCGATGTCTCGATAGAGGGGTTCGATGATGAAGTAGCTGCTGTGATGAGCTTAGCTCAGAGGAGGAATACCTTCGCATACTTAGGGAAAGAGGAGGCATTCAAGAAGCTTAAGGAGAAGGGATTGAGGGTGAAATTAGTTAAGGAAGGCAAGCCACCATCATTAGAGCTGAATATCCCATCATAACTCTATATTCATTTTTCCCTCCCTGAATATCCTTTTATCCATCTCCTCCATTTTCCCCATCTGAGGTTGGAAATCCATCTTGCTCAAGATATCCCTATCTATATCCACCCCCGGTGCTACTTCCTCAAGTGATAGCCCTCTCTCGCTCAGCCTGAATACAGCCCTCTCAGTTATGTATAAGACCTCCTTCCCCTCCTCTAGAGCTAACCTCCCATTGAAAGCTACCTTATATACCTCCCTCACGAACTTCCTCAAATCTCCGTCTTGCTCGATCTTTAGCTCCCCCTTCTCTATTCTGAACTTCCTCTTACCTGCGGTGAATCCTCCAGCGAAGTAAAGCCTTGGGGATCCTGTCACTATCACGGGAAAGCCTCCAGGACCTGTTATCCTACCTGGGATAAACGATGGATTGACGTCCCCCTCAGAATCCACTTCCATGAAGCCCAGGGAGGAGGCATCTATCACTCCGCCTTCATAATTCGTGAACATATCCGGCATCTGAATTATGGCGAAAGGTCCTATAGCTACCCCGAAGTCAGCTTCAGTGAGGGCCACTCCTCCCAGCGGCCCGGCTTCTATGCTAGTCAGCAGTAGCTCTGAGAGCCCTTCCTCCTCTATCACTAAGGGAGTGAGAGCAGGTATCCCTATCCCGAAGTTGACGAATAGGGGCCTATCCAACCTCTTAGCTAAGTAGAAGAGCTCAAGAGCCACTCTTCTAGCTATTACTTTCCTATCATTGAGCTCAAGGGGGCTGGATGCTGCTCTCGGTGGTATTACCTCACCGCTTATTCTAGGATCGTAACGGAAGGAGAGGGTCTGCCAATGGTAATCCTCAGGGGAGACCACCACGTTATCCACTAGAGGGGCTGGGACGTGAACTTCCTTAGGCTTAATAGAACCAAATTTAGCTAACCTTTCGACTTGAGCTATCACAATACCTCCGCAAGATTTAGCAGCTTGAGAAATAGCCAGGACAGTGCCGAATATACCTTCCCTCTCCATTGAGAGATTCCCGAGCTCGTCAGAAGTAGTGGCCCTTATCAAAGCAACTTCAGGCTTAGGGGCTTTATAGAGCAAGTACTCCCTCCCATCTATCTCTATCAAACTGTTGCTGCAAGTCCTCCTCTCCCTAGCTAGATCGTTGAGGTAGCAACCATCATTCCTAGGGTCTAGGAAGGTCCTCAACCCGACTCTCGTGATTATACCGGGCCTCCCCGCTGCTACCTCCCTGAACCAGCAACTAGCTGTACCTATGGGCCATGTGTACATCTCTATAGCATTTTCAGCTGTGAGTCTCTGGAGCCAGGGGGCCCATCCTAAGTAAGTCAAGAGCATCCCTCTCACGAACTCATTATCTCGGGTCTCATACATCCTCTTCCCTATGAAATCCAGCCCTCTATCGGGCACCGCTGGTAGAGTATCCGTCAATATGAAGAGGTCCTTCGGATGGCCGGTCCTCTCATAGAGCTCCCATAACTTGACTATTAAGTACTCAGGTGTCGTCGCTATATTGAATCCTGAGATCGCGATTACTGAGCCGTCCCTTATCTTGGAGAGGGCCTCCTCGACATCTACTACCTTAGAGAATCGCATAAATTCCTCCCCATTGGAAAATTAATAATTTTACTCTAGACTCGATGACTCAAGATCCTCGATCGCAGCAAAATTCTTATTAATGGAAATTCATGGATTCGGGGTGAATGGACTGAGCTGGATACAGAGGGTGTTCATAGATAGAGCGGACCTCTACTTGGAGATAATGAATAGCACTTGGTCGGAGGGAGAGCAGATAGCTAGATCTATAGCTGAGATACTAAGGGAAAATGGTCTAGAGTCCGGGAGGGTATTGGAGGCATTTTGCGGGAATGGTAGAGTTGCAATACCCCTTGCAATTGAGGGGTACGAAGTCCTAGGCTTCGACATATCCCTCCCATTCATACAGGACGCTAGGCAGAAAGCTGAGAAGTATAGGGTATCGGATAGAGCTAAGTTCATAGTTTCGGATGCTAGGGAGATAGATAACATGTTAAAGGGGGAGGTATTCGATGCTATAATGATAGTATCGACATCCTTAGGTTACTACGACTCGATGACGGATGAGGAAATACTGAGGAAGCTCAGGTCATTAGTGAGGGAGGGCTCAATCCTCATAATAGCGAATACCTTCCATAGGGAGACTCCGAGTTGGAGCTGCGGGAGGGTCTTCCAGAGGTATGGTTCCTTAGTCCTCATGGAGGATATGAGGTTCGACCCCCTCTGGTCCAGGCTCCTCTCCAAGTGGACCCTCCTCAGGGACGATGGCGAGGGCAACTTGATGAAGGAGCTAGAGGTGAACACGGAGATGAGGATATACACATCCACTGAGCTAGCTGAGATACTCAGGAGAGCGGGATGGGGTGTAGATTCCATATACGGTGATATAAGGAAGAAGGAGAAGTTCTCTCCCCCCTGCCCTTACTTAAGCCTCATCGCGAAGGCCATCCAAGCAACTTAGTAGATTCGAGACTATCTCCCTGAGGAGCTCGTAAGGTTCCTTCACCCCGAACCTGCTCTTCAAGGTCTCCCAGGGCTTCCCCTGTAGGACTTTGGCCACTAATATAGCTTCCTCCCTGGGAGTGAGGCAATCCTTTCCCTGCCAGAAGTAGCTCCTGACTATCTCGTGTATCGCATCAGATGCTAATTCATAAACGTAACTTCCCCTGACATACCCTAAGAGCCTATTCCTCTGGGAAGTGCTCAACTTAGCCTTTCCCCCATCTAACTTGCTCTTGAGGAGCAATCTAGCTACCATCGGATTGAGGGAGAAGTAAACATCATGTAAGCTCGCTAATATCCTCCTCTTGAATTCCTTGAGCACTTCCTCAGTGAGTTTAGATGCCTCCTCACTCAAGGGCTTGAGAACTAAGACGCTGTACTCTCCAGTCACTGCATTCCTGGACGGGCTTATGTGCACTGGATAATAACCGGATCTCACCCAGAATCTAAGTAAATCCTCTGTAGCACCGAAGCCTGCCCCCAACCAATCCACGCCTTTCTCCCTTGCTTCCCTCTCTACTTCAGCTAGAGCTCTCGTCCCGAATCCCATCCCCTGCAGCTCAGGATGAGTAGCTATCCTGACTATCCTCCAACCCCTCAACTTCCCGAAGCTCTTGAATGAGTAGTGTAAGACGATCCTGCTCGCTATCATATGCCCCGGAAGGTCCCTCATTCCCTTAGCCATATCCTCTAGGAGAGAGCTAGGGAGTCCGCCCTCCTCAGCCAAATGTAAACTAACTATGGGCTCTCCATCAGCTTCTAAAGACCTGGCGAAATGATGAGGGGCATCTAAAAGGGTGGCGAGGTCGTTAGGCCTATTCCTGTAATGAGCCAGTATGTAAATACCGTAGAACTTCCTCAGATATTCCTCGCTTATGCTATCCAAGGATATCTCCCTGTAAATAGCATCGAGATTTTTGGGAGGGTCTCCGGGTTCAGCATCCAGTAAGAGGAGGTCATAAAGCCACCTCTCCACTGGATCTTCAGGAGGATATCTAATCGGTTCCTCCATCCTCTCCTCAGCGTGAGGGATGCCCGATTTCCTCAACCTACCTAAGAACCTGAGGGAGAACCCCCTCCCCGCTCCCTCGTACCCATGTATCGTGGATGAGAATATGGTGAATCCCCCGCTCAAGAACTTGAATAAGGTCGTCACGGGTATTGAAGCAGCTTCATCGACTACCTTCAGGCTGACTTCGACTTCAGCAGCGCTCTCAGGTGCGAGGTAGAATACGCTCTTACCCTTGAACCTCAGGGCTATCATCCTACCATCCCTTATCAAGGGCTCGTAACTCACTCCCTGAGCATCTAATCCTTTCATCAGGAAGTTGAAGATCGTCTGAACTCCCTCTATGCTCGGGGATGTCACTACAGCGCTCCTAACCTTACTCCTATTCATTATGAGGGATAGAGCGAGCCCTATTACAGCGGATTTCCCCCTCCCTCTATTTGCAGTCAATACGAAAGCTCTCTTCCTCCCCTTGAACGCATCTATGATGGATCTCAGGACCCTCTGCTGATCTCTAGTCGCGCATAAATCGAGGAGAGGATCCCCGGTCCTCTCGATGGGAACTCTCTCCTTGGAAACTCTCCCGCATAACTCCCCTCTGACTTCCTCACCGAGGAGGAAGGTCCCCCTTCTCCCTATGGACCTAAGGAACCTGGACTTGAAGAGCTGCCTCACCCCCCTCGATTCGAAGGGGGGGACCATGAACTTCCTCTGGAACTCAGTCATAGAGTTGATCCAATCTTCTAAAGGTGGTATCGTGAGGATCGCGAGGCCGCCTCCTCTAACGACCTCTATCAATCTCCCTATATCGTTTGCCCTGAATTGATGGGATAGATCAGCTATCAGGAGATCCCACGTGCCCCCTAGCACCTCCTCAGTCTGATCGAAGTCTATGGACGTGGCATCATCCACCGAGATCCTATCCAAATTTATCCCCATATGCGTAGCGATTAGGAGGCGGCCCTCCCTCTTAGAAAGCCAGATATTAGCGATTTCAGATGCTATCTCGAGGGAATCCTTTCCAGATATAACTATAAGCCTCCTCTCTCCCGTATTTATCGCTTCCTCTACTATCAGCTTGGGGTCCAATTTCACCCTCCCAATGAGCTACCATGAGCTAAATTAAAGGGACTGAGCTCAATGATTATGCTCTCATGGAGCTTGGTAGAGTCATTAGGGAACTCCCAAATATCGGAAGGGTTAAATCCTCGCTCTGCCTATTATCTCCCTCAAGCTCAGCCCTCTCTTCAGTAAGTAGGATTCCAGGCCCTTATTGATCTCCTCAAAGACCTCCAGACCCCTCCTATAGATAGCTGTCCCTATACCGACAGCTTTAGCTCCAGCTAGCATCATCTCCACAGCATCCCTCCAGGTCTCGACGCCACCGGTCCCGATCACATCGCATATCCCAGCTAGCTCGTAGACGCATCTAACAGCTATGGGCCTTATAGCTGGACCGCTGAGCCCACCGAACTTATTAGAGAGGACTGGGGTCATAGCATCAACATCTATGTACATGGCCCTAACCGTATTTATAGCGTTCAAAGCATCGGCTCCGGATTCGAAGGCGCTCCTCCCCAAGCTCACTATGTCCGGGACCATTGGGGAGAGCTTCACTATTATAGGTATCTTGACGCTCCTCCTGACTTCTGAGACGAGCTCCCTCATTAGCTCGGGCGTAGATCCTATCTCGAGCCCGTGCCCCCTCACATGGGGGCATGATGCGTTCAACTCTACAGCATCGACCCCGCAGTCCTGGAGCCTCCCAGCGACGTGAGCTACCTCCTCAGGAGTATTACCGCCAGCGCTCCCTATGACCGGTATCTCTATATAGCTTCTGGCCTCCCTGAACTCCCTCTCGAACTCATCTATCCCTGGGTTAGGTAAGCCCATAGCGTTAAGCATCCCGAATGGGAGCTCAACGACAACTGGATTCTCATAACCCTTGCTAGGTCTCGGAAGTATAGTTTTCGTCGTTAGAGCTCCAGCACCAGCTCTC